>NZ_JBNNXU010000009.1:0-184274 GCF_052873915.1 Photobacterium sp. DNB22_13_2
AGCCGGAATGGGTCAATGCGGCGCAGTATGTCGCCCCGCGCAATGCGCAGGAGCAGCAGCTGTGTACCCTGTGGCAAGACGTGCTTGGGTTGGAGCGGGTCGGCATCGAAGATAATTTCTTTACTATTGGGGGGGATTCGATCATCAGCCTTGCCTTACTGTTTAAGATGAAGCAGTCCGGTTTTTCGGTCTCCCCCCAAGATATACAGCGTTATCCGACGGTTGAGTTGCTTGTCGAGTCGCTGCGTCTAGCGTCTGTCGAGAATAAGCGTTCAGCGATGAGGAAGAGATATACGCTGAGTCAATCTGAGCCGGTCACTGGTGATGTGCCGCTAACACCAATCATTCATTGGTTGCTTCGGCGTGGTGAGGAAATTACCCACTGGAATGTTTACGAACTATGGACCGTAGACAGTGAGAAAATTAGCGCGGAGGATGTTGCCGCGGCCTATGCTGCCTTGACTCTGCAGCATGATATTTTACGCCAGCGATTATTCCTTGATGGTGAACACTACCGTCAGACCATCGTTGATCCAGAAACCTTTTTGCACGACAACCCTGTGGTTGTTATGGATTTAGGTGAAAGTGTGACTGACATGGATCTTGTTGGGATTTTGCGCGAGAAACTTGCGACTATCGATTTGGCACAGGCACCAATTAAAATTTATTACCTCCGTTTGCCGGGGAATGAAGCGCGGATTTTCTATCTACTCCACCATATTATCTTTGACGGTTATTCGCGGTATTTGCTACAGCAGGATTTCATGGATTTCTTGCAACAACGCCTTAATGGCGAGCCGATGCGCTATCCGTACAAAACCGGTTCGGTGAAAGAGTGGGCTGAAGCATTGACAGTTTTTGCCAACCAGTTGTCAGGTCATGAACGTGAGTATTGGCTTACGCTTCCGTGGCAGAACTATAAGCCGATGCCGAGGCATTACGCGGCTGGGGCCAACGACATTGCTCATACCCTGATGTTGGAGCAGGTGATAAGTGTGGAATTGAGTCAAGTGTTGTTAACTCGGCTTAAGACGTTTAGCGCGATTCCGGAAAATCATATCCATATTGCTTGTATCGCATTGGCTTACCGAGACTGGAGCGGACATGATGTATTTGTCACTGAGAACGCGATGTCGGCTCGCTCCTTGCCATATATTGATCTGGATTTATCGAGAACTGTGGGTTGGTTGCTGGACCCTAGCTATATAGTGATTGATCTTGCGTCTCTACCGGAAGATAACTGGCAAGCGATAGAACAGATCCATCAGCAGATCTGTGCAGCGCCGTATGGCGGGATGGCTTATGGAGCACTGCGTTATATGCATGAAGACTTACAGTTGCGTCAGGCCATGTCTCGGCTTCCCCACCCGGAGTTCTTGTTTAATTATCAGGTGTCGTTGCAAAGAGGAAGTGATTTGTCGCCACAGCCCCTATTGCCTGTGGCACAACAGCTTGTAAATAGCCGGGAAGACCTATCGCCGGCCACGGGGGGAAGCGCAACCTCGAAGATGTATGAACATCCTGACTTAGATCGGAATGTGCTGATCTACGCCGAGGCAACAGTCAATGAAGAGCAGTGTATTGTTGGTCGGTTCCAGATTAATACCAATATACATAAGGTGCAGCAAGTTGAGCCGTTTCTCTCTGCATATACACGTAGGCTGTCGGCACTGGCTGAATATATTGTAGGCTGTGAGTAGTACTGTCGTAGCGGCCATGGATAGGCCGTTAGTATTGAGTATTCGAGATTGGGCCATAGCCTGCTATGGCTTCTTATGGTGATAAAAGATGAAGAATGGAATATCCGTAGTTGTTCCTACTTATAATCGTGAGCAGTTGCTTGATATGACGCTCAGTTCGTTGAGCCAGCAGTCGCTGGAACGAGAGCGATTTGAAGTTATTATTGTTGATGATGGCTCTCAGGATGGGACCCAGTCGATTGTTGAAAAATACACTGCAGAGATGACGGTGAAGTACTTTTACCAAGAAGACCTCGGATTCCGGGTGGCTAAAGCCCGCAACATAGGGATTCTGCATGCTGATTTTGATCATGTGCTGTTTTTCGACTCGGGAATGCTGGCCTCCAGCTTGCTGCTGGAAAAGCATTTAGCCCAGCAGGACGAGCAACCGAGTGATGTGCTGGTTGGGTTGTCATATGGGTTCGATGAGTTCGAGTCTCTGGAGCATGATATAGTGAAACAGCCTCTAAGTGGCGAGGAGATCGAGCCGCTCTTTGAGAGCCTGAAAGCCCAGCCGGAGCTCAAGGATTGTCGCGAGTCATTATTGGCTCAGTATGAGTTCGACCTTGGCAAAACGACCAATCCTTGGGTGATATTTTGGACTTGCCATGCTTTGGTGAAAACGGAATCGTTGCGTGAAGTCGGTGGTTTTGACGAAGCATTCACTTCGTGGGGAGGCGAGGATGCCGAGCTGGCATTGCGGCTGTTTAAAAGCAACGCAAGTTTTGCCCTATACCGGGATTATGATGCCTTACATTTGCCCCATGAAAAATATGCGAGTGCTTGCCGGCAGTCTTCAAAGGAAAACTGCCATTATATCTACCAGAAGCACCAATGTGAGCAGGCCAAAGCGCTGACTCTATTGAGTTGGGAGCAGATCTTGTAGCCTCGGTAGGCAGTAGGTAAAGAAAAAGGGTAGCGAAGCTACCCTTGCCGCGAAGGCTATAAGCCTGCGAAATGTAACAGCTATGCGCGTGTTACTTTAGGACTCAACGTGTATCCTCAGTGCTAGCCAAGGCAGTGGTATGGCTAGCGCTGAGAAAGAGGGAAACTTACAAGTTCAAGAATGATTTCAACTGTCGGACTACTTTCTCCGCCTGTTCGCGATTCTCCATTTCAGCAAATAGTCGCAACAGAGGCTCTGTGCCCGAGAAGCGGGCTAATGCCCAGCCGCCATTTTTGAAGTATACCTTGGCACCGTCAGCATAGCTGACACGTTCAATATCCCATTCAAAATCAGGCAGCTCTTTGTTGATGTATATCCTATCGTAAAGGCGCTGACGGTCAGCAGGGCGGAAAGTACAGTCACCTTCCGCGGTATACGCATAACCGTATTTGCCATAGATCTCATCGAGCATTTCTGACAATTTTTTGCCCGTAACGCTGATCATTTCTACCAGCAAGCTGGACGCAAAAACCCCATCCTTGCCTTTGATATGACCGCGTATCGTCAGGCCGCCCGAGCTTTCCCCACCGATCAATGAGTCATCGGCTTCCATCTGCGAGCTGATATGCTTGAAACCGACCGGGACTTCAAAGCTTTTCTCTCCATGATCTGCAGCGACTTTGTCGAGTAGGTGGGTGGTGGCAATATTGCGTACCACGGAGCCTGTCCACCCCTTGTATTCAAGCAGGTAATAATAGAGCAGCAATAGGACTTCGTTAGGGTGGATGAAGTTGCCTTTTTCGTCGATGATCCCTAGTCGGTCGGCATCGCCGTCGGTACCGATACCAATGTCGTAACCCTCATGGGCAACAAGGTGCTTTAAGCGGTACAGGGTGGCCGCATTGGGGGATGGCATCAAACCGCCAAACGCTGGATTTTGGCCGTCATTGATCACGTCGACATCGCAGCGCCCGGTAATTAAGACGGTTTGCAGGGCGTTCTTCGCCACACCAAACATCGGGTCGATCAGAACGCGCAGGTTGGCTTTTTTGATCGCGTCAATATCAATGAAATCGATGATGGAGTCGACAAAGTCGTTCATCGGATTGATCAAGGTGATCAGTTGGTCGTCAAGTGCTTGCTCGAAGTCAACCGCACGGACATCGGCTGCCGTCAGCTTGGCCACCTGCTGTTCAATTTTGGCGGTGATGACCTCATCGGCATCACGCCCCCCTTCGATAAATACCTTGATACCGTTGTAGTCAGCCGGGTTATGTGAGGCGGTAATACAGGCGGAATATGTCGCCCCGGTTTTCATTGCTTGGAACATGACGATCGGGGTCGGAACGAACTTGTTGATAAAGCTGACCTTGATGCCGTTAGCTGCGAGTACCTCGGCAAACCAAGCGGCCGCTTTATCTGATAGAAAGCGGCGGTCATAACCAATAACAAAGCCGTTTTCAGTGACTTGCTCGGATATCATGATATTGGCTAGCCCTTGGGCGGCCAAGCGGACGTTATCTTTGGTGAACTCTTCCCCTATCAGGGCGCGCCAGCCACCGGTTCCAAACTGGATCATAATGGAACTCCTATTATCTCGTAGATAGACGGGGCACAAACTGCGCCCCAAACTCATTAGCCCATAACCACAGTCACAGTGTTAATGCTGCCTGCAGGTTGAACAGGGATTGTCCCTTCAATGGTTTCGCCGTTGAGGCTAATTGACTGAACGCCTTTGCTTACGCCGTTCGGGTTTTCGACGTTGATCTGGTACGTTGCTCCTCGCCATTCTCGCGTGACTTCAAAACCAGGCCAGTTAGTTGGGATACAAGGGTTTACCGTCAATCCAGCAAAGCCTGCTTGTACGCCTAGAATGAAGTTGGTCACTGCAAAGTAAGCCCAGCCGGATGTTCCTGTCAGCCATGGGTGATTGGCACGACCATGATCTTGGTGATCACGTCCCATGATGAACTGCACGTAGGAGTAGGGTTCGGCAATGCGTTTTTCGATAATGTCATTTTGGTTGTATGGATTAAGGGCATCGTAGAATTTCATAGCCTGATCACCGCGGCCTAGCTTGGCTTCCGCGACCCAAGCCCAAGGATTAGGGTGAGAGAAAATAGCCCCGTTTTCTTTTACGCCCTGATAAACACGGGTTACAAAGCCAATATCATCATTCGGGGTTGCAAAAGAAGGTGCATTCAGGTGAAGGCCGTATTCAGAGAATAAGTTCTCGTCCACAGCATCCATCGCTTGTTCACCGCGCTCTTGGGATGCCAAACCAGACAATACCGCGAGGGTATTGGACTCAAGGTGGATACGTCCTTCGGTTTGCTGGGCAGTGCCTATCTTTTCGCCATTTTTGGTCAGGCCACGGATGTACCAGCCACCTTCGTCATCCCAAAGGTGCTGTTCACACGCTTCTCGGACATTGGCTGCCATTTCGGTATATGTCTCAACATCTTTGCTTTTGCCAAGATATTTTGCCAACTCGATGAACTCTTCGAGTGCCCAGAAGTGAAGGAAGGAGACCATTGCTGACTCGCCGCCGCCAAGGTTTAAACAGTCATTCCAGTCAGCTCGTAGACCTTTACAGATGCCAGTTTGACCAACGTATTCTGCTGAGAAGTTGAGGGCCGCTTTTAAATGTTCATAAACAGTTGCATCACCACCATCGGCATAGGGGATCACCTCATCAAAGAAGCTTTCTTCACCGGTCTCCATCACGTATTTACAAATGGTTGGGATCAGCCATAGGTGATCGTCAGAACAGGTATCTTCGATACCATGGATCTTGTCTTCGTCACTCGGTGTTGGGACGACTGTTGGGGACTTGGATGGTTCGACGTCGGCTTTTTCTGGATCGAACCAGTCTGGATCAAATAGATGTAAGCCATAACCGGCTTTTACTTGGCCGCGTAGCAGGTCAACGAGGCGCTTGCGGGTCATAGCCGCGTTAGAATGTGGAACCGAAATGGCGTCCTGTGCGGTGTCGCGGTATCCCAAACCGGTACGGCCACCGACTTCAATGAACGAGGCAAAGCGTGACCAGACTACACAGGTTTCTGCTTGGTATAGAGTCCAAGCGTTGATCATGGTGTCTAGGCCTTCATTCGGCGACTTAACCTGGAACTTGGCGCAGCGTTCATCCCAATGGGCTTTGATCCCCGCGAAAGCGGCATCGACTTCTTCAAGGTTTTGATATTTTTCTCTTAGGCGCTCTCCGTTACCTTTGCCGATCCCTAGGATGTAAGCAAAGCGTACTTCTTCACCTGGTTGAATGGTGAATTGCTTATGCAAAGAGCCACAGTGGTTGTAACACGTTTGCGCGGTGTTGAAACACTTACCTTGCTCAACGGCAAGTGGGTTTGCTTCATCACGGTAGGCACCAAGGAAGCTATCACGTTGACCGTCGTATGAGTCTGGATTAAACGTAGAAGCTAGGTAGTAGAAACCTTCGAAATCATTGGTGTTGTAGTAAAGATCGTATTCGATCACGCCATCTTTGTAAGATGTCCCCGCAGAGTACAAAGACATCTGGTGGTTTTGGTTGTCAGATTGAATGTGGCTGAATGAGAACTCAACAAAAGAGAAAGCACTTATAGTACGTGGCTTATCTGACGTGTTCTTGATCACGACATCCCAAACTTCTGCATCTTCACCTTTGGGTACAAACAGAGTTTTTGTTGCTTCGATGCCGTTGTAGTCACACTTAAATTTAGAGTAAGACAGACCATGGCGAACTTCGTAGTTGGCTTCATCTAGGCTTTTAGCCACTGGTTGCCAGGAGATAGACCAATAGTCCCCGGTTTCATCATCACGCAAGTAGACGTAGTGGCCCGGGCGGTCGAAGGTGGCATTCGGGCGGAACTTGGTCACCCGGTTGTGCTCTGGCGAGTTATAGAAAGAGTAGCCGCCTGCGTTATGTGAGATAACGGTACAGAACTTTTCGGTTCCCAAGTAGTTGGTCCAAGGTGCGGGCACATCGGGGCGAGTGATCACATACTCTCTATTGTCGTTATCAAAAAAGCCGTATTTCATGGTGGTTTAATCCTTTTATTGTAATCGTTGTCCTGCGCCTTACTCGCAGCGACGGTAATTGATGCCTACTTTGTCCAAATAAGCGAACTGGCCAGTGAGGCGGGCCGTAAAATCGGTCCAGCTGCGATTTTCAGGGGCTGTCCAAGCGACCTCTGCAATGGCGAGCAAGCGTGGGTAGAGCATGTATTCGAGTCGGCTCTGGCTATTGACTAACTCACACCACAGGGCGCACTGGATCCCCCTGACGTGGTGGTGGGCAGGATCGTCGGCCGGTAGTTCGGCCAAGGGGTGGTACTGGTAGACTTGCTCCAAAGGAAGCTTACCCGCCCAATCGACACCTGCTTCATCGGCAGATTCACCTTGTGCTAAGTCGAGATAGGTTGCCTGAGCGGGTTGCATAATGACGTCATAGCCAGCTTGAGCACATTTCAGTCCAGCGTCTTCGCTCTGCCAGGAGAAAATGATGGTGTCCTTGCTGACTTTGTCACCCTCGGTTGCTTCTTCCCAGCCCATCATCCGTTTGCCTTTGTTGCTAAGGTGCTTTTCGACAAAACGTAATAAATGGCCCTGAAGTTCCTTGGGATCCTCATAACCATGCTTTTCCATTAGAGCATGGCAAGCGGGGCTATCGGCCCATACGCCCGAAGGTACTTCATCGGCACCGATATGGAGGTATGGGGCAGGGAAAAGATCACTGATTTCATCCAGGACATTGGTGATAAAGGTATAGGTGCCTTCCAGGGCTGGCGACAGGATATTGTCGTTGTAGCCTTGGATACTGCGGTAAACCGATTTGTCATCGGGATCGGTCAGTAGGGCCGGTAACGACTTGATGGCCGCTCGGCTATGCCCCGGTATATCTATTTCAGGGACCACCATGATGCCGCGGTCGGCAGCATAACGGATGATCTCGCGAGCATCTTGTTTGCTGTAGTAGCCGCCATAGCGTTGACCAATGGTGGTAAATTGCGGTTGGATCGGCTCATTGGGCCCCCGCCAGGCGCCCGTTTGAGTTAATTCCGGGTAGGCATCTATCTCAATCCGCCAGCCCTCATCATCCGTAAGGTGCCAATGGAAGACGTTGAATTTGAAACGCGCTAGCTGATCGAGTAAAAACTTGATCCGCTCGACGGGATGAAAGTGACGAGCGCAATCAAGCATCATGCCACGGTGGGCAAAATACGGAGCGTCACAGATCTCTACCATGGGGATACGATAGGCAGTGTCTGCCTGGTGGCAAGGGGATGAAGGCAGCAATTGCAACAAGGAAGCGGTGGCATGGCTAAAGCCGCTTTCGGTACTGGCCATGAGCCAAATATCGTCTTGCTCAACCAATAGTTGATAGGCGCTGTTCGCGAGGTGTTCGCGGTATTGGTAATGGATGCAACCTGCGGCGTGAACTGCCATCTTTTCATTAAGCAGGTTTTCAAGCTCTGTGCTTATCCAACGGCTGCTCCCCTCTGCAAGAGGTGTGTCAACCTCAATCGCGGTGTGCTGAGAGAGGGTAAAGTAGCTCCCCAGTGGTTTGAGGTGCTGTGGGGCTGGAATAATATTGATTTCCGCTGCGGTCTCAAGCGCTGTGGTATGACGCTTGAGTTGAGGATGTTGCAAGCCAAAAGCGGTGATCTCGACGGGCAGCGGATTAATCAACGACGTCGGTTTGCCGCTGCTGATAAAGGCATCTATGATCCCGTCGTCCAATAGACTGAAAGGTTTGGTACCAACGGTAAACTCGGTATAGAAGTGACCATTTGGTTTTAGTGCTTCTTTGCGGCCGGAAGTTAAAATATTGTAGCTTCCAGTTTGTTCCAGCTCGCCATGAGTCAAGCTGGATGAGTCAATCCAGCGGCCAAACGTAAAATGCAGTGACCACTGAGCCAGCGGTTTATCCGATAAGTTGTGCAACGTCAGGGCCAAGCGGGACTGATCTTGCTGCTGTTCTATGACGACAAAATCTAGACGAAAACTCATAGCAACCTCACAAAGGGTAAAGGTTGTGGTTAGCGCGGGCCATTGCCAGCGCACCATCCATAGCATCACCTTGAGGGGCGGTGATGCGCTGCTGCAAAGGTGGAATCAACCAAGGCTTGATCCGCTCGGCAATGCTGCCCATCAGGCAGATTTGTTCGGCCCCACGGTTGACGAGGGCCATCATCCACATTTCAATGTCGGCTGCCGTTTGATTGAGAAGTTCTATACCGAGTGCATCCCCCTGGTAGGCGTGGGAGAAAATCGCGGGTGAAAATTGTCCGTAATCGCAAGGGCGTGCCGTTTTTGACCAGCTGACGATTGCATCGATATCTTGATCGAAATGGTCAATGACATGTTCAGCCAGCGGAGTCATTGGACAGATCCCATCATGTGCCAGTAGAGCCTTCTGGATAAGGCGAAGCCCCATCACGGCACCCCCACCTTGATCTGAAATGGGAAACTCGCGGCCGCCGACCACATGTTGCTCATTGTTTTTAAGCAGGATCCCGCATGAACCCGTACCGGCGATGAGAATGGCACCGTCTTTTCCCCCCCAAGCACCAAGGCAGGCCCCGTAGGCATCGGTATTGAGGGTAACTGTCGCAAACGGATGCGGTTGGGACATGAACTCATACCAAGCCGACTGCTGTTCGGCACCGGCAAGTGCTAGGCCAACAGACATTGATGAGTAACTGTCTGTGTTCAGCCCGGCCGTAGCTGCGGCAGTGGCAATGGCATCGACGATAGAGGCCATGGCGAGTTTGGCACCAAGCATGATATTGGCGCTGCCCGTTTTGGCCTCGCCCAATACATGGCCGTCGCTGTCTGTGATCCGAGCACGGCAAGAGGTACCCCCACCGTCGACCCCGACAAAATAGCGAATTGGATCAGTCATTGTGTCGCTCCTTATATTGCAGCGTTACGGCCAACAAATACCAAGCTGCATGGGGGATCCATTGCTCTCCCCAGCGCCAGTTTTGCAAGATGTCCTGATGTTGAGCGGCCGGGTTAAAGGCGATGTCATGTTCGTTGTCGAATCCCGAAGTGATACCGTTGCAAACCCCACCACGGGCATTGAAGAAGCCCAGCTCCGGCAGATAGTCCGGGTTGTTGCGGCCATGACCATCAAGCATCGAGATATCAAAAGGATTTAAGCCCAGCAGCCAATCCAGCAGTTGCTGACCATAGGCTTTTAATTGTGGCCGCAGTGGCTGGCATGCGGAGTTGCCCGAAGCGAGGAATGCCATGCAGGCAAGGGAAGCCAAGCGAGCATTTTCACCTTGCCACCAATAGCCTGTCTCGTTGTGGTGAGGGATGAAAAATGCCGACGCTTTCTTGCCATCCAGAGGTTTGGTGTACTGTCGCGGATAGCCGAAGGGATTGGCGACTTCATGGGTAATATTTAGCTCGAAGGCGACGGCATTTGCGACGACATTGCTCAATGCTTGTTGGCGTTCTGCTTCCGGTTCAACCGCTAAGTAGTGGAGCAGGCTGATGACCGGCAACCCGGCTTCAGCTGCGTGAAAGTAGGGACGAGAGCCATCACTGTTGGCGGACCAATAATGATTCTGCTGCGAATCGCTGTGTTGACGTTGGGCCAGCTTGCCGGCCCATAGGCGAGCTTGCTCGAGGAAGTCGCCATTGTCGGTGGCACGGAATAACTCTACTGCTGCCAGCAGAGCACAATACTCATCGATGATATTTTCACAGCCGTCATCGAGGTATTGCTGGTTGCATTCGATTAGGTGCCAATAGCCTTGTTCGGCTGCCGCGAGGTAACGGGCGCTGTTAACCGCAGGATACTCAATTTGTGATGCGGCAGGGCCTCGTAGGATCCGGCTAGCAGCGGCTAGAGCGGCTATGGCTATGCCTGCTCCTTGGCGGAAGCCTGCTTGGTAGTCATCCGTTTTGTCACCGCTTTGGTGGGCATAGCTGCAAATCTCACGTTGGTCGGTTTGCTTGCTCCATTTATCGAATACCGTGGTATAGAAGAAGCCTCGCTCAGACTGCATATTTAACAGGAAATCGGCGCCATGTAGGGCTTCTTCAAGTAGACGAACGCGGCTGAAAGCGGCAAATGCTGGTTCCTCGGACAAGGTGTCGAAGGCGGTCAGCATATTCCAGACCACCATAGGGATTTGCTGGGGGTTAAAATAGTTGCTGAAAGATAGGTGGCTGAGGTACTTGCTAACATCGCCTGAAGCATCATACCAGCCACCACGGACATCGACCCGGGTGTCGGTGCCCAGTACCGGAATCGCTTGGTCAGCAAGGTCAAACTTACCGCCACAGCGTTGGGATTTAAAATAGTGCAGGACATCGCTGAAGGTGCGAGTCATCAATAGCCCCTCGGCGATAGCAAATGGTTCTGACAAGGTTTCACCGACACGCAGTTGGTATTCCCCGCACTCGGTGAGTGCGGAAAAATCGATTGTGTAGGTGAGCCCTGTATGCCATTGATCGGCCGGACCACAGGCCTCAAGAGGCAGCTGCATAATAGGCTGATGGTTGCGACGACATAACAGCTCGGCATGCAAGACATCAACCTCTGATGCCGATTGGATAACCGCCTGCTTGTGGCCATATTGCTCGTAGCCTAAATGATTAATTAACAGCTGCATGTTTCCTCCATCAATTCTCGTACAGGTAACAACGTACGAAGTGGTTGTCGGAGAGTTGGGTGATCCCTGGTAGCTGTTCGCGGCACTTGTCTGTTGCATGTGTGCAGCGGCCAGCAAATGGGCAGCCAAGACTCTCTGGTGTCCATAGAGGAATTTCCCCTTTGTTGCCTTTAAGCTTTTCGTGGATCGATTTCTTCGGATCCGGTACAGCGGATACCAACAGTTGGGTATAGGGGTGCTGCGGGTCGTGGATGATTTCTTCTGTGTCTCCCCACTCGACCATATGACCGACATACATGACGGCAAGATCTTCAGCGATATAGCGGGCTGTAGCGATATCGTGGGTGATATACAGCAGTGCCATCTCACGTTCGAATTTCATTTCTTCCATCAGGTTGAGGACACCGGCGCGGATAGAGACATCCAGCATGGATGTCGGCTCGTCAGCCAGTACAACTTCGGCGCCGACGGCAATATTCCTTGCTAGGTTAACGCGCTGGCGTTGACCTCCGGAAAGCTGGTGTGGGTACTTCGCCGCCGTCTCCTTTGGTGGGATCAGACCGACCTGTTCGAGCAGATCGTAGACCCTTTCTTCCAGCTCCTTCTTGTTACCTTTACTGACCTTGTTATGGATCAGAAGAGGACGGGCAACATGATGGAAAATAGTATGTGTAGGGTTCAACGAGCCGAACGGGTCCTGCCATACCATCTGGATCCCTTGGCGGTACTGCATGAGATCGGCTTTTTTCTCGATGGTGGCAATATCGCGTCCGTAGTACTCGATTTTACCGCCTGTCGGGGGGTACATCTTGGCTATCATCTTGGCCGTGGTCGACTTGCCCGAGCCGGATTCTCCGACGACGGCCAGACCACGGCTTTTGTACATTTTGAATGACACGTCGTTGATGGCACGCATCATGGATTTTTTCAGTGAGTTGCTGTTAACCGAGAAGTCCTTGATCAGGTTCTTCCCTTCAATAATTGGTTGTCCGATTGGCTTGCTCATAATGCTTCCTATTCCTTAATCTCTAACTGCTTTTGTTAAATAGGTGGCAGTTACTAAAACGGCTGGGTTCCAGTTGGCGGAGCTGAGTCGGTTGACTGAAACAGGCATCATGGGCCTTGTTACAGCGGGCCTGAAAGCGACACCCAGTCGGAACTTCCAATAAGTTGAGCGGGTTGCCTGGGATCCCCTTCAGGCGGGGCTTGGGTCCGGTTAGTGGGGGGAAAGAGCTCCCCAGTCCTTCGGTATAGGGATGGAAAGGGTCTTCGAGGATCTGCTTAGATGGCGCGACCTCGACTAACTCACCGGAATACATGATGCCGATACGATCGGAGAACTCGACCATCAGTGATAGATCATGGGTAATGAACAGAATGGAAAAGCCGAACTCTTCCTTCAGGGCGTAGATCTTCTGCAGGATCTCACGCTGTACCACCACATCGAGGGCCGTGGTCGGCTCATCCATGATGATCATCTTCGGGTTCAGGGCCAGCGCGATGGCGATGACCAGGCGTTGGCGCATACCACCGGAGAACTGGTGCGGGAAATCACGCAGTCGACTTGGGTGGATGTCGACTATTTCCAATAGACCCTCTGCTCGGCGAACTGCCTGCTGACGGGTCATAGCGGTATGACGCATGATCACATCGCAGAATTGCTCTTCCAGTGTCAGAACCGGGTTCAGGGCGTTCATCGCACTCTGGAACACCATCGAGATCTCACTCCAGCGGAATGCGGACATCTGTGCTTCGTTGAATTTCAAGATGTCACCATGGCCATCGAAGATAACCTCACCGCCGGTAATGAAAGCTGGTGGCTTGTGCAGGCGCATCAAGGAGAAGGCGACGGTGGATTTTCCACAGCCAGATTCGCCTGCCAGGCCAAATATTTCGCCTTTACCAATATCAAAGCTGACGTCGTTTACCGCACGTACATCACCGGCGTCTGTAATGTAGTCAACACACAGGTTGCGGATAGAAATTTGTGGATTGCTCATTATTTCTCTCCCCCTTCAAGGGCTGGCTGAGTCGCGATAGTTGCTTCAGCTTTCTGGTTTTCTTTTGCCATATTTTTCCAACGGCGCATGCCTTTGTGAGAACGCAGCTGCGGGTTGGCGATCTCATCAACGGCGAAGTTCAGCATCGACAGACCGATAGCAATGAATGTCAGGGCGATACACGGAGCCAATAGCTCCCACCAAGCGCCGACTAGCATGGATGACGAAGCTTGTACGTTGTAGAGCATGGTGCCCCAGCTAATGGAGTTAGGGTTACCCAAGCCAAGGAAGGACAATGTGGCTTCCATCATAATGGCGAGCATTACCGAGCCGATAAAACTTGCACCGACAATGGAAATTAGGTTCGGAAGAATTTCTACAAAGATGATACGGGCTGAAGATTCACCCAGCACTTCTGCGGCTTTGACGAATTCTTTTTCACGCAAGGAGAGCGTCTGCGCCCTGACTACACGGGCACCCCATGCCCATGAGGTCATCCCGATCACTATGGCGATAGTCAGAGGACCGGCTTGGCCAATAAAGGCGGCAATCACGAACAGCAATGGTAGCTGGGGTATCACCAACATGATGTTCATGGCTGCCGACAGGATGTCATCGACCCGGCCGCCGAAGTAACCGGCTGATACCCCAATGACCGTTGCCAAAAAGCACACCATAATACCGGCACCGAAACCAACGGCGAGTGAGATACGGGCGCCGTAAACCACCTGTGACCAAACATCACGGCCCAAACGGGTTGTTCCGAGGATATGGTCCGCATCCTTTGACATACGCAGAGTACGTTTGTTGTCAGCCAGATTTGTGGCGACCCAGCCGTCCGGGTTATTTTGGGCTGCCTTTACGACGAAAGCAGGGTATTCGTGCGGATTTCCGATGCGCTTGTCCGGTGCATGCTTAGTGATGACTGGGGCAAATATCGCTCCCAAGAGGAAGGTGGCGATAACGATCAGACCAAATAGGGCCTTGGTATTGCTGGAAAGTAGCTTGATAAGTCCTTTCATGATTATTTGCCTCCCTTACGCAGGCGCGGATCTAGAGCAACAATAAGAATGTCGGCCATGAAGTTGAAGAACAGCATGAACATGGTCATGATCAGCAGTTGGCCTTGTAGTACTTGATAGTCACGTTGATTAATGGCGTTGAGCAATACGGTACCAAGGCCTGGGTAGTTGAAGATCATTTCGATGATCAGCTGGCCACCAATGGCCATACCGATAGCCATAGACAGGGCGGTAACACTTGGCAGCATGGCGTTACGAGCGGCGTACTTGAATACTATGCGGTTTTCACTTAGGCCCTTGCCTTTTGCCATTGTGATATAGTCTTCATTTAGCAGATTGATCATGTTGTTACGCATATTGATCAGGAAGCCGCCAATCTGGATGATAGTGGCACAGAACAATGGCAGCACGGCGTGATAACCCACATCCAGATAGAAGTCCAAGCTTGTCCAGTCAGGCGTAGTACCTGGGGTATAGGCGTAAGTCGACGGGAACCATTTGGTCCCGATAGCAAAGGTGTAGAGTACCAACATGGCAACGACCACCGGTGGCACAGCCTGTACAACCAACATACCCGGTGAAATAAAGGCATCGTATTTACTGCCACGTTTCCAGGCTGCAAAAATCCCCAATGTCGAGCCCATGCAGAAAGCCAAGATCACAGCGGTACCTGCTAGGAAGAGTGACCAGCCAACGGCATTGCCCAATACTTCGTTAACGGTTTGTGGGTAGGTCTGTATTGATATCCCTAGGTCCCACGACAAGATACCTTTGACATAGATAAAGTATTGCTGGTACATCGGGCCGTCGACAAAGCCCAATAGTTCTTTCATGGCGGCAATACGTTCAGGAGTCACTTGCACTGCCGCATTGGCAAACATCATGGTGACCGGATCTCCGGGCATCGCCCGGGGAATGATAAAGTTAATCGTTATTGCGAACAGGAGCGCAATAAAATAAAAGCTAAGTCTGCGTACAAAAAATCCCATAACTCACACCTTAAAATATCCAGTTACTGAAACCAGATTTCAGACACACTCTTCCCTGACCTCTGGCCATAGTTCTTTCTAAGGGGAAGGTTGAAGGGGCGGTGCGCAAGGTGCGCACCGCAAATTGCGAAAATTACGATTTAGGTTTTAGGTCAAGCACTTGAAGTAGACGCTCTTGAGTGTTGGTGATTGGCATTGGACGTCCTTTCGGATTGCTCTCGTTCCACCAGCCGGTAAAGCGCGCTGTATTGTACTGAGAGGTATAAGCTCCTGACATTACAGGGATCGTTACCTGGTTCTCGGCAATGATCTGCTGGATAGCGTGGGCCATCTTCACCTGTTCGTCACGGTCAGCCGTTTTGTAGAATCCAGCTAGTAGGTTATCCAGTTTCTCGTTATTCCAGTAGTGCAGTGCGAAGCGAGGCATGCCTTCGTTTGCTTGGAAGCGAGAGTGGTATGCACTATCCCAGTATGTGTATGGATCCGCACCGTGGAAGTAGTTGGTGTATGCGACATCATATGTTGCATCTAGCATTGCTTGGTTGTAGACCGAGAAGTCAGGCGTGCTAGCCTTGGCATTGATGCCCACTTCTTGAAGCATTTCAACACTTAGCTGAACCGTATTGTTGAAATCTGTCCAGCCGTTTGGTGACTGAATAGATAGCTCGATGCTATTACCTTCAGGTGACTCAACAAAGCCGTCGCCATTGGTATCTTTGAAGCCTGCTTTTTTCAGTAGTGCTTTAGCATTGGCAACATTGTAGGTCATGTACGGCTTGTACTTTTCATAAACAGCGTTATCAGACCATGAAGCAAATGCCTGACCTAGACCTGACGCGTAGTCGTTCACAACACCGCCGCCGTAGAAGGCGATATCGATGATTGTTTCACGGTCGATAGCCATGGAGAAAGCACGGCGGAAGTCAATGTTGTTGATTGCTTCGTGGTTGCCTTCTTTTGGCGAGTTGTAGTTCATTACAAATGCTTGCGAACCGCCGGCAGGATACCAGTATTTGTTATCTGGGCTTGCTGCTGCGTATGTGCTGTCGACATCTGGAATGAAGGCGTAAGTCCAGTCAAACTGGCCGCTCAGTACCTGGCCTAGGAACTGGTCATTACCACCAACTTGCGGAAGTCGCAGACAGTCTACGTCTAGGTTGGCGTTATCCCAGTAGTTCGGGTTACGACACTGAGTGTAAAGTTGAGGTGTAAAGGTCTCGATTTCGGTGAATGGACCGGTACCCACAGGGTTTTCGTTGGTGAAACGCGTTGGATCTTTTACCTTGCTCCAGATGTGCTGTGGAACAACCGCCACCTTGGAAATCAAGTAAGGAACGTTTGAGTTCGCTTCAGTTAGGCTGAAGGTCACTTTATCGCCTTTCGCTTTGACGCCTTTCAAACGGGCGTTGATACCTGAGCGGTCAAGCTCAGGGTGCTTTTTCAGCAATTCAAAGGTGAATGCAACATCGTTGGCAGAGAATGTTTTGCCGTCAGACCATTTTACGCCATCACGGATTTCGAATGTGACTTCCATTAGGTCGTCAGACATATAGTAGTCTTTCGCCAAACGCATGACTGGCTCGTTACCCTTAAGCTCGTTGAACACAACCAATGGCTCGAACAAGAAGTCGTAGGTAGTGTCCAATTGAGTCTGTAGGTAAGGGTTAAAGTTACGTACAAAAGTTGGATAGAACTTAGGAACCATGGTTAGCTCAGCGCGATCTGCAGCTGACGCCACAGGGGCGATAAACATTGTTGAAGCGGCTGCTACAACGGCTAGCGCTAACTGGGTTTTCTTTATATTGGCAAGCATAGCTGTTCCTTACTCTTTGCTTTTAGTTTCACTTATGGAAAAACCCCCGTATCTACGGGGAGGAAGAACCCGCTTTGTTCAAGTTGAGTAACGCACCTGAACAAATGGCCTTGCAGGCTCTGTGTGCCTTAAGGAAACTCCTGATTGGCAAAACGGTCAATCAGGCTGCCCGTCAAAAACGTTAAATTCATTTATTCTTCCGTAAAAAACGTTAATAACGGACTGTGATCTAGCGCTCGCCTATATATTCCGTGTGCTTAAGATCTCAATTTACATTTCGACGTTTCATACTGATAAATTCATCCGCTCTCGTTAACTGGTTTTAAATCAGTTGTTTATGTTGGTTTGTTGTGGTGGGTTATGTAACGAAGTCAAAAGTTACCCTTAATTCCTTGCGGAAAATTTATGGCTTGAGTTTGTTGTGATTACCTTCTCATAAACCGAAACTTTTCGGTAAAACCGGGGGTATTAGCCTGACCAAAGGCGGTTTTTGCGGAGTTTTTGGCCAGTGTGTCACCGCTGAATATCGCTGTTTTTTGCGTTTTTAGAGGGATAATTTGAGGCAAAAAAAAGCCTGCACGAGGCAGGCTTTACACGTTCAGGTATTGCTACTGGTTGATGATATGCTGCAGTTGATCTTTCATTGTCAGCAGTTCTTTATAGGCCGGGGTATTACGAGGGCTGCGCTCCAGGACAAAGTCAATGGTACTGAGCACGGTTCGCCAGCGCGGCGTTTTTGGCAGTGTTTCTAAGTGCAGGTATTTATCTAATGTGCGGGTTTGCAGAGTGCTGCGGTCGAGGTATACCCGCCACAGGCCACTTTCTTCAGCCAGCTCAAATTTGGTTTTCTGGGTTGACTCTTCCCACTGTGTCAGAGTTACCTTCATGATCTCGACCAGCAATTCACGTAAGGCATCATTCTTGCTCTTGCCGTTGTTATTGCCTTCCAGCTTATCGGCCAGTGAGCAGAACTCGTCACCGAGGTGGCGCAGTTTTTGTAAATTGTCCTTATTGCGGTTGAAAGCAAAGCCTGAAAGGACATCAATGGCATTTTCGAGCACTTCTATCCGGTGGCTGCTGGTTTGGCCTTGATTATCAAAGATAAACATCCGCTGCAGCCCCGACTCTTCTGGTAGATTAATGACATCGGTATCTAGTGATATGAGGCTGTCGCCAACCTTGAACATCAAGCTGCCATGAAAGTGGTGGCTTCGGCTGATATCTTGGGGGAGGTGGGTGGCCAGAATATCCTCGATATGGTGGCGTTCCACTTGCTCCGGAGAGCGGTTGAAGAGCTTGCCAGCTGCGGTGTTAGCATAGCGAATACGCCCCCCACTTTGAACGCAGAGAATGGCTTCATTGGAGGACTCAAGTAAGCCAAGCAAGCGGTTCTGGGTTTCCAGTAAGCTATTTTCTACTAGCTCCCTACGCTCGATCTCTTCAGCTAGACGTTGGTTCTCTTGTTGTTGTCGCTCGGTTTGCCCTGCCTTGAGGTGTGCACCAATACGGGCGGTCAGCTCTTCTTTGTTGAAGGGCTTGGTCAGGTAGTCATTAGCCCCGGATTCAAATCCGCGGATCCTATCCTGCACTTGTCCGAGCGCCGAGAGCATAATGATCGGCAGCTCGAGCATACTGTAGCGTTGCCGCAGTTGCTCACAGACCTCGTAGCCTGACATTTCCGGCATCATGATATCCAGCAGCATCAATACCGGTTGGTGGCTTTCAACCAGCTTCAGGGCTTGCGGGCCACTTTCTGCAGTGATCACCCGGTATCC
Organism: Photobacterium sp. DNB22_13_2; assembly: GCF_052873915.1. NCBI lineage: Bacteria > Pseudomonadati > Pseudomonadota > Gammaproteobacteria > Vibrionales > Vibrionaceae > Photobacterium > Photobacterium sp. DNB22_13_2. Next base: position 18,858 of record NZ_JBNNXU010000009.1, read on the forward strand.
TTCCAGACGGAGGAAGTTATGGAGAACCTGCAGGTTCACTGGTTCATCGTCGACAATGAGGAGTAGATCACCATCAGGGCTCTCCTCTATTTCTTCCAGTTCACAGGCGTATGCTTCCGGTGATGGGATTTGGAAGTGGTTGCTGCGACTGGACACTTCACTGCTGGCAATATCGCTGTCGGATGCCAGGTTCAGGGTGAAGCTGAATGTGGTACCAATCATCGGTTGGCTACTGACATACAGCCGTCCCCCCATTAGTGTAATAAGCTGACGGCTGATCGACAGGCCCAGGCCTGAGCCTTGGCGGTAGTTGGCCGATTGGGTGTTGGCCTGGATCAGCGGCTCGAAGATATGCTCTAGCTGTTCGGCGGGGATCCCCTGGCCGGTATCTACGACCTGAATCCGGATCTGGGACTCCAGTATGGTAGCAGACAGGATGATTTTTCCTTCTGAGGTGTATTTGATGGCATTACCGACCAAGTTATAGAGGACTTGCTCCAATCGTTGCTCATCCCCTTGTACCAGCGGCAGATCATTAGGGATTTGATTGATGATCCGCACGGGTTTGCTGCCAAGGAGGTGGCTCGATAGTTCAAGTACCAGCCTAGCGGCAGAGGCGACATCCACCGCTTGCTTCTGGATATCAAGATCCCCGTATCGCATCTTGTGGTAGTCAAGCAGGTCATCGACCAAGTTAGTCAACCGCTGGCCACTGTTGATCATAATTTCAAGCTGGCGGCGTTGTGAGTGCTGGACTGGGCCGTTGGCTCCTGCCAGCAGCGATTCGGCGATACCCACCATGCCATGCAGCGGGGTGCGCAGCTCGTGGGAGGTGGTGGCAAGGAATTCATCTTTGAGCTTATCGGCGGTTTGCAGCTCTTTATTTTTCTGCTGGATGATTTGGAGGTTTTGCTCCAGCTCATTGTTTTGCTCTCGGATCAGGCCCATCTTTTCCCTGACGGATGACTGCATCCTGGCGAAGCTTACCGCCAGACGACCTATTTCATCACAACGCTCGGTCCCTTCGATTTTTTGATCCATATCCCCGGCCGATACTTGTTCAGCCGCCCAGGTTAACCGGAGCAGGGGAGCGGTGATGGAATTCGACAGCCAATGCGAGGCGATGATCACTAGCCCGATAGCCGTTAGCATGGCGACAAAGAAAATAACCTCCAGCTGACGAATTCGGGCAAACGCTTCTTCCTCGGGCAGTTCGACCACCAATGCCCATGGGCTATCCAAAATGGTAAGCGGGGCAAAGGCACTAAGGACCGGCACACCATTGAAGTTGGCAAAGCTACCGACCCCACTGTCTCCTTCGAGAGCCCTGTTGATACTGTTACTGGAGAAAGACGCAGGGTCATCATTGGAGGTAGGTAGCCGTGAATGGTGATCTTGGCCTACCAGTAGGGTTTGTACCGAATAGGAATTATTGCCGGTATCGCTGAGGAAATCCTGGATTGACTGGTTGCTTAACTTGAATAACACGTAGCTGTGCAAATAGCCCTGCTGGATGATGGGAGCGGCGAACCAGGCTGATAGAGTATCGTCACCTTGTGCTGGGCTGAAATCGGTAAAGGCCACCGGTACTTGGTCGACCATGTCTTGGGCGTGTTCGGTTATTTGCTGGATTTCTGAAAATGTCTGACTCAACGCCGGATAGGTTTGCGAAGCCTGAGGCAGATTTATACCGAAGATCTCCGGGCTGTTGGCTGCATAGACAATGTTGCCGTTGATATCGACCAGTAGGATATCACTGAAATTTGAGCGTTTTAGGTATTCTTCGTAAGCCCAGTTGTAGCGCTTGTACATCAGCCGGTAGCGTTCGTGACCGACATAGTTGCCGGTACTTTGCTCGCCGAGTGATTTGTTGGCCAGGGTCTCGGTGTAGTATCGGCTTCTGCCTGTATTGTCTAGAACTTCCGAGATATCCCCGAGCTGATGGTAGGCGCCGACGAGGCCATAAAAGCGACCACCACTGGCATTGGCCAGTTCTGAGCGGGCAAAGCTTTGTACCTCTGATTCCCGGGCAACAAAGAAGTTGTTGAGCTGTTTCTTTTTGTTGTCGAGAAGAGAGGCGAGGTGATTGGTACTTTGTTCGGCCAGATCTTTGGTATGTGAGTTGAGGAAGAATAGGGCCGACAGTATTAACGGGGTAATACTCAATACTAAAAAGGCCAGCATCAAGGTGTGCTGGAGCCGCTTGAAACGGGTACTCTGCTGCATTCCGGTGCCTGAAATTACCTGTGAGACAAAGCTGTAATCAAAGGTATACCCTTGATATTGATAGATATTGAACTAAGTGCTGGTGTTTTATCGGTAATTGATGAAATTAACGGGGCGCTACTGCGGAATAAACACCATAACAGCCAGTTATACTGTGTTTTTTTTTAGAGGCAAGAAAGTGGGTGTAGAAGCGTGTTCCGACACACAGATTTGACGTTTATGACGTCACAAATGGGGTGGTTATTGTCCGGAATATACAGGCGTGTAAGTTAATGTGGGCAATAGCCGGGGGAGCCCCCGGCCTTAGCCGGTTATTTTTTTGCGGCGTAAATGCTGAACTTGTTGTTTTTAGCTGTTGTTTCGCAGCTACCCAAACTTTCTTCGATAAGCGGCGGGTAACGCAGGAAGTTGTTGGCAACGATGACCAATTGACCATCTTGGCGAAGGTATTGTGGCGCCTTGGCGATAAAGTCTTCGGTGGCCGCATAGAAGGTCTTCAGTCCGGCATGGAACGGCGGGTTGCTGATCAAGTAGTCGTAAGGACCTTTCAGCGCCGCAAAAACGTCAGTTGCAGTAAAGGTGGCTTCGAGCTGGTTGACCCGGAAGGTTTCCTCGGCAGACGCAATGGCCAGGGCGCTGATATCACACAGTTCCAGTTCGATAGACGGGTTCTTTGTTTTCATCACGGCACCAATGACCCCGGCACCACAGCCGAAGTCCAGTACGCGACCACGTAGTGATGGCAGGGTTTCCAGTAACAGTTTTGAACCCTGGTCGAATTCACCGTGGCTGAATACGCCCGGTAGTGAACGGATGGTCAATTCGGTGCCGGCGATTGACAGCGGGTAGCTACGGAACCAATCCTTGATATCGAAAGCTGATGGCGCTTGTTCACAGCGGCCCCAGTAAAAGCTGCAGCGGCGGGCTGAGTCATACTTGGTTACCGCGCCATACGAAGCGAACATTTTTTCGATGCTGCGAACACCACTGCGATTTTCGCCGACCACACAGATTTCAGTTTCCGGTCCAAACTTCGCCAACAACATGGCCAGTAGGTATTCGGCTTCGGCCTTGGCTTTCGGCCAATACAGTAGGATCATATCGATGTCGGCATCGTCGCTGAACTCTGCACCGAAAACCGTTTGGATAGCCGTATGCGCTGACATGCGGCGGGCGTAGCCGAAGTTGGTGGTGAAGATCGTAACCGATGAGGCGGTCTGCGATAGCTCGACGGGAAAAGCGTCGGCTAGCTCACCGGCCACCAAAACCTTGCGGTTTTCAAAAAACTCCAATTGGCGGGCAGCAACCTGACTGGCAGCACTGTATGACATAACGACCTCAAGAATGGATGAAAGCTGTGTTGGGGCGCGAATTGTTCCACAAATTCACTCATAAGAAAAGCAGGCTGGGACTAGTGCCCCAGCCAAATGAGTTAGTGCTGGTCTTGGTTGTGCAGGAAGTCCTGGAATTCGGCCTCATAGAGCTTGAACAGTACCAAGGTGACGGCAAAGATGATCGGACCGTAGATCAGACCGATCAAGCCAAACACATGCAAACCACCAATGATAGAGAAAAAGATCAGCAGCGTACTCATGCCTGAACTGCCCTGCATCAGTAGCGGGCGCAGGAAGTTGTCGATTGAGCCAACCACAATTGCGCCCCAGCCAATCAGGAATACAGCCCACTCCCACTTACCTATTAGCAGTAGGTAAATACTGGCCGGTAGCCAGATCAGCGCGGTGCCGACCACAGGGATCAACGAGGCGAAAGCCATCATTGAGCCCCAGAATAACCCCTGGAAGCCTGCCATCCACATGGCGAAACCACCGGCAAAGCCTTGGGCAAGGGCGGTAAGAAAAGAGCCTAATACCGCAGATTTGGCCACTTCTTCGACTTCATTGAGTACTGCATCTTCTTGACTGCGTGACAGTGGCAGCACATGGCGGATGGTCTGGACTATCTTGTCATGGTCGCGGAGCAGGAAGAACAAGACGAATAGCATCAGCATAAAGTTGATCAGGAAATTGGTGGCATCACCTAGTAAGCGGGCGCTGACATTGAGCAATTGGGCGCCAAACTTTGATGAGGCTGCCGCTATTTTCTGGACCATCACCTGGGTATCGACCGGCTCGAACGGTGAGTATTTTTCAACAAGGGTAAGCAGTTTGACCACGTAGGGATGGGCCAAGACTTCCTGAACGCCACCGGAGGTCAGCCACGTATAGCTTTCCTTGGAAAAGGTGGTGCCCTGATGGATGATTGAGCTGAATACCACCAGCATTGGGATCACGATGATAAAAGTCAGCAGGGTACAAGACAGTACCGATGACAGGTTGGGCGAACGAGGCATCACCCTGTCCAGCTTTTCATGCAGTGGGTAATAAAGCAGTGAAATAATAAAAGCCATCACGATAGGGCCGATATAGGGTTCTATCAATGTATAACTGGCGTAGGCGGCCATAGCCAACGCGGCGACAAGCATCCAGTGGCGCGATTCGACTTTGAATGGTTTGGGCACTGTGTATCCCTTTTTGATTGTTTTATTGGGGCTGTTGTTGTTGCAATTTGGTTATTATGATTGCACCACATTGCCTGTATAGCAATCATATTGGTGATAATATCTGTCTGATTTTACAAGCGGGGAAGCGTGTTTATGGGGTGTTGTGATTGTGGCGGTGAGACCAAGAAAAAACGGCGGGTTCCATTGGCTGTTTGGGTGTTTGCGGCACTGATACTGCTAGCATTATTCTTTTGGCAGTAGCCATGGTCGAGAAAGCAATAAGCCGCTCATCGAGCGGCTTGTGTCTGTATTAGCAGTCGTTTTCGTGCTGGCGGGGAAATTACGCTGCTGCTTCTTCTGCCAAGGTCTTGAAGGCATACTCAGCTGCACCTAGCGTAGCATCAATTTCCTTGTCACCGTGGGCTAGGGAAGTGAAGCAGGCTTCGAATGCTGACGGGGCTAGGTAAACACCTTTTTCCAACATCAGGTTAAAGAAACGCTTGAAACGCTCGACATCACATTTGGCCACATCGTCATAGCAGTTCACTGCGTCCTGGTCGGTAAAGAAGAAACCGAACATCGCACCCACTTGATTGGTGTTCAGCGGGATACCGTATTTGTCAGCCAACAACTGGAAGCCTTCTGCTAGACGTTGGGTCGTGCTAGCAAGCTGTTGTTCGTGGCCTTCTTGGGTCAGGACGCTCAGGCAGGCGTGGCCTGCTGCCATGGCTACAGGGTTACCCGACAGTGTACCTGCTTGGTAAACCGGTCCTGTAGGGGCGATATATTGCATCACTTCACGACGTCCACCGAAAGCACCGACTGGCATACCGCCGCCGATCACTTTACCCAGCGTGGTTAAATCTGGTTTGATGTTGTAGTAACCCTGGGCACCGCCGTGTGAAACACGGAAACCCGTCATCACTTCATCAAGGATCAATAGCGCGCCAAACTCGTCACAGATCTCACGTAGACCTTCAAGGAAGCCCGGAACCGGTGGGATACAGTTCATGTTGCCAGCGACTGGCTCGACAATGATACAAGCGATTTGCTCAGGGTTTTCGACAAAGGCTTCGCGTACTGTGTCTAGGTTGTTGAAGGTACAAGTTAGGGTGTGTTTGGCAAAATCAGCCGGTACACCCGGAGAGCTTGGTTGACCCAGAGTCAGAGCGCCTGATCCCGCTTTTACCAATAGGCAGTCTGCGTGGCCGTGGTAGCAACCTTCGAACTTGATGATTTTATCGCGGTTAGTGAAGCCACGGGCAAGGCGAATCGCACTCATGGTCGCTTCGGTACCCGAGCTCACCATGCGGACCATTTCCATTGATGGAACAAGCTGGGACACCATCTCTGCCATGGTGATTTCCATTTCGGTCGGCGCACCAAAGCTCAGGCCTTGCTGTGCTGCCTTGATCACTGCATCGCGGATTGCGACATGGTTATGGCCAAGAATCATCGGACCCCATGAGCCAACATAGTCAATATAGGCTTTGCCATCGGCATCGAAGATATAGGCGCCATCTGCGCGCTCGATAAATAGCGGGCTGCCGCCTACCCCTGCAAAGGCACGAACCGGTGAGTTAACGCCACCTGGGATGGTCTGTTGTGCTTTGGCAAATAAATCAGCTGACTTGCTCATTATGATGTCCTGTTATTGAAGATTGTCCGATTTGAACTGTCGGCATTGTACCTAGGCTATGTGGGGCTTTCAATTGGTGGCTCAGGAACTCTGAGCTGGCGCAAGGCTGGGCGGGGCACAAAAATGCTGTGCATCACTGCAAAGCTAGTTTCCAACATTGAATATGTAAAAAAAACAATCAGTCAGCTATGCTAGTTCAAGGTGCCTTCCCCATATTTTAGGGCGCCCCTTTCTATCACTCCCCGGCTCCGGGATGACTTCACGATTACGGCATTTTTGATGACAGAGAAAAACCAAGGCACCCCTGCGCCTGAAAGACTGCAGCCAAGTGGGCTGGTCCGGCGCTTTTTATCGCGTGACAAAACCCCTGTTTCCGTCCTATTCCTCTCTGCGCTGGTGGGGCTAGGGGCGGGCTTGTTGTCGACCTTGTTTGAAATTGCGGTGCACTGGGTGTCGGAGCAGCGCACAGAATGGCTGCGGCATGAAATCAGCAGTATGCTGCCGCTTTGGTTATCTGCGTTTCTGATCAGTGCCTTGCTGGCCTTGGTGGGGTATTACCTTGTCCACCGGTTTGCGCCGGAGGCCGCCGGATCTGGGATCCCGGAAATCGAAGGGGCGATGGATGATATTCGACCGGTACGCTGGTGGCGGGTATTGCCGGTTAAGTTTATTGGTGGTTTGGGCGCGCTGGGTTCGGGTATGGTGCTGGGGCGGGAAGGGCCGTCGGTACAGATGGGGGGGAATATCGGTCGGATGGTGTCTGACTTGTTTCGTCTTAAAGATAAAGAAGGTCGCCATGCGTTGTTGGCCTCGGGCGCTGCTGGTGGTCTGGCCGCGGCGTTCAATGCTCCGCTTGCTGCCATTATGTTTGTGGTCGAGGAGATGCGGCCGCAGTTTCGCTATAGCCTGATTTCGATTAAATGTGTGATGATATCGGCCATTGTGGCCAATATTGTATTCCGCAGTATTTCTGGCCAGCAAGCCGTGATCACCATGCCGCAGTACGAGGCGCCGTTGCTGCGCTCGCTGTGGTTGTTTTTGTTACTCGGGATGGCCTTCGGCATTTTCGGGGTGATTTTCAACAAACTGGTCACCCTGAGCCAAGATATGTTTGCTCGTATTCACCGTAATGACCGTCGCCGCTATTTACTGACCGGCACGTTGCTCGGCGGAACGTTCGGTTTACTACTGCTTTATATTCCGGAACTGACCGGTGGGGGGATCAGCTTGATCCCCAATGCGACAAATGGAGAGTATGGGATCAGTGTGCTGCTGATCCTGTTTTTGGCCCGTGTAGCAACCACATTGTTGTGTTTTGGATCTGGGGCACCCGGTGGGATCTTTGCCCCGATGCTGGCTTTGGGTACTCTGTTTGGTACTTTCTTTGGCGTTGTGGCCCAGCAATTGTTTCCCGAGCTAGGCTTGCAACCAGGCATGTTTGCGATTGCCGGCATGGGGGCGTTGTTTGCCGCCACCGTTCGGGCACCGATCACCGGGATTCTATTGGTGATTGAAATGACCAATAACTACGATTTGATCTTGCCATTAATCATTACGACCCTTGGGGCGACGATGCTGGCACAGGTATTGGGTGGTCAGCCAATTTACTCCCAGCTTCTGCATCGGACCATAGAAAAGGAAAAAAAGGCTCAACGAGAGCAGTCTACGGTGGTCAATACTTGAACGAGATAGTCAGGTATTAGATAATGGCAGGCATAACCGAAAGTATTGAGAGGTTTTAAATGAGCGATGCTAATCTGCCGCTGAGTTTTTCCGATGTTGCAGCGAATAAAGTGAAAGCGCTTATTGCCGAGGAAGAAAACCCGGAGCTGAAGCTGCGTGTTTACATCACCGGCGGTGGTTGCAGTGGTTTCCAATACGGCTTCACCTTTGACGAGAAAGTCAATGAAGGCGATACCACGATTGAAAATAGCGGAGTCACACTGGTTGTTGACCCGATGAGCCTGCAGTACCTGATCGGTGGCACGGTTGATTACACGGAAGGGCTGGAAGGTTCCCGTTTCTTCGTGAATAACCCGAACGCGACAACCACTTGTGGTTGCGGTGCATCGTTCAGCGTCTAATTAAGTCTGATATTGCAATGTTGTTCGAGCAATAGCTGAAAAATGGCGAATAAAAAGCCGCTCCCCATGGGAGCGGCTTTTTTATTGGGTCACGTTGTGGTGATTTACAGTTAGGTGCGGTTGCCGAGCAGCGGGCTGTTGTCGGCAATAAACTGGCTGAAGTGGTTCAGCTGCGCCATACGTTCTTTGGCAAATTGCTGGAACTGAGTCTTTTCCTTGCCGCTTAGCGAGCGGGCCTGAGGCAGTTTTACCGTTCTCGGATTTTTGTGTACGCCGTTGACCAAGAACTCATAATGCAGGTGGGCACCAGTCACGCGACCGGTACTGCCCAAGGTACCGATGGTTTGTCCTTGTTTGACACGCTGGCCGGTTTTGACTTTACGCTTAGTCAGGTGCAGATACTTGGTAATGTAGGTAGAGCTATGGCGGATGAAGACATAGTTACCATTAAATTTGTTGTAGCTCGATTGCATTACCACACCGTCACCAGCCGCCCAAATAGGAGTGCCGACCGGGGCGACGTAGTCAGTACCGCGGTGGGCGCGAACTTGCCCGGTTACCGGATGGAGACGATTAGGGTTGAAGTTCGAACTGACATAACGGAAATTGATTGGCGAACGCAGGAAAGCCTTGCGCATCGCTTGTCCTTTCTCGTCATAGTATTTGCCATCTTCGCTGCGAATCGCTGTGAAGGTTTGACCTAGGTTGGTGAAGGTCGCCGCTAGAATGTTGCCCCGGCCAATTGGTTCACCTTCAACTAAGCGTTCTTCAAACAGTACCGAGAAAGTATCACCGGAGCGTATGTCCAAGGCAAAGTCGATATCCCAGCCGAAGATCCCTGCAATTTCCATGATTTGGTTGGCGGTTAGCCCGGCTTTGTCGGCGGCATTCCAGAAGCTGGAGGTGATCACGGCCTGAGCGAAATTGAGTTGTAGGTCAACGTCCTTACTTTCTTTATTCGAGTAGAAGGTGTCTGCGGTACGAGTGATCACCAAGCTATCGGTAGCACTTTTCGGTTGGATAAGCTGAACGAGCTGGTTGTCTTCGTCAAAACCGAAGCGCAGCTTGTCGCCCGGACGTAGGGTCGTTAAGCTCTTGGTGCCCTCGTCGGCATTGACCAAGTGGTAGAGTGTCGCTGGAGATAGGCCAACCTTATTAAATACCACCGCGAGGCTTTCGCCAGATTGCACTTCGTGTTGTTTCCAATTCAGCGGCGGGATAGTTGGTTTTTCGTCACCCGCCATTGGGCGTAATTGGTCTGTATCGAGGGATAATTCGAGCGGGTAGAATTTGCCAATTTCGAATTTACGCTCGGGGTGCCCGTTGTTTTCCGAACTCGGCCATAATAGTAACACTACGAGCAGCGAGCTGATCATAGTGATGAGTGTTTGGTGCATCCTTGGCAAACGGCGGAATATCGGTACTTGCATGTGGTGTTTTTTTGCTATTTCATAAAAAATAAGACAACCCTTAGTTTAACTGGTTTCAAAAAACATCGCTATTCAAGTAAGATTGAGGATTATTACTTTTTTGCCAATTCTGTGGGAGCGAACAAGAATGGCTAGCATTGAACAAGCTTTAGCTGAGATTAAGCGTGGTGTGGATGAGTTGATTCCGGAAGAGGAGCTGATTGCCAAGCTAAAAGAGAACCGTCCTCTACGAATCAAACTGGGTGCTGATCCAACTGCACCGGATATTCATCTGGGTCACACAGTGATCCTGAATAAACTGCGTACGTTCCAGGAGCTAGGCCATGACGTCACGTTCCTGATCGGTGACTTCACCGGGATGGTGGGTGATCCAACAGGCAAAAATACCACTCGTCCACCGCTAACTCGCGAAGACGTTCTGCGTAACGCTGAAACTTACAAAGAGCAGGTATTCAAAATTTTGGATCCGGCCAAGACCAAGATTGAATTCAACTCGAGCTGGCTGTCAGAGCTAGGCGCGGAAGGTATGATCCGTTTGGCTGCAAATCAAACTGTTGCCCGTATGCTTGAGCGTGATGATTTCAAAAAGCGCTACAACGAAGGCCGTCCGATTGCGATTCACGAGTTCATGTACCCACTACTTCAGGGTTATGACTCAGTTGCGATGGAGACCGATGTTGAGTTGGGTGGTACTGATCAGAAGTTCAACCTGCTGATGGGGCGTGAGCTGCAAAAAGCCAATGGCCAGAAGCCACAGGTTGTCCTGACGATGCCACTATTGGTGGGTCTGGACGGCGTTAAAAAGATGTCCAAGTCAGCACACAACTACATTGGTGTGACGGATGTACCAAGCGAGATGTTCGGTAAAATCATGTCGATCTCTGATGATCTAATGTGGAACTACTTCGAGTGTCTGTCTTTCCGACCGCTGGAAGAAATCGACCAGTTCCAAGCTGATATCGCTGCAGGCAAGAACCCACGTGATGTGAAGATCTTGCTGGCGAAAGAAATCATTGCCCGTTTCCATAGCGAAGCCGAAGCTGATGCTGCAGAGCAAGAGTTCATCAACCGTTTCCAGAAGGGCGCGATGCCAGAAGAAATGCCAGAGTTTGAATTTGAAGCTGGCATTGCAATCGGTAACCTGTTGAAAGATGCAGGTTTGGTTAATTCCACGTCTGATGCGATGCGTATGATCCGTCAAGGCGCAGCGAAAATCGATGGCGACAAGGTTGAAGATACCAAGCTGGTTCCAGCGGCTGGTACTGCGGTTTACCAGGTTGGTAAGCGTAAGTTTGCCCGTGTAACCCTGAAGTAATCAAGGTCTACACGAACCCGTATTAAAAAGGCGCCTCAGGCGCCTTTTTTGATCAAACTGCCAATAGCCAATAGCCAATAGCCAATAGCCAATAGCCTATATGCTATAGTCGTTACGCTGACTGTCATCCTGACTCAGGTATTCAATGAACTCCCACTCTATCCCATTGGGATCCCAGAAATAAATTCGCTTTCGCCAAGGGTGCGACGCCTCCATCTCATTTTCTTTATACCCGGCGGCCAGTAGGCGTGCTTTGACACTTTCGATATCATCGGTCACCAAACCGATATGGTTAATGCCACTGTCTCGGTACGGTGTGCGATCGACTGATTCTCGTTCGACAACTTCCTGCAGGGCAAGGTAGCTTAGTTCGGTACCGATATGACACCAGCGGTAGAGATCGCCTTGGCCGCAATGGCGGATGGCGAATGAAGGTAAGGCAGTTTGGATAAATTCGACTGTGAGGTCGATATTGCAGACGGTAATGTTGGCATGTTCTACATAGGGGGTCATAGGCGCCTCATCAATTAAATAAAGTGTTTTATTTATTTAAATGTAGCTCGCTCTTGGTGTAAGTAAAGTTATTTGCTTACTAAGTGGTTTGGTAAATTGAAATTAGGTAGAAAAAAACCGCCAGGGTGGCGGTTTTTGTAAAAGCTCGTGAGTTGTTGCGCTGAAGCTGGGAGGTATATCAATGTCTCAGGGCAAAGGTTGGCAACGAAAGGTGCCAGCGAATCGCTGCCAGTCGGATCGTCAGCGTGGTGATAATGCCTGCTAGAGTCGCAACCGCACTGTCGACATTTGCCGACAGAGCCACAGTGTGGATAATCCCGCCGAGGATACAGGCAGTGGCATACACCTCGGTTCGCAGTACCATTGGGATCTCTCTGGCTAGTACATCACGGATCACCCCGCCGCCGCAGCCCGTCATGACACCCATGATCACGGCGACCATTGGTGTGGCACCGAAACGTAGCGCCTTCTCGACACCAATAGCCACAAAAACCGCTAGGCCAATGGCATCGGATACAGGCAATATCCACCACGGCATCTGTCGTGGGCGGCGAATAGCCAGCATGCTGATCAAGCAGGTAATGAAAATGACCCAGAGGTAGTTGGTATCGGTGATCCAGAAAACGGGTGTGGCCCCCAGAGCCATGTCACGGATGGTCCCCCCGCCGATTGCGGTGACGCTGGCCAGCACCACGACCCCGAACGGGTCCATCCGGAGTCTGCCTGCCAGTAATACGCCCGAGGCGGCAAATACGGCCGTTCCGAACATATCGAGAAGATAAATGAGCATCATGATACCTGCTGAGTCAGAGAATATAGGGTGATCGCGCAGATTGTACGACGAATAAACTGGCTGACAACTCGCTGATACCGCTTTGTGAGGTGACTCACAGTGATTGTTGATAGCGTGTTACAAGCGGCTCTGTCGTACCTGATCTAGATACTGGCAGATCTCCTCGGCTGCCATAATTGTTCGGGGAGTCGGCCGGTTCAGCCAGTCTGATGTAACCGTAAATATGTGCTGTTTCTCAACGGCGGGTAACTGTTGTCGCCAATTGTCCCATACTGAAGGATCGGCTGCGGCATGCGAGGTGCCGAAGATCACCTCCGGCTGGCGGACAATGACCTGCTCGGTTGATATTTGCGGATAGGCAGCGGCACTGTTGGCAAAGATGTTTGACCCGCCACAGACGGCAAATACTTGGCTTGGCCAGTTGTCACCGGCTACGGTGATCATCGGACTGTTGCTCAGTTGGTAGAAATAGCTGACCGTGTTTTTTTTCTGGTGTGTCAAACGTAGGGTGTCTAGTCGCTGGCGGAAGTCATTGGCACTGAACTGGGCTTGATCTGGGGAGTCGGCAAATTGGCCCAACTGCTCCAGGGTATTGGCAATATCTTCCAGAGATTTGGGATTGGAATAGAATACGTTGAAGCCGAGTTGCTCCAACCTGGTCATTTCACGGGTTGGGTTTCCTCCTTTCCAGGCCAAGATCAGATCCGGCTGTAGGGCGACGATCCGCTCCATTTTTATACCGCGGTAGTTGGCCACTCGCTCGAGCGACTTGGCGGCTTCCGGATAGTCACTGTAGTCGCTGGCTGCGATGAGCTTATCGCCAAGACCTGCAGCATAGGCCATCTCGGTAGTGTGTGGTGACAGGCTGATGATGGTTTTCACGGGTTGGGCCGCTGTGAAGAAGGCCAGAAACATCAGTAGGCAGAAAACAGCTAAACGCACTTAAACAGCTCCTTGTAGCATTAGCAATAGCAGGCTTTGGGTGGTAACCCATATCCATAGTCGTTGGTTGGCGAGGCGGTCAATTTGGCTTAGGTGCAATGGCGCTGGGGCTATTTTGCCTCCCAGTTTGGGCCGCTCCATTTTTATCTGGTCATAAATAACCGGGCCGCCCAATGACAGCGACAGTTTGTGACCGGTAGCCGTTAACAGCCAGCCAGGGCCGGGGAGTTGCCAGTTTTCCCCCTGCTGCCGGAGTCCCCGTAATGCCACTCTCCCGTTGTGGCCAACTGTCAGTATCAGCGCAAAGAGGCGCAGTGGAACAATATCCAGTATGGCAAGGGCTGTGGTAGCGGGTTGGCCAAAATGGCGGAACTGTTGCCTACTGGGGGACCAGCAACGACTTAACTCAACGGCTAAGCGATACAAGATAGCCCCTATTCCGCCAGCTAAGGCGTACCAGAATAAGACACCAGCGGCCAAGCGCCCATATCCGACCAGCAGGGTTTCGGCGCCCGCTTTACCGATTCCGAGCAGTGATAGAGTATCGGTATGGCGGTTTAACTTGGTGCCAAGCAGCGCCCGGCATTGCAGTTTGTCTTCACGGCTATAGGCACGGACAAACTGTTTACTGAATTTGTGCATGTTGCGCCAGTCCAGCGCGAACCACAGCAATAATAAGTGGAAAGCTGCATCTATCCAGACCAATTGGTAAAGGCAAATAAGAACAATCAACACGGTCAGCCATAGCAGCGACCAAGAGAGCAGTCCAGACAAGCGCTTTTGTTGCGGAGCATCATTGGGCTTATTGACTTTGCTAGCGAGAGATAAGGCGAGGTGACGCCAGATTTTTAATGGGTGGAGCTGGGAGGGAATGGGCAAGAGCCATTGCAATGCCAGTGCACCCCACAAGGCGAGTAGGGTGCTGTTACCGGCGATAAGTGCAATGGCGTCGGTCATCTTACTGGTTCAGTAGATCAACCATCTTGGCAACCATTACCGAGGAGCTTTGGGCTGCAAGCGGTAGGAACTCTTCAAAGCTCATTGGCGATTCTTTGTCTGCGACATCAGAGATTGCACGAACAACCACGAACGGTACGTTGAACTGGTGACAAGCCTGGGCTATAGCCGCTGCTTCCATTTCTACCGCGATAACGGTTGGGAAGTTGTCACGGATAAATGCTTGTTTTTCAGCCGTGCAAACAAATGCGTCGCCAGTACATATCAGGCCGCGTACTGCGTGGGTCTCGCCCATGGTTGCCAGTGCCTGCTCGGCAACGTCCATCAACTTAGTATCTGATACGAAAGCAGCAGGTTGCTGTGCCATTTGACCGATTTCGTAACCGAATGCCGTGACGTCGGCATCGTGGTAGCGTACTTCTGTCGAGATCACTACATCACCGACGTTCAAGCTGCTGTCGAAACCACCAGCAGAGCCTGTGTTCAGCACGACATCTGGCTGGAAGATCTCTAGCAGTACAGCGCTACCCACAGCGGCAGCTACTTTACCGATGCCAGATTGAAGCAGAACCACATCATGTCCATTGAGTGAACCGGTGTAGAAAGTACAGCCTGCTTTGTGGTGAGTTTCGCAGTTAGCCAGTTGATCTTTAAGGATGGCAACTTCTTGCTCCATCGCGCCGATAATGCCGATTTTCATCAATACAGTCTCTTATTTGGTAACAAGCCCCCATTGAGGGGGCGTGGGAGTGACTCAATTGTAACATGGTGGACAGCCACAATGCCAAGCTGCCAACCGGTTAGTTACACATTGAGGTAGTCGAGGATCCCATCTGCGGCGCGGCGTCCTTCGTCAATGGCGGTGACTACCAAATCCGAGCCACGAACAGCATCACCGCCGGCAAAAATCTTCGGGTTGGTGGTTTGGAAGGCATAACTCCCGTTTTCAGGTGCTTGGATCCGGCCCCATTGATCGAGGTCGACCCCAAATTCGGTTAGCCAAGGCATAGCATGGGGCTGGAAGCCGAAGGCTATGATAACCGCATCGGCAGATAGGGTGTGCTCACTGTCCGGCACGGGCTCTGGACGGCGGCGGCCAGCGTCATCGGGCTCACCGAGAGCCGTCTTGACCATCTTGACGCCGCAGATTTGGCCATTGCTGTCGATTTCCAACCCGGTCGGTTGCAGGTTGAACTGGAATTTTACGCCTTCCTCGCGGGCGTTTTTCACCTCACGTTTTGAGCCTGGCATATTGGCTTCATCGCGACGGTAAGCACAAATAACCTTGTTGGCTCCCTGGCGTACCGAGGTCCGGACGCAGTCCATAGCAGTGTCTCCCCCTCCGAGGACTACCACGTTTTTACCTGCCATATCAATAAACGGCTGTTCGCCCTCGAGTCCCATTACCCGGTAGGTGTTGGACACCAAAAACGGCAGTGCATCAAAGACGCCTGGTGCCTCTTCGTTGTCCAAGCCTGCCCGCATGTTTTGATAGGTCCCGACACCGAGGAACACGGCATCATACTCAGCAATCAGATCGGCCAGCTCGATATCTTTACCGACGTCGGTATTGAGGCGGAACTCGACCCCCATGTCGGAGAAGATCCTGCGGCGGTTGATCATCACCTCTTTTTCCAGCTTGAACGACGGGATGCCGAAGGTCAGCAGTCCGCCAATTTCCGGATAGCGGTCGAATACCACGGGTTTGACCCCGTTGCGTACCAAAATATCGGCACAGGACAGGCCTGCCGGGCCAGCCCCGATGATCGCGACCTTCTTGTCGGTCCACTCGACATGGGACATATCTGGCTTCCAGCCCATCTCGAATGCCTTGTCGGTGATGTATTTTTCGACATTACCGATAGTGACGGCACCGAAGTCATCGTTGAGGGTGCAAGACCCTTCACACAGTCGGTCCTGTGGGCAGACCCGGCCACAGACTTCGGGCAAGGTGTTGGTCTGGTGCGCTAGCTCAACCGCTTCGATGATCCGGCCTTCATTGGCGAGCTTGAGCCATTGGGGAATGTAATTGTGGACCGGGCACTTCCACTCGCAATACGGGTTACCGCAATCGAGGCAGCGGTCTGCTTGGGCGCTGGCCTGCTGGTGGGTGAATGGTTCGTAGATCTCGACAAACTCAATCTTGCGCACTTTGAGTGGCTTCTTGGGTGGGTCGATACGCGCAACATCGATAAATTGGTATATGTTCTGGCTCATCGGACTCCCTCCCTATTGTGCTTGTACGCGCAGCTCGGCGGCTGAGCGACTTTGGTGGCCGAGCAAGGTGTTGACATCGGCAGCCTTTGGTTTAGCCAGATAGAAGCGCGGGATCCATTGGTCGAATTCGGCCAATATTTCCTGTGCCCGATCTGAGCCGGTTAATTCGAGGTGTTGGTCAATCAGGCCGCGAAGGTGCTCCTGATGGATCTTTAGCTTGGACAGCGGCAAAGCCTCAACGAGTTCAGGGTTGACCCGCCCAGCGAAATCACCATCTTCATCTAGGATGTAGGCAAAGCCACCGGTCATCCCTGCCCCGAAGTTGACTCCGGTCTTGCCGAGAATCGCCACAATCCCTCCGGTCATATATTCACAGGCATTGTCGCCCGCCCCCTCAATGACCGCGATAGTACCTGAGTTACGGACTGCAAAACGCTCACCGGCTTTGCCGGCGGCAAATAACTTACCGCCAGTCGCGCCATACAGGCAGGTATTGCCGATGATGGTTGCGTGGTTAGATTTGAATGCCGAGCCAATAGGCGGGCGAATCACAATTTGCCCGCCGGTCATCCCTTTACCGACATAGTCGTTGGCATCACCAGTGAGGAACAGGTTAAGCCCGCCAGCATTCCATACGCCGAATGACTGGCCGGCAGTGCCGGTCAGGTGGAGGTTGATTGGTGTTGAAGCCATGCCCTGATTACCCCAGCGCTTGGCAATTTCCCCCGACAGTCTTGCTCCAACTGAGCGATCGGTGTTGCGAATATCCTCAAAAATATTGGCACCGCTGCGCGCTTCAATGGCCGGTAGTGCCTGTTCGATTAGGGTGATATTGAGCGGCGCATTGTCGAACGGGGTGTTTTTTTCGCTACAGTACAGGGTCTTGCCAGCCAGCGGTTCTGAGGTTGCCAATACCGGGGCGAGATCCAACTTGCTCTGCTTGGCGGTATAGCCGCCGATGACCTCGAGCAGCTCGGTGTGGCCAATCAGGTCGGTCAGCTTTTCGACGCCCAGTTCGGCAAGGAGTTCTCGGACTTCCTGACCCAGGCCGATGAAGTAATTCATCACCTGCTCGGGAAGTCCTTTGAAGAAATCACGGCGCAGGGTTTCATCCTGTGTCGCCACGCCGGTGGCACAGTTGTTGAGGTGGCAGATCCGCAGGTATTTACACCCTAGCGCCACCATGGGCGCGGTACCGAAGCCGAAGCTTTCAGCCCCGAGGATCGCGGCCTTGACGACATCTAATCCGGTTTTTAAACCGCCGTCCACCTGCAGGCGGATCTTGTGGCGTAGGCCATTGGCAACCAAGGCCTGCTGGGTTTCAGCCAATCCTAGCTCCCACGGGCTACCGGCATATTTGACTGAGGTCAGTGGGCTGGCACCGGTACCGCCATCGTAACCGGAAATGGTAATAAGATCGGCGTAGGCTTTGGCGACCCCGGTGGCAATGGTGCCGACACCAGGCTCAGAGACAAGCTTGACCGAGACCATGGCGGTAGGGTTGACCTGCTTGAGATCGAAGATCAGCTGAGCCAGATCTTCAATTGAGTAAATATCATGGTGGGGCGGTGGCGAGATCAGGGTGACGCCTGGTACCGCATAGCGGAGCTTAGCTATTTCCGTGGTGACCTTGTGGCCCGGAAGCTGTCCCCCTTCACCTGGCTTGGCCCCCTGTGCCACTTTGATCTGGATGACATCAGCATTCACCAGATAGTGCGGGGTAACGCCAAAACGACCTGACGCCACCTGTTTGATTCGGGAATTTCGTTCGCTGTTGAAACGACGCGGATCCTCACCGCCTTCACCTGAGTTGGAGCTGCCCCCCAAGCGGTTCATCGCAATGGCCAGCGCTTCGTGTGCCTCGGGACTCAGTGCGCCGATGGACATGGCGGCAGAGTCAAATCGCTGGTACAGCGCAGATGCTTGTTCGACTTTATCGATGGCGATAGGGACTTGGCCAGATTTGAGCTTGAGCAAGTCACGGATAGCGGCTATGGGCCGTTCATTTACTTGCTTGGCAAAGGCTTGGTAGTCAGCATACTCACCGGATTTGACGGCGTGTTGCAAGGTACCAATAACATCGGGGTTGTAGGCATGGAATTCGCCACCGTGGACGTATTTCAGCAAACCACCATGCTCGATAGGTTTGCGCTTGAGCCAAGCTCGGCGGGAAAGGTTGAACAAATCTTGCTGGAAGTCGGCAAACCCTGCGCCTTGGATCCGGCTTGACACACCGCGGAAACAGAGTTCGACAATGTCATCATCAAGACCAACGGCCTCGAACAGCATGGCGCAGCGGTAGGAGGCAATCGTCGAGATCCCCATCTTGGACATGATTTTGTACAAGCCCTTGTTGATGCCGTTGCGGAAGTTGAGCATAACATCGCGATATGGCTTGGTAATGGCATTACTATCAACCAATTGGCCAAGGGTTTCATAGGCAAGGTATGGGTACACCGCGGTGGCCCCGAAGCCAAGTAACACAGCAAATTGGTGTGGATCGCGCGCAGTGGCGGTTTCGACAACAATGTTGGCATCACAGCGCAGCTGCTGGGTGACCAGCCGGTTTTGGACCGCACCTACCGCCATCGCAGCCGGTATGGGGAGCTTGCCGGCATTGATGCCGCGGTCTGACAGGACAATGAGTACCGTACCGCTGCGGACCAAGCGTTCAGCCTGATCGCAGATATCAATGATTGCCTGCTTGAGATCTTTCTCGTCGGGGGTGAAGTTGATGTCGATAATACTGTTGCGGTAGTGCTGGTTGTCGAGCTCCAGCAGTTGCACTAAGTCGGAATAGAGCAGTACCGGCGAACTAAAGGAGACCCGGTAGGCGTGGCTATCGGTTTCGCAGAAGACATTAATTTCACGGCCGATACAGGTTGCCAGTGACATCACATGCTTTTCTCGCAACGGGTCAATCGGTGGATTGGTGACCTGAGCAAACATCTGGCGGAAGTAATCGGTAACAGCCCGTTCGCGCGATGACAGCACCGCCATCGGTGCATCATCACCCATTGAGCCGGTGGCCTCCTGCCCGTTTTCACCGATCACCCGCAACACCTGATCGATTTCCTCGCGGTTCATGGCAAATTGCTTTTGGCTGGTGCCGAGTTCGGTATCGTCGAACGAGCGGCTACCGACTTGTTCGTCGCCTAATTCTTCGAAAGGAATTAGGCGTTTAACATGGCTATCCATCCACTCTTTGTAAGGGTGGCGCCCCATCAGGTCGTTATCAATGTCGGCAGAATGCCAGATCTTGCCAAACTTGGTATCGATCACCAGTAACTCACCAGGGCCTACTCGGCCCTTTTCGGCCACTTCGTCGGGGGCATAGTCCCAGATCCCGACCTCAGATGCGAGGGTGATCAACTTGTCCTTGGTGATGATGTACCTCGCCGGACGCAGGCCATTACGGTCGAGATTACAGGCCGCATAGCGACCGTCGGACATCACGATACCGGCTGGACCATCCCATGGCTCCATGTGCATGGAGTTAAAGTCATAAAAAGCCCGCAACTCGGGATCCATATCTGGGTGGTTCTGCCAAGCAGGCGGGACTAGCATCCGCATCGCGCGGAACAGATCCATGCCGCCGGACAGGAACAGCTCCAGCATGTTATCAAGGCTCGAGGAGTCCGATCCGGTTTCATTGACAAAGGGGGCTGCGTTTTGCAGATCCGGCAATAACGGGGAGGCGAATTTGTAGGCGCGCGCCCGGGCCCATTGGCGGTTACCGGCAATGGTATTGATTTCACCGTTATGGGCCAGATAGCGGAACGGCTGTGCCAACGGCCAGCGCGGCTGGGTATTGGTAGAAAAACGCTGGTGGAATAAACAGATTGATGATTCTAGCCTGATATCCCCGAGATCTTGGTAGAAACGGGGTAGGTCAGCAGGCATACAAAGCCCTTTATAGACAGTTACCTGAGTCGACAAACTACAGATATAAAAGTCGGGGTCGGCGGTGATGCGTTTTTCGATCCGGCGCCGGGCAATGTAAAGCCGACGGTCGATATCGCGTGGCTTCCAGCCTGCAGGGGCATTGATGAACACCTGCTCGATATTGGGGAGAGTTTCAGTTGCTATAGGGCCCAGCACCTGTGGGTTGATGGGGACTTGTCGCCAGCCAACCAGTGACAAGGTTTCCTTGGCGAGTTCTTCGCTGATAATGGTTCGAGCCTGTTCGGCAAGAACCGGATCCTGACTGAGAAACAGCATGCCGATGGCAAATTCACGCGACAGTTTCCAACCCTGGTCTTCGGCAACAATACGATAAAAGCTTTCGGGCTTTTTCATCAGCAGCCCACAACCATCACCGGTTTTGCCATCGGCGGCAATCCCACCACGGTGGGTCATACGGTCAAGAGCAGAAATAGCGGTGCGGACAAGCTTGTGGCTGGTTTCTCCTTCGATGTGGGCAATTAACCCAAAACCACAGTTATCTTTATCCAGCATGGGGTTATACAGTGTCATTGCAACTCTCCCTAGCATCTGCCTGAATAAGCAGAAATACTGCATTTTTTGACGGTCTTCCTGACCATCGATGACAACCTTTGCGCGCACCACTGGTGGTTTCTTTTGATTATCGGGGGGGCTGCAAAGGCACCTTTTGCTTCCAGCGACCTTTCAAGTTAACGACTATTTACAGAAAGGTCAAACTATAAACATTAAGTTAACATTGTGAGCGGGCACCGATATTGCGGGGAAATTAGGGCTGGTTACAGTGAATAATTATGGTGGGGGGATTATCTAGGGAATAAAAAACCGGCCACTTGGGCCGGTTTGGATTACGTTTTCTGAAAATAGCTCGCGTTAGTCCTAAGAGGCATCCGACAGCATTAGGGAATCAGCCTTGGCTTCAAGGTTACTGTTACCCATTAGGTAGGCATCAATCTCTCGGGCAGACTCGCGGCCTTCGTTGATACAACGAACAACCAGTGACTGGCCAGTACGCATATCTCCGGCAGCAAATATGCCTTTTTGGCTCGTCGCAAACCCTTGTGTTGCAACATTACCACGCTTATCGAGTTTGATATCCAGTTGAGCCAGCACACCATTCGGCTCAGGATGCAGGAAGCCCATTGCCAAAAATGCCAGATCACAAGGGATAATACGCTCAGAGCCGGCAACTTCAGTAAAGCCCGGGCGCTCGCCCGGTTTAGCTTCTTCCCACTGGATATCGGCAATACGCAACGCTTTCACGTTGCCAGCATCATCGCCGATGAATTCCTTGGTCAGGATATTCCAGTGACGCTCACACCCTTCCTCGTGAGAGGTAGAGGTTTTCATGATCATCGGGTAAGAAGGCCATGGCTGGTTAGCCGGTCGCTTCTCTGGTGGGATCGGCATGATTTCGACTTGGGTAATGCTTGATGCCCCGTGACGGTTAGAGGTACCGACACAGTCAGAGCCAGTATCACCACCACCGATCACGACTACATGTTTGCTGTTGGCATGGATTTCTTCCGTTTTCAGATCCATGTCGTTGGCACGGCGGTTATTTTGGGCCAGAAACTCCATTGCAAAGTGTACGCCTTTGAGCTCACGGCCTGGAATAGGCAGGTTGCGCGGCACGGTTGAGCCACCTGTTAGCAGTATGACATCAAACTCCTGACGTAGTTGCTGGGCGTTTATGTCTACACCGATATGGGCGTTGACTTCAAACTTGATCCCGGCATCGGCCATCAGGCCAATCTTGCGATCTATTATGTCCATACCCAGCTTGAAATCAGGGATCCCGAAGCGCAACAGACCCCCGACTTTTTCATCGCGTTCGAACACAGTGACGCAGTGACCGGCGCTGTTAAGCTGCTCCGCCGCGGCAAGGCCGGCAGGGCCAGAGCCGATAATCGCAACGGTTTTGCCGGTACGGGAGCGTGGTGTCTTGGGTTTGGCGTATCCTTCGCGGTACGCCGTTTCGACAATGGTCTTCTCGATATTACAAATTGTGATTGGGTCTTGGTTGATACCCAGTACACAGCCACTTTCACAAGGGGCTGGGCACACACGACCCGTAAATTCCGGGAAGTTATTGGTCGAACTCAAGATATTCCACGCTTCTTCCCAGCTGTCACGGTAAACCGCGTCATTGAACTCCGGAATGATGTTACCGATCGGGCAGGAGTTGTGGCAAAACGGAACGCCACAATCCATACAGCGTGAAGCCTGCGTATTGATCTTGTCGCCGAACTCCTCGTTGAGAACAAACTCCTTGTTGTCCTCTATGCGGACGCTCGGATCCAGCTTCTTTGGCAGCTCGCGGCCAAACTCTAAAAATCCTGTAGGCTTACCCATTGATGGCCTCCAACTCTTCCTTGTTTAGTGCTTCTTCCTTACGCTTCTGTAGCACTGCCTTGTAGTCCCTCGGCATGACTTTCACCATCTTCTCGAGATTGGCCTCGAAGTTAGACAGGAAGGTTTCTGCCACAGTACTACCGGTTAGTTCAGCGTGCTTGGTGAGCATGTCGAACAATAGCTCTTTGTCTTCTTGCTCAAGCGGGTCGAGATCAACCAGCTCTGGGTTGAGCTTGGTGTCGAAGTCTTCGAATTGATCCCAGACATACGCCACGCCACCACTCATACCTGCAGCGAAGTTACGTCCGGTCTGGCCGAGGATAACGGCAACACCACCGGTCATGTATTCACAACCATGGTCACCCACGCCCTCAACTACAACTCGAGCACCTGAGTTACGTACACAGAAGCGCTCACCAGCCATCCCGCGGATGTAAGACTCGCCCGAGGTCGCGCCGTAGAAACAGACGTTACCCACCACGATGTTGTCTTCCGGGATGATGTCAGAGTTGGCATCCGGGTAAAGTACCAGCGTACCGCCCGACAGGCCCTTGCCCCAGTAGTCGTTGGCATCGCCTTCGACCTCAAACTTGACGTTTTTGGCCAAGAAGGCACCGAAGCTCTGGCCAGCTGAACCGTTGAACTTGACGTTCATCGGCTGCGGTAGGCCTTTATCTTTGTAAATCTTGGAGATTTCGTTCGACAGCATGGTACCGGCACTGCGGTCGGTATTTATGATGTCAAATTTGGCATCCACTTGCTTGCCTTCATACAAGGCAGGCGCTGCTGCTTCAATCAGCTTGCGATCGAGGACCGCTTCCAGGTTGTGGTTCTGCTCACGCTGGTTGTATACGCCGTCTTCGTTACGGGCTGGTTCGACAAACAGTACCGGACTCAGGTCCAGGTTCTGGTACTTCCAGTGGCCGATGTTTTCACGGATCTTCAGCTTGTTTGACTGGCCCACCATCTCTTCGATAGTCCGGAAGCCAAGCTCTGCCATGATTTCACGCAGACCTTGTGCCATGTACTGGAAGAAGGTGACGACATCTTCAACACGGCCATCGAAACGCTCGCGCAAGGTCTTGTTCTGAGTAGCGATACCTACTGGGCAGGTGTTCTTGTGACACTTACGCATCATGATACAACCTTCAACCACGAGGGCTGCGGTTGCGACACCCCATTCCTCGGCCCCCAACAGGGTTGCGACGGCAAGGTCACGCGGTGTCTTCATCTGGCCATCGGTTTGGACCACGATACGGTTACGTAGGCCGTTCTTCAGTAGGGTCTGGTGGGTTTCAGCCAAGCCAAGCTCCCATGGTAGACCGGTATGGCGAATCGATGACATCGGTGATGCACCGGTACCGCCATCGAAGCCAGCAATTAGCACGACATCTGCTTTCGCTTTGGCAACACCTGAGGCAATCGTACCGACACCGGCTTCCGATACCAGTTTGACGTTGACTCGGCCGGCACGGTTGGCGTTTTTCAGATCATAGATCAGCTGCGCCAAATCCTCGATAGAGTAGATATCGTGGTGTGGCGGAGGTGAAATCAAACCGACGCCCGGTGTTGAGTGACGGGTTGCCCCGATCCAGTCATCCACCTTGTCACCTGGTAACTGACCGCCTTCACCCGGCTTGGCACCTTGTGCCATCTTGATCTGAATTTCGTCAGAGTTGGTCAGGTAGTACGAGGTCACACCGAAGCGGCCAGACGCTACCTGTTTGATGGCCGAACGCTCCCAGTCACCGTTGTCTTTCTTCTCGAAACGAGCAGGATCTTCACCGCCTTCGCCCGAGTTCGACTTGGCACCGATACGGTTCATTGCCACTGCAAGGGTCGAGTGCGCTTCGTAAGATATTGAGCCAAAGCTCATGGCACCGGTTGCAAATCGCTTGAGGATGCTTTCGATTGGCTCTACGTCTTCCAGCGGAATGGAGCCGGCTGGATTTTTGATAAATTCAAGTTGGCTACGCAACGTAGCGGCATCGTCGCCCTGGGCGTCGACGGCATTGGCGTACTCTTTGAACTGGGTAAAGTCCTTGTTGCGGGTCGATTGCTGCAGCAAAGAAATGGTTTCTGGGTTGAACAGGTGTTTTTCACCACGCTGTTTCCACTGGTAGACACCACCGACATCCAGCATCTGGATTGGCACTTCGCGTGTTGGGTAGCCCAGACGGTGACGAATTAAGACTTCCTTGGCGATGTCATCAATGGTCAGTCCCTGGATACGGGAAACCGTGCCGGTGAAGTATTTGTCTACCACAGATTTGCTGATCCCCAGCGCTTCGAAGATTTGCGCGCCATGGTAGGACTGCAGGGTTGAGATCCCCATTTTGGAGAAGATCTTTAACAGGCCACCATTCACCCCTTTGCGGTAGTTGTTGAACAACTCTTCGGTGGGTACTTCCGGATCCAGCTTACGCTTACGCTGCAGATCAACAATGGTTTCAGTCACCAGGTACGGGTTCACGGCGTTGGCGCCATAGCCGACCAGTGTGGCAAAGTGGTGGGTTTCGCGGGCATCGCCGGTTTCAACCACGATGTCACACTTGGCACGCAGGCCTTTGCGGATCAGGTGGTGGTGAACGGCGCCGACAGCCAGCATGGCAGGGATAGCGGCGTGGTTTGAGTTGACGGCACGGTCGGTCAGGATGATGACCGAGTAACCGTCAATCACTGCGTCTTCCGAATACTGGCAGATACGTTTCAGTGCGCGTTCCAGTTTGCCTTCCTCACCGCTGGCTCGGAATACGATATCCAGCGTTTTGGCCTGCAGGTACTCGTTATCGATAGCACGTAGCTTTTCAAGCTCGGCATTGCTCAGTACCGGCGATTCAATTTCAACCTTCTGGCAGTGCTCAGGGGTTTCGGTCAGCAGGTTGTGATCTTTACCCAGATAGGTGTTGAGGGACATCACCATGCGCTCGCGGATCGGGTCGATTGGCGGGTTGGTGACCTGGGCAAATAACTGCTTGAAGTAGTTCGACAGGTGCTGTGACTGGTGTGATAGCACGGCCAGCGGCCAGTCGGCACCCATGGCGCTGAGTGGCTCGTAGCCAGTTTTAGCCAGCGGCACGATGATTTCGTTGACTTCCTCCGAGCTCATACCGAAGGCTTGCTGGTGGTGCAGCAGGCGTTCAGGCGTTGGCTGGTGGTGCATGTTGTCAGCTTCTGGCAGGCTCTTCAGTGTCAGCAGGTTGTCTTTGACCCATTGCTCATAAGGCTGGGCAGAAGCGATGGTGTCTTTGACCTCTTCGTCAGAGATAATGCGACCTTGTTCTAGGTCGGCAACGAAGATACGGCCCGGCTGCAGGCGGCCACGGAACTGAACGTTTTCTGGCTCGATTTCAACCACGCCAGATTCTGATGCCATCACCAGGAAGTCATCTTTGGTCACGGTATAGCGCGATGGACGTAGGCCATTACGGTCAAGGGTTGCACCAACCTGAACACCATCGGTGAAACAAACAGACGCAGGGCCATCCCAAGGTTCCATGACATTGGCATGGTACTGGTAGAAGGCGCGACGCTTCGGATCCATATTCTTGTTTTCTTGCCACGCTTCCGGGATTAGCATCATCAGCGCGTGTGGTAGGCTTCGGCCTGATAGCACAAGCAGTTCCAACGCCATATCGAAGTTGGATGAATCCGAGCTGCCTTCCTGACAGATAGGCAGCAACATGTCGATTTCTTGCTGGCTGAATAGCTCTGACTCCAAAATGGCTTCACGGGCTTTCATCCAGTTAAGGTTACCGCGCACGGTGTTGATCTCACCGTTATGGGCGATGTAACGGAAAGGCTGGGCCAGACGCCATCTTGGGAAGGTATTGGTCGAAAAGCGAGAGTGTACCAGTGCCAGTGCGGTGACCATCGACGGGTTCTGTAGATCAAGGAAGTACTGAGGTACCTGCTCGGTCGTAAGCTGACCCTTATACACCAATGTCTTGTATGACAGGGAGTTGATGTAGAAGTCGTCACCGATGTTGGAGATGCTCTCTAGGCAGACGCGAACTGTGTAGTTACGCAATACGTAAAGCTTGCGCTCGAGCACTGCCGGTTCCATGCTGGCACCGCCGGTAATAAAAACATGTTCAAACTGGGGTTCAGTACTTAGCGGATCCTCGCCAATCATTGAATTATCAACGGGCAGCACACGATAACCAACCACTTCTAGGTCAAGTCGTTTGGCGTTACGCTCCAAGATGTCACGGCAT
Source organism: Photobacterium sp. DNB22_13_2 (assembly GCF_052873915.1). Lineage (NCBI taxonomy): Bacteria > Pseudomonadati > Pseudomonadota > Gammaproteobacteria > Vibrionales > Vibrionaceae > Photobacterium > Photobacterium sp. DNB22_13_2. Next base: position 45,988 of record NZ_JBNNXU010000009.1, read on the forward strand.
TGCTGGCGTTTGTACTCATCTTTGGGAAACAGCACCACACCCACGCCATACTGCTCGAATGATGGCAGACGGATCCCTTGCTTGACGGTTTCTTCAAGCAGGAATTCATGGGGTTTTTGCAGCAATATACCGGCACCGTCACCACTGCTCGGGTCACAGCCTTGACCGCCTCGGTGTTCCATCCGAGCTAGCATATCAAGGGCTTGGGTGACAATTTCGTGGGACTTACGGTTCTTTAGGTGGGCCACAAAGCCGATACCACAGGCATCGTGCTCCATTTCAGGCACATAAAGTCCCTGAGCATTCAGCTCTTGATCTGTCATAGATACTTCCTTCCAGTTTCAACAGGCACCAATCCAGGCACCTGAGTTATCCCTAATTTTGGTTATACATCCTTCTGGCTCATGTGGACTCCTGTCCGGCCGTTGAGGATGGGTTTGCTGTGGGATGATGTAGTCAATCAATAGCAAACTTCATTCTGTAGCACTCATGCTCTGGTATGCAAAAGCGCTGCAGTTTTGAGGGGGAGCAACATAAACCACTAAATATTTGCAGAGTTTAGTTACTTTTATTGTTCATAAATTGCACACAGCTGTAACTATCCTACAATTTTGATTGATTAATTACCAACAAAAATTATCCATTGTCAGTAACATATCAGCATCACTATGAATTAATTGCTTAATTGGATGCGTATCTATTCGAAAACTGCGCCATATGTGCATAGTGAAACTGTTTATCCCTGTTTTTTGTATTGGTACTTGATCTAGCGTTAGACCAAAGTATTACAGAGTGATGTTGTTGCTAATTTTCATTCTTTTTTTCAGCCCATACGTGGTGAAAAAAACGCCTTTATTGTTCTCGCACAACTTTTGACAAAACCAATGGTGCTAACCTGTGCCGCTTTTTTCGACCCCTTGAATGACTAGGTGACAAGATGCAGCTGCATGAGCTCGTGAACACATTAGGCCAAGACCTACAGCGTCGCTACGGAGAAAAGGTGCATAAACTGACCTTGCATGGTGGCTTCAGCTGCCCGAACCGTGATGGTACTATTGGCCGTGGCGGTTGCACTTTTTGTAATGTCGCCTCTTTTGCCGATGAGCAGGCGCAGCACAAACCGATCAGCGAGCAGTTGTCTCAGCGCGCAGGCGAAGTCGATCGTGCCAAGCGCTATCTTGCCTATTTCCAAGCTTACACCAGCACCTACGCAGAGGTGCAGACATTAAAAGCCATGTATGAAGAAGCCTTGGAAGCAGCTGACATAGTTGGATTGTGTGTCGGTACTCGACCTGACTGTGTGCCTGATGAAGTGCTCGAGTTACTGGCGGGTTACCGTGAACAAGGGTACGAGATCTGGCTGGAGTTGGGTTTACAGACCGCCAACGACAAAACTCTCAAGCGGATTAACCGAGGTCATGACTTTGCGTGCTACGAGACCATTACCAAGCGGGCGCGGGCATTGGGGCTGAAAGTCTGTGCCCATTTGATTGTTGGTTTGCCGGGGGATACCCGCGAGGATAACCTCGATACTGTTCGTAAGGTGGTTGGTGCCGGCGTTGATGGTATTAAGCTGCACCCACTGCATATTGTTGAGGGGAGCATCATGGGACTGTCGTGGAAAGCCGGTCGACTGGCCGAACTGAGCCTTGAGGATTACACCGAAATTTCGGCGGAAATGATCCGCCTGACCCCGCCTGAGGTGGTTTATCACCGAGTCTCAGCCAGTGCCCGTAAGCCAACTTTACTTGCCCCCGAGTGGTGTGAAAACCGTTGGTTGGCGATGACAGAGATCGGCCGTAATTTGGATCTGCATGGTGGCCAGGGCACTGCGTTGGGTCAGCCATTTGAATATACGCCGCCGGTGCGTCAAACAAGCTAAAACCTGGAGCTAGACAACTGGGCTGACATAGCGATTGAAGCGGTAAGTGTGTTAGATTACGAGTAAAATGACGTTAATAACGAAAATCAATGCATACTTCCTGTCAGGAACGCTCTGTTAGTCCTTTGCCGCTTACATTGTTAATCCTACTGACCCGCTGCGGGGGACGCCGGCTGCGGGGGGTTATCGGCCGCCTGGCCCTCTTGGGTTCGGCGGTTATTGCGCCAGCCACCTATGCTTCATCCTTTCCCCATTGGCTTCAGGCCGATAACTCGGCCTTATTATTTTCATTATTGATTCTCGTGCTGGTTATCGGCGGCGGCTTGCTGGCTTTGCTGCTGCATCATCTTGAAGCTGGCTCTTTTCGTCGTCTGCATGGCCAGTTGACCTTCATGCCTATTGCCGTCGCTGTGGTTCGCAAGAAAGACGGCCATCTGGTTTATGGCAACAAGCCCTGCCGCCAGTTACTCGGGGTCCGTAAGCTCAACGATCGTTACCTTTATCCTGATGGGCTCAATGGCCAGATACTGTGCGATTTCCTCCGTCCCTTTGCCGGCCTAAAAAGTTTCAAGGACGTGAATGAGGCCTTGCCACAGAGCAATGGCAAGCGGATCCCTTTGTTGATTTCGGGGTTGTCGATCCGCTGCCAATGGCAGTCATGTTGGTTGTTGTTTATCGATTCGCCCCGTACTTGCCATGGCGAGCAAGTAAAGCTGGAGAACGAACAACGGATCTTCCAGCAGGTACTTAACTCTCTGTCTGAGCTGGTGTATTTCAAAGATAAATCAGGCGAACTGATTGGCACCAATAAGGCGTTTGACCGTTTTTGGCGCGGACGTGTAGATGAAGGGATTGCCGAAGAGTTAGGGATCGGCTCGCTCGGTAACAGCGCTGCCCATACCTGGACTACTGCGCCGGATGGGTCGAGCCGACTGTTGGAGACCAATTGCAATTTATTGCTAGGTGATAGCGGGGAGGCCATTGGTACCCTCAGTATTAGCCACGATGTGACCGATTGGCATGAGATGCAGGAAGTACTGAAAAGTGAGATTGAAAAACGGGAAGTGACAGAGCAGGAGTTGGCCCAGCGCAATACGTTGCTTGATACCATCCTCAGTGCCAGCCGGGATCCTATCGCCTTATATAATGAACACGGGGTGTATGTCGGCTGTAATGAACCGTTTGCCCGTTCGCTTGGCTATACCCAACAATCCTTGCTGGGGAAATCTTCTGCTGATGTATTGGAGGCTGATAAGCTGGAACTGTTCCGCCAGACAGATCAGCAGGTGGTCCAGCAGGGGATCAGCGTTAAAACCGATGATTACGTTATTCTCGAGGATGGAACGCCAATTTGGTACGAGGTGCTCAAGTCACCCTACCGGGATCCGACCGATGGTACCACCGGTGTGCTAATGATGGCGCGGGACGTGACCGAGCGCAAAATGGCCGAGCAGCAACTGGCTGATGCCATTATGGAACTGCAGGAGCTCAGTTTTGTCGATAGCTTGACCAAGGTCGCCAACCGCCGTAGTTTCGATGAGCAGCTGCGTAAAATGTGGTATAGCCATATCCGCGAAAAGAATCCGTTGACACTGATCTTGTGTGACATTGATTACTTTAAGGCCTTTAACGATAACTACGGCCATCAGCAGGGGGACTTTGCTCTTCGCGAGGTGGCCAAGGTGCTGCGTAGTGTGGTTAAACGCGAGACCGATGAGGTCGCCCGTTACGGTGGCGAGGAGTTTGCGTTTCTGTTGCCCAACACCAGCTTGGATGGCGGAGAGGTCGTTGCGACGGCAATTCATCAGGCGCTGGCCGAAAAGGGGCTGACCCACCGCTATTCTGATATTGCAACTACGCTGACGGTGAGCCTGGGTGTGGCGACGCTGACCCCTCAACCCAGTCAGGATTATGGGAAGCTGGTGGAATTGGCTGATGTGGCGTTATATAAAGCCAAAGCCGCAGGGCGGAACTGTACCATGACGATGTCTGAAAAAGAGGCTGGCTAGCCCATAGCGGCTCTTGGTATCACCGAGCAATCAAAGTGTGAAGAATGGCAGGCGAATGGGAAATGCCTGCTTGGGTTCTCGGTCGCTCGCCCTTATGATGGGAGAGCGGCAGTGATTAGGAAGCAATAATGAAACAAATCAAAGTACTGGCACAATATTACGTCGATCTGCTAGTCAAACTCGGACTGGTAAGGTTTAGTTTGTTACTGGCATTGGCCCTCGTCGCCCTTGCTGTTGTGGTGCAGATAGGCGTCACCTTAGTATTGCAGGGGGAAGTGCTAGATATTGATATTGTCCGCTCAGTCTTCTTCGGCTTGCTGATCACCCCTTGGGCAGTCTATTTTCTCTCGGTGGTGGTGGATCAGCTCGAAGAGTCCCGTCAGCGTTTGTCAAAGTTGGTCACCAAGCTTGAAGAAATGCGCTCACGAGATATGCAGCTCAACAAGCAGCTGCAGGATAATATTAGCCAGCTGAACCAAGAAATCGAAGATCGGGAAAAAGCCGAAGAGGCCCGGCAGGAAGCGATGCAGGATCTGGAAAATGAGGTCTACCAACGCGAAAATGCTCAGCTAGAGCTGGCTGAACAAAGCGCCTTGCTCAAATCTTTTCTCGATGCCTCGCCGGATCTAATTTATTACCGCAATGAAAAGGGCCAGTTCTCAGGTTGTAATCGGGCGATGGAAGAGCTGACTAACCGGACCGAGAAGCAACTGGTTGGCCTTACCCCTAGAGATGTTTATAGCGAAGAGGTCGCCAGCAAAATATCCGAGACCGATCAGCAGGTATTCCAGAACAATGTCTCACTGACCTATGAGCAGTGGCTGGAGTACCCTGATGGTCACAAGGCAATCTTTGAACTTCGCAAGGTGCCTTTCTATAGTCGTGATGGACGACGCTTGGGCTTGATGGGCTTTGGCCGTGATATTACCGAGCGTAAGCAATACCAAGATGCTCAGGAAAAAGCGAGTCGAGATAAGACTGCATTTATTTCGACCATCAGCCATGAATTACGCACGCCGCTTAACGGCATTGTTGGCCTGAGCCGGATGTTGCTGGAGACCAAGCTCGACCAAGAGCAGAGTGACTACATGCGCACTATTCATGTCAGCGCGATCACCTTGGGTAATATATTCAACGATATCATTGATATGGATAAATCAGATCGCCGTCGCCTTGAGTTGATGCCCAAGCCGCTGGATTTCCATGACTTTGTCGCCGAGATGGAGCATATCTCGGCCTTGATGGCGAGCCAAAAAGGCTTGCGCTTTGATCTAGAAAGGCTGTCAGAATTGCCGGAATGTATCGAAGTTGACGGTACCCGTTTGCGTCAGGTGCTGTGGAATCTGATCAGCAACGCGACCAAGTTCACCAAGGAAGGCGGCGTGGTGATGTCGGTTAGTAGTGAAGTCGATAATCAGCAAGCTCATATTACCTTCGAGGTGGAAGATAGCGGGATAGGGATCCCGGCGGCGGAGCTCGATAAGATTTTTGCCATGTACTATCAAGTGAAAGACGAAGACGATAATCTGCACGCAGTCGGTACCGGAATTGGTCTGTCGGTTTCGCGCCAACTGGTACAGATGATGGGCGGAGATATTACGGCCAACTCTGAAGTCGGTGAGGGCAGTACGTTTACTGTGACGATTACTGTCCCACTGGTAGAGCAGGCGGTTGAAGAGGAAGCCCTGCCTGTCGCTCCGCAGATCAGCCTCAATATCTTTATGGTTGAGGATATCGAGCTCAACATTACCGTTGCCAAGGCGTTGCTGGAAAGCTTGGGTCATGAAGTGACGGTAGCGATGCGTGGTGATGAGGCGCTATCGATGTTTGATCCTGAAGCCTATGATTTGGTGCTACTTGATATTCAGCTGCCGGATATGACAGGCTTTGATGTAGCAGCCAAACTGCGCGAGCGGTTTGATTATCTACCAGCATTGGTGGCACTGACCGCTAATGTGATTAAAGATAAGAGTGAATATCTGGCCAAAGGTATGGATGATGCACTTAGCAAGCCGCTGAGCGTCAAGGCTATTACGGAAGTGATCCAGCGTTTGGTACTGACTTGCCCACTGGATGAGGAAGAAGGAGAAGAGCTGGTGATAGAGAATAAAAACTCGCAGGTAGTCAGCGATGAGATGGTCAACACCTTGTTGGATTTGGAAATGCTGACGTCCTATGTGGAAATTGTCGGTACTAAGCCGGTGTATGACAGCATCGCGATGTTTGAGGATAAAATGCCGGAATACATTGCGATCCTCGATTCTAACATGACGGCCAAGGATCAGGACGGTATCAAGTTCGAAGCACACAAGATAAAAGGTGCGGCAGGCTCTATTGGTCTCAAGCATATCCAGCAGGTCGCCCAGAAGGCCCAGTCCCCTGAACTGCCAGCCTGGTGGGAGAATATCAATGATTGGGTCGATGAAATTAAAGATGGCTACCACAATGATCTTAAGGTGCTCAAAGACTGGCTAGCCCAGCAGGAGTAAGCATGATGGGAACTGATGCAAAAACATTGCTGTTAGCTGCGGGGATTCTTTTCGTTGCTGGATGCGGTGACATGACAAAAGACAAAGAGGCGGAAGGTCAGCAGCCAGCTGCTGCCGAGGAACAAGCCGAGCAGGTAGAATCTCAAGTTGAAGATGTCCCGGCTGCCCTTCCGGCAGAAGTGGATATCTGGCAGTCACCGCAAGAGTTGGTATTGTCAGATGCGACTGTTTATCTGGGCAGTGAATTGTGGCTCAACAGTATGCCGGTGATTGGTGACGACGGTAGTCAACCTGCCAATAAGCTCCATGCTTCCATTCGTTTGCTGACGCGGGACATGAAGCCATTGCCGCAAGGGGTGGAAATATTGCAGGTGATGGTGGCACAGGAAGATCAGCAATGGTTGGGGCAAGAGAATCTCGATGTCCGCTCGGAAGGCGAGATGAGCCTTGAAGTGAGCTTGCGCGGGGGGCCTGAATGGTTACCGGGCAGTAAGGCCGATATTGCGGTAACGGTGCTCTATCAAGGCCAAGAACAGGTATTGATCCAGCGCGATGTTTTGGTCAGTCAAGTGTTCTGATTTGGCTATTGGTAGCCAAAATCATCCGTTTCAATAAAAACAAAAAAGGCTCCGGAAGGAGCCTTTTTAGTATGTGTTTCTATATGCGTCGGAGCTGGAATTATTCTTCTTCCAGATCGCCGCAGAAGCGGTAACCTTCACCGTGGATCGTCGCAATGATTTCCGGGGTATCTGCCACTGACTCGAAGTGTTTGCGGATACGGCGGATCGTTACGTCAACGGTACGGTCATGTGGCTTAAGCTCACGGCCGGTCATTTTCTTCAGTAGCTCGGCACGTGTCTGGATCTTGCCTGGGTTTTCACAGAAGTGAAGCAGGGCACGGAACTCTGAGCGTGGCAGCTTGAACTGATCGCCGCTTGGGCTAACCAGAGAACGACTGTTGATTTCTAGCGACCAGTCGTTGAACTCGTAACGCTCAACCATGCGCTTGTCTTCAGTTGGCAAGCCTTGGTTCATGGCACGAGTTAGCAGGTTGCGAGCACGGATAGTCAGTTCACGAGGGTTGAACGGCTTGGTGATGTAGTCATCGGCACCGATCTCCAAACCTAGGATCTTGTCTACTTCGTTGTCACGGCCAGTAAGGAACATCAGCGCCATGTCGCCCTGCTCGCGAAGCTCGCGCGCAAGAAGCAGGCCATTTTTACCTGGAAGGTTGATATCCATGATCACCAAGTGAACTGGGTGCTCAGAAAGCATCTGGTGCATTTCAGCGCCATCATTGGCTTCGAAGACAGTGTAACCCTCTGCTTCAAAAATGCTTTTAAGGGTGTTACGTGTTACGTGCTCGTCTTCTACAATTAGAATGTGAGGGGTTTGCATTGGCAGTACCTAATTTCTCAAAACGGAATCTGGTCAAAAACAGAATAGTAAAATTCTATATAAAAAATTCACATACAGGCAAAAACTTGGGAGATATACGTGCTTTATTGTATTTGCTCACAAAACCTGTTGGTACGCCATCCATTTATCCAGCTCATCAAGCCATGATGATTTTCGCTGAAAAAGCCCAAACTAAGGGGCATTGGCTACAATTTCCGTGGGATGGCGACGATTGTATTCACTTAACAGCTCGCTAACAATATAAGCGCTTTGTTTCCGGGCTGCTTTCGGACACTTTATTGATTTACATCAAACAGAGTGAAGCGCATTACGACTCTTCACTTTGCTTAACATTCGCTACAAAAAAATGCATCGTCCCTTGGGTGTCGCTCTCTATGTGTAAAGAAATCTCGTTGTGGTGTAGCTATCAATCGATCATCTTTAAAGCTGAGCAACACCCTGTTTACCCTTGCTTTGCAATTCTAACAGCATTTAATCCGAGAAGCATTGTTCTTAGCAATAAACGCAACCTAGTTCGTCATCGCCAACTGGAAATGTCACTTAGGATGCAATGCGGTGAGATATTGCCCGTAAGTTGCTGCGCACGGGATGGGCAATGGCAGGAATTGGGCTTTGCGGCTCCCATGCCCCAAGAGGCGGCATGCCGGGAAGCAGCCCGCTGGCAGCAGAATGCTATTTACTGGGTGGAAGGTAACGATCTGTTTTTAGTGCCAGTTTTGCTTGTCGGAGTACAGACACAAAGATTGGGTGATTGGCCAAGCTTTCTCTACACTTAACTTAGCCCTAGGGAGTGGGGGGATTACTCGGCCCAGATAGGGAAGACCACAAAGAGAATAAAGGAGCCTGGAATGAAAGATTTGACCCCGGATTTGTGCGATAACTTTGAACAGGATGTACGTTGGTTGCCGCTGAGTTTACAGAACTATGGCGGGCGGAGCGTATTCTACGGCGAGGTGGTGACCTTACGTTGCTTTGAAGATAACAGCATGGTGCGTGATATCCTTGCCCGTAACGGTAAAGGAAAAGTATTGTTTATTGACGGCCACGCTTCTTGCAGTAAAGCTCTATTGGGTGATCAACTGGCGATGCTGGCCCAGAAAAATGGCTGGGAAGGCATTATTATTAACGGTGCGGCGCGGGATGTCGGGATCATTGCTACTCTGGATATCGGTGTCAAGGCGCTAGCGACCTGTCCGGTCAAAACGGTCAAGCGACAAACCGGAGAGGAAAATGTGACCCTGACTGTTGCCCATACCCTGGTGTATCCTGGTGATATGCTGTACGCCGATCTCAATGGGGTGGTATTTAGCAAACAGCCACTGGATCTCTCTGTGATTAATACCTAGTCCTTTATATGCTTAAACATCGAAACGCCTGGCAAAGCCAGGCGTTTGTGCTTTCAAGTCTATTTTTTGTTGGTCAGTCGCTAGAAGTGAAAGCCAATGCCGAACTGGTATATTTGCTCTAGCCCTTCGTAGTCGAGGGTGGCATGTAAATTGAGCTTTTCCGTGACTTCATAATTACTTGAGACCTCAACACCCATCACTGTGTCTTGGTCCTGCGTTTCGGAAGTAACGGCACTTTGTAAACTCAGCTTAGGAGTAAAGCTATATTTCACCCCCGATAACATGCCCCGGCTGGCGGACTGGATTTCATTACCGCTTTTTAATCGGGTACTGAGGTAAAGCTCGGTGTTGTCTGAAATAGAATAAGCATAGCCGCTGTCGATTTGCCAGAGATCGAATTGCTCTGCCCCCTTGGACTGGGATGACATAAACCACCCAGAAGACGTGTTATCGTCCAATATATCTAAAAGTCTGCTTTCTGCTGCTGTTGTTGGTAACGCCACTACCAGCAGGGCAATTGTGATTAGCCATGTGCGCATTCATCACCTTCCCTGTTTTTTTATTGTGATTTTTTGTGTTTATCCTTATCAAAATAATACTAGGCCAAGTAGTACATAATTGAAACAAAGCTTTTTCATTGCTGAGACATTTTGTCAGCTTTCTAGTTGCCTGTGTTGGCCCGTTAGTCGCTGTTGACTGCTGTATGGGAATACATCTTCAAATTGCCCTTCTTTGATATTATGTTGCAGCTGCTGCCAGTATTGGGGCTCGAATAGATCCTTGTGTAGTTCATCGAACAGTTGCCTTACCTTCGGGTTGATCAGCAGGAAGGTTCTGAACTCTTCGGGAAAAACATCATTGACCCCCACACTGTACCAAGGCTCAGCTGCCATCTCATCTTCCGGATAGCGGGGAGGTGGGATGCGGCGGAAGTTCATCTCCGTCATGTAGCTGATTTCATCGTAGTCATAGAACACCACCCGCTTGTGACGGGTCACGCCGAAGTTCTTGAACAACATATCGCCGGGGAAGATATTAGCGGCTGCCAGCTGTTTGATAGCCTTGCCGTATTCGTCGACAGCATGGCGCAGATCATCATCGTTGGCCTGTTCAACATAGAGGTTGAACGGGATCATACGTCGCTCGATGTAGAGGTGCTTGATCAGGATCTGCTTCTCGGTGACCTTGACGATCGAGGGGGCGACTTCAAGTAACTCTTCCAGCAGCTCATCGCTAAAGCGGTCGCGGTCAAAGCTGAAGTTACGGTATTCCTGGGTGTCGGCCATCCGTCCAACCCGGTCATGCTCCTTTACCAGCCGGTATTTCTCCCTGACCACGGCATGGCTTATCTCTTTTTGTGGTGCAAATTTGTCTTTAATAATCTTAAACACGAATCCGTAGGACGGCAGGGTGAACACGGACATGACCATCCCTTTGATCCCCGGTGCCAAAACGAACTGGTCGTCGGAGTGTTCGATATGGTAAAGAAATTCGCGGTATAGCTCAGTTTTACCGTGTTTTTGGCAGCCGATGGCGGTATAGAGCTCGGCTTTGGTTTTGTTTGGCATCAGTTCGCTGAGAAAGCGGACCAAGGCGGCTGGTGCGGGCGCGTAAACCATGAAATAGGAGCGGGCGAAACCAAACAGAATACTGACCGCATCGACATCAACCAGACAGGCATCGACAACCAGTTTGTTTTCATCGGTGGTGAGAATAGGGAGCACGATAGGCAGGTGGTGATGGTCGTCGAAGCGGATCCGGCCAACCAGATAAGCCGCCTTGTTACGGAAAAACGGCTCACGAATCATCTCTATGACTGGGGGGGGATTACCCACTGTCGCCAGGTGCTGGCTGATGCGTTCGCCGAGCAGCTGGATATCACGTTGTTTGTCCTCCCATTCCAGACTGAATGGCGTATCGTCAAGGATCCGCCCTAGCAAGGTATCAAGACTCGCGCCGGTGTTGTACAAGCGGCTGAGGTTAGTTGGGTAGGTCGGAACCCGATCCTCTTGCGAGCTATGGACGAAAAGCTTGTCGCGTTTGATATTACGGTGCTCGAAGATCCGGCAATAGACAGAATTGAAAAAGCTCTCGGCAATATCGTAGCGGGGATAATCGAGCAGAAGATCTTCGTAGGCGTTTTTCACCGCCATCAGGAAGGCATGGTTGGCATAGCGTTTGCCCAGCATAATGGTAATTTGGCTGGTAACAAGGCCAACATGGTGATCGTAGAACTTAATACGGGTTTTGAGCGCTTGTTGAATCGCCGGCCAATTCTGGCTTTCGAAACGCTCCTGTGCACCGGCGGTGACATCTAAAAATCGGCCATACATGGCATCGAAACCTTGCAGTATCGTATGTGCGACAAGTTGTTCCATTGCTGCTGTCATCCGGGCTCCCTAATTCTACTGAAGTTAGCCTATAAGTACCGGCACGGTGTCGCCTTCAATTGGCGAACTATTCCATTTTGATTAATTATTCACCGTTTCTACTATGCATGGAGTTTAGGGTAACTGCAATAATTTGATGTTAATTATGCTGTTATAGCATGGCAATAACGCGCTAATTAGCTGCATTTTGATAGTTATTTCAACAAAAGGCGATAAGAATAAAGTTGACTCCGGTAGGTGATTACGGTAAACGTAAATGCATACATATTATCGAGTATCTGTTTAGGACAGCTATGTTTAACGCATTCAGCATGAATACAACCACCATTATTATTACCGGCACCATGGTTGCTGGGGTGGGCTGATGCGCAAAAGAATTGCAAAAAAGAGCCCACATCCCAAAACGATGTGGGCTTTTTTTTGACCTGATATTTCATCCTGGAGTGGCAAAGTAGCGCCCAGGGGCACGTTTTAGGAAGTTGTGGGAGTAGGGAATGCGAGTATTTAAGTTTGGTGGTTCATCGTTGGCCGATGCTGACAGGTTTTCTCGGGCAGCAGATATCATTGCCAATAATGCTCAGCAGGGGCCGGTATCTGTGGTGCTGTCGGCACCGGGCAAGGTCACTAATAAGTTGGTATCGGTAATTGAAAATAGCATCCAGTTTGGTGAGGCGGATGCACAAATGGCCGATCTGGAAGCGGTATTCAATGAACTGCTTGCAGGTCTTAAAGCGGTTGAACCAGAATTTGATAAAGCGGCTTTAGATACCAAATTAGCAAGTTCATTAGGCCAGTTACAGCAATACGTTCACGGTATTAAATTGCTGGGTTTATGCCCTGATAATGTTTACGCCAAAATCATCAGCAAGGGGGAAAGGCTCTCGATTGTTATTATGCAGTCATTGTTGCAGGCCAAGGGGCATCAGGCCAGCTTGATTGACCCGGTTGCATACCTGCTGGCGCACGGTGAATATCTGGAAGCCCACGTTGATATTGAAGCCTCGACCCAAAACTTCCGTCAAAACCCATTGCCAAAGGATCATGTCAATATCATGCCTGGCTTTACGGCCGGTAACGAGAAAGGCGAATTGGTCACTCTTGGCCGGAATGGCTCAGATTATTCAGCGGCAGTATTAGCTGCCTGCCTGCGTGCAGAGAGTTGTGAAATCTGGACCGATGTCGATGGCGTCTATAGCTGCGATCCCCGCTTGGTACCCGATGCCCGCCTACTGAAATCATTGAGCTACCAAGAAGCAATGGAGCTATCTTACTTTGGTGCGTCAGTTCTGCATCCGAAAACCATTGCCCCGATTGCCCAGTTCCACATCCCCTGCCTGATCAAAAACAGTTTCAACCCACAAGGTGCTGGTACCTTGATCGGTCTTGATACCGGTGAAGATAAACTGGATATCAAGGGGATCACTACTCTTAAAGATCTGACCATGGTCAATGTGTCCGGTCCGGGTATGAAGGGTATGGTCGGTATGGCGGCCCGTGTGTTTGGCGCGATGTCTTCGGCTGGCGTATCGATTGTTCTTATTACTCAGTCTTCGTCGGAGTACAGCATCAGCTTTTGTATTGAGAGTGAAGACAAGCTGTCGGCCCAACGTGCACTCAGGGAACATTTCGAACTTGAGCTGAAAGAAGGCCTACTTGAACCGGTAGAATTTATGGATAACGTGGCCATCGTGACACTGGTCGGTGACGGTATGCGTACCTCCCGCGGTGTGGCGTCGCGTTTCTTCACCTCGTTGTCGGAAGTGGATGTCAATATTGTGGCCATTGCCCAGGGCTCTTCTGAGCGGGCGATCTCAGCGGTGATCCCGGATAACAAAGTGTCAGAGTCGGTGAAGGCTTGTCATGAAAACCTGTTCAACAGCCAGCATTTCCTCGATGTATTCGTGATTGGTGTTGGTGGTGTTGGTGGCGAACTGGTGGATCAGATCCAGCGCCAGCAGGCCAAACTGGCCGAAAACGGTATTGTGATCCGGGTGTGCGGCTTGGCCAACAGTAAGGGCCTGTTGCTAGACAACAATGGCCTGTCGCTGGAAAACTGGCGTGACTCGTTGGGGCAGGTCACAGAGCCGCTGAGCCTTGCTCGGATGATCCAATTGGTAAGGCGACACCATGTGATCAATCCGATTGTGATTGATTGTACCTCCGATCAGGGTATTGCCGAGCAGTATGTCGATTTCCTATCGGCAGGTTTCCATGTGATCACTCCGAACAAGAAAGCCAATACCGCTAGCATGGCTTACTACCAGCAGCTCCGCCAAGCGGCACGCTCAATGCGCCGTAAGTTCATGTACGACACCACAGTGGGTGCAGGCCTACCAGTGATTGAAAACCTCCAGAATCTGATGGCAGCCGGTGATGAGCTTGAGCGCTTCTCGGGTATTCTGTCCGGTTCAATGTCCTTTATTTTCGGAAAGCTGGATGAAGGCATGAGTTTCAGTGAGGCAACCACAGTAGCGCGTAACAATGGCTTTACCGAGCCGGATCCGCGCGACGATCTGTCGGGGATGGATGTGGCCCGTAAGCTACTTATCCTGGCAAGGGAAGCGGGTATGGCTCTGGAACTGGAAGATGTGGTTGTCGAGCAGGCGCTGCCACCGGGTTTTGATGCCGACGGTTCGGTTGATGACTTCATGGCCCGACTACCTGAAGCCGATGCCTACTTTGCCAAACTGATAGAAGAAGCTGCGAGCGAAGGCAAGGTCCTGCGCTATGTCGGTGAAATTACTGATGGTAAATGTGCGGTGAAGATGGCTGCTGTCAATCCGGATGATCCGATGTTTAAAATCAAGGATGGTGAGAATGCGTTGGCTTTCTACAGCCGCTACTACCAGCCAATCCCGTTGGTGTTGAGAGGTTACGGTGCTGGTACTGAAGTGACGGCCGCAGGGGTATTTGCAGACTTGATGCGTACGCTGGGCTGGAAACTAGGAGTTTAAGATGAGTGTAGTGGTTTATGCACCGGCATCGATTGGTAATGTCAGTGTCGGTTTTGATGTGTTGGGGGCCGCGGTGTCCCCTATCGATGGTACCTTGCTGGGCGATCGAGTTTTGGCCGCAGAGGGTGAGCAGTCTTTCTCGCTGAAATGCGTCGGAGCATTTGTCGATAAGCTGCCTAAACAGGTAGAAGAGAATATTGTTTACCGTTGTTGGCAGGTGTTTGCCCGTGAGCTTGATAAGAAAGGTGCTGTACTCAAGCCTGTAGCCCTGACTTTGGAAAAGAACATGCCAATTGGCTCGGGCCTTGGCTCGAGCGCCTGCTCTATTGTAGCTGCGCTTGATGCGCTTAACCGCTTTCATGATCAGCCACTTGATGAGACTGAGTTATTGGCTCTGATGGGCGAGATGGAAGCGGAGATCTCCGGCAGCTTGCATTACGACAATGTAGCCCCCTGCTATTTGGGCGGTTTGCAGTTTATGGTTGAGGAGTTGGGTATTATCAGCCAGTCGGTCCCTTGTTTCGATGACTGGTACTGGGTGATGGCTTATCCCGGCATTAAGGTGCCGACCGCGGAAGCCCGAGCGATTTTGCCATCCCAGTACCGTCGTCAGGATGTGATTGCTCATGGTCGCTATCTGGGGGGCTTTATCCATGCTTGCCATTCAGAGCAGCCAGCGTTGGCCGCAAAAATGATCAAAGATGTGGTAGCTGAGCCATACCGTGAACGTTTACTTCCTGGTTTTGCCAATGCGCGGCAGTATGCGCTGGAAGCTGGCGCTTTGGCTAGTGGGATCTCTGGCTCGGGGCCTACCATGTTTACCGTGTGTGATGACCTCGAAGTCGCAAAACGTATTGCACGATGGTTGCAAGATCATTATGTTCAGAATGAAGAAGGATTTGTCCATGTCTGTCGTTTGGACGGACAGGGCTCAAAAGTAACAGGAAGTGAGCTGTAACCATGAAGCTATATAACCTAAAAGATCATCAAGAGCAGGTTTCTTTCGGCCAAGCGGTACGCCAAGGCCTAGGAAGTAACCAAGGCTTGTTTTTCCCGGCGGAACTACCGTCTTTCGACAATGTCGATGCGTTGCTGGAGCAAGATTTTGTCAGCCGTAGTACCGCAATTATGTCGGCGTTTATCGGTGAGGAACTGGCCGTTGAGACCGTGTCCCAGATGGTCGGCAATGCTTTCCAGTTCACTGCACCGGTTAAGTCGGTCAAGGAAGGGGTGTACGCCCTTGAGTTGTTCCATGGCCCAACACTGGCCTTCAAGGATTTCGGTGGCCGATTTATGGCCCAGTCACTGGCAGCCGTTTCTGACAGCGATGGCAAAATCACTATCCTGACAGCGACATCCGGGGACACCGGTGCTGCTGTAGCCCATGCTTTCTACGGTATGGACAATATCAAGGTGGTGATCCTGTATCCGAAGGGTAAGATCAGCCCGTTGCAAGAAAAATTGTTCTGTACTCTAGGCGGTAATATTTCTACCGTTGCTGTCGAAGGCACATTTGATGACTGTCAGTCATTGGTTAAACACGCGTTTGATGATGCTGAGTTGCGTAAGGAAGTTGGCCTGAACTCAGCTAACTCAATTAACATTAGCCGTTTAATGGCGCAGATTTGCTATTACTTCGAAGCCGTTGCTCAGTTGCCTAAAGAGCAGCGAGAAGAGCTGGTCATCGCGGTACCGAGTGGCAATTTCGGTAACTTGACCGCGGGTCTGCTGGCTAAAGCCATCGGCCTGCCGGTGAAACGCTTCATTGCCGCCACCAATGTTAATGATACCGTTCCGCGTTACCTGCAGACTGGTGAGTGGGCGCCGGCACCAACCGTACCGACTATCTCCAATGCCATGGATGTGAGTCAGCCTAACAACTGGCCGCGTATCGAGGAGCTTTGCCGCCTCAAAGGCTGGGGATTGGGTGAGCTAGGTTATGGCGCGGTGGATGATGAGCAGACTGCTGAGACTTTACGCCAGATGGAGCAGGAAGGTTACCTGTGCGAGCCGCACGGTGCCATAGCCTACCGTGTATTGAACGAGCAGTTGGCCGAAGGCGAAACCGGTTTATTTTTGTGTACCGCTCACCCTGCCAAGTTCAAAGAAGTGGTTGATGAGATCCTGGGCAAGGATATCGACCTGCCGGCTCCATTGGCTAAGCACAATGCCATGGAGTTGTTGTCGGTAGAGCGTGATAACGACTTTGACCAACTGAAGGCGGTACTGCGTAGCGTCCAGTAAAGCGAATTCTTATCTCGCAAAACAAAAAGGGAGCCTAGGCTCCCTTTTTTAGTACTTGATGTTATCGCATCCGGTTAGACGATTTGCTCGCTCTTGGTGGCATCGACTTCAGCGCCAGTTAGATTGCTTTCACCAGACACTGCTTCGTCAGCAAATTTATCGACCCATAATGCTAGCGCACCGTCACCGGTGATGTTACACGCGGTACCGAACCCGTCTTGTGCCAGGTGCAGGGCGATTTGCAGACCAATCATGGCTTCGGTAAAGCCCATCATGGACCCCAGCAGGCCTACAGCTGCCATGACGGCACCACCCGGAGCACCCGGAGCTGCGACCATAGTGATGCCCAGCATGCCGATAAACGGTAAAGCTTCAATGAAACTCGGAACGGTGGCGTTACCTGTTACCAAGATAACCGCAACGCAGACAGACGTGATGCTAATTGCTGAACCTGACATGTGGATGTTGGCACAAAGAGGCACCACGAAGTTGGCAATCGGCTTCTTTACACCGTTTGCTTGAGTTTGGCGCAAGGTTACCGGCAGGCTGGCCGCAGAAGACATGGTACCAATCGCTGTTACATAAGCCGGCAGCATGTTCTTTAAAAGCTTAAATGGTGAACGGCCCAGCAGTGCTCCTGTTGTAAGGAACTGCAGGCTTAGCCATAACCAGTGTAGAGCAATGATGAGTACGAGTACGAAGGTAAAGGTTTTCAGGGTTGAGAACACGGTACCCTGTATTGTCATATCGGCAAATACACCCGAGATGTAGAACGGCAGTGATGGCACCATGACTTTTGAAAGGAACAGCTCGATGATGTTGCGGCCTTCGTCGCTCAATTTTCGCATGTTGTCGCTATTGGTCGCCGTGATCCCTAAGCCAAAGATAAAGGCAACGGCGAGGGCAGTCATCACCCCCATAATTGGAGGGATCTTTAGATCAATTAATGGCGATAAGGTACGTGCAGCATCGCTAACCTCGCCCGGGCTATGCAGAACGGATGGTAATACCTGGCTGGCAACCAAGTAAGCCATTGCACCAGCCCCCATGGTCGATAGATAGCTCAGGCCGACGGTTTTACCGAGTAGTTTGCCGGAGTTTTTCGGTAGGTTGGCAATGCCGCTAGTAACAAAAAATAGAATCAATAAAGGAATAGTGAAACCAATCAGCTGGCTGATCAGTGCTTTCATGGTAATAAGAATTTGCACTAGTAAATCAGGAGCAAACAGGCCGACAAGAATACCTGCCACAATACCTGCAAGAAGTTTTAGAATAAGTTTCATCGTCAAAGTTCCGATTGAGGAGTTTGAAAAATATTAAGAGTTTAATGCGTTCTAATTTGGCGGAGGGTGTTGTATCACTTCCCGGTTAGGGATGCCAAAAAAGCGGGCTTTTTATGTCGTACTAGCAGCAAAATTAAAAGTGTTTGCAGGTATTCCCTTCATAATGGTTAATTCTTTGACATAAGTTAAGGTGATGAACAACAGCTGGTACTATTTGGTGGGTTTTGTGTGCTAGCGAGCAAAAAAATAGCAGGCAATTAGCCTGCTATTGACAGAAGTGTAGATTTATTTTCTGCTTTGTTAATTAATTCTGTGGTTGTTCAATATTTTTTGCTTCTGGTGACGGCTTGGCAAATTTGTTGACCCACAGGGAGATAGCCCCGTCGCCGGTAATATTACAGGCGGTACCAAAGCTGTCTTGAGCCATATATAAGGCAATCATCAATGCCAGCTCAGCTTCTCCGAAACCAAGCATCGATGCCATCAGGCCAAGCGCGGCCATTACAGCCCCGCCAGGTGCTCCTGGCGCGGCAATCATGGTCACACCAAGCATCATAATAAACGGCAGCATCTCAAGCAGTGACGGGATTGCAATGTGCTGGCTCAGTGCCATCACTGCCGTTGAGCAGGTAACTAGGGTGATGGTAGAGCCTGATAAGTGGATTGTGGCACAAAGTGGGATCGTGAAGTTGGCGATGGCCTCATCGACACCGTTTGCCTTCGTCTGGCGCAGAGTGACAGGAATGGTGGCAGCTGATGACATGGTCCCTACGGCGGTAAAGTACGCCGGCATCATGTTTTTGATCAGTTTCAGCGGCGAATACCCTAATGCCAGTCCGGTCACGGTGTACTGGATGGTGATCCACGCCCAATGCATGAAGATAGCCAGTGCCAGTACCAGCCCAAAGGTTTTCAGTGTCGAGAAGACAGTGCCTTCGGCGGCCATTTCGGCAAAAACGCCAGCAATGTAGAACGGCAGCAGCGGGATAATGATGTTGGAAAGTAAGAGGTCGATGATCCTGCGGCCGTCTTCGGCAATGGTTTTCAATGGCTTGCTATCTGTGATGCTGATCCCCAAACCAAATAGGAAGGCGGTGGCGAGGGCTGTCATGACGCCAAATAGCGGAGGAACTTCAATTGTGATGAAACTTGTGAGCTTCGCTGCATTGCCTGCGGCGGCCGTAACGGGTTCGGCCATGCTACCAATTACAGTGCTGGCAACGATGAATGCTAGGCTACCGGCAATAATGGTCGACCCGTAGGACAGGGCAACGGTTTTACCCAGTAGCGAGCCGGAGTTCTTTGGCAGGCTGGCAATGCCGCTGGTGATATAGAACAGGATAATTAGTGGGATGGTAAAACCGATGAGCTGGCCACCGAGGAGTTTGATAGTCAGCAGGACGCGGATGATAGCGTCAGGGGCGAAAAAACCAAGGAGGATACCGATCAAAATACCCGCGATAAGCTTGAGGATTAACTTCATGAACTGGCTCCGAAAATAATGTTATATATAAAGCTCCATGTTTGTGACATTGCCCGTGGTTACAGACATTAGGTGGTAGGCAACGCTATGAATGTACATGTTTATTAACATTAATACCTAAGTTACTGTCACATTTTAGATGATCATATAGACAGCATGCGGTGGGGGTATTTGAGACGGACAAAAACGGGGCATAAAAAAACGGCACCCGTAGGTGCCGTTTTTGCTAACAGAAACTGTAATTACAGGCTGTTAGTGAAAGTACGAGCGATAACGTCACGCTGCTGCTCTGTAGTCAGAGAGTTGAAGCGTACCGCGTAGCCAGATACACGGATAGTTAGCTGTGGGTATTTTTCTGGGTGGTTAGCAGCATCTTCTAGAGTCTCACGCTTAAGAACGTTAACGTTCAGGTGCTGACCGCCTTCGATTTTAGCTGGCGCTTCGATAGCAACTTCACGAGACTCGTACTCACCTAGGTCTGCAGCTGGGATCACTTGGTCAGCTTCGAAACCAGCAGATGCAGCTACACAGCGTGCTTCGTTAGTTTCTGAATCAAGCAACCAGATTGAGTTTAGTAGGTCATCGTTAGCTGATTTAGTGATTTGAATACCTTGGATCATGACTTTCTTCTCCGTATAAGACTTATTTTATATGACCTAACCCCTGGGGTTTAAGCCTGATTTTGCAAAGTTATGACTAGTGAAAAATACGACCGGATGCCGGTTTCTTATGAGAAAGAGAAGCCTTGTGAGCCAAAGGATCCAACCGTCATAAGCCATATTTTTTAGTAGTTATAATTCGCAATCTCCGCTTGCAGAGGAATGTCGTTAGTTTTTTCTATTTTCTTGTTGAGTTGCGTATTATATATCTCGAAGGTGCTAATTGTGTATTGATTTAGATCAAATTACAACAAAAAACCTTAAAATAAGCAGGGCAATTTTATTGAGCTAGGTCAACTAAGCCGCATATTTATTGGTCTTTAACTAATATTTTATCATTTAAAAAATATTTGAAGTGATCATTTGTAGTAAAATTACATCAAAACAAAAAGAGGTGTGCCACTAACCTCTCGAAAAGTCTGTGCTTGCCCCGATCAACCTGTAAGCATTAACGTTGATAAATAACGTACAATCTGTGCTTAAAATGCAAAAATTCAAAGTAGGAAAAACATGAAATTAATTGGTGCGCACGTATCCGCTGCTGGCGGTGTGCACAACTCGCCAGAGAATGCCAAGAGCATCGGTGCCAATGCATTTGCTTTGTTTACCAAGAATCAGCGCCAGTGGGCTGCCAAGCCTCTGGAGCAAGATGTGATAACGGCCTTCAAGGCTCGTTGTCAGCAATACGGTTTTACCCCTAACGCAATCCTGCCGCATGATTCATATCTGATAAACCTAGGGGCACCAGAGAGTGAGAAGCTGGAAAAGTCGCGCAACGCGTTTATTGATGAAATGGCCCGCTGCGAACAACTAGGATTGCACCTACTGAACTTCCACCCGGGTAGCCACTTAAAGAAAATCCCTGAAAATGATTGTCTTTCTTTGATTGCCGAGTCTATCAACCTCGCACACGCCGAAGTACCCAACGTAGTCGCGGTGATTGAGAATACGGCTGGACAGGGCAGTAACCTGGGCTGGCGCTTCGAACAACTGGCTAGCATAATCGATCAGGTTGAGGATAAGTCCCGGGTTGGGATCTGTATCGATACCTGTCACGCGTTTGCCGCCGGCTATGATTTGCGCAGTGAAACTGCCACGGATAAGACGTTTTCTGAGTTTGACCAGATCGTCGGGATGGAATACTTACGCGGTATGCACCTGAATGATTCTAAAGGTGAACTAGGCAGTCATCTTGATCGTCACCATAGCTTAGGTGAAGGGGAAATTGGCTGGGACTGTTTCCGTTACCTGATGCAAGATAGCCGATTTGATAATATTCCATTGGTGCTGGAAACCATCAATCCAGATATTTGGCAACAGGAAATTGCCACATTGAGATCGTTTATTCCTGAGGCTGAATGATATTTGCAATATTGGATCAACGAGCACCAATATAGGGCAATGTCGGCTTGTTTTATAAGGTGTTTTTTTTGAAGTTATTGATTTATAAGGTTGTTTTAATTGGTCTCATTTTTGGCACTAATTTTTCATAGTTGCTCTTAGTGATAAAGCACAAGAGAGGGAAAGGTTATGAATAGTGAAATGATGATTTTGAATTATGGCGTCTCACGATTACCACAGGCTCACCGCCATATTCAGGGGCGGGGACATTGGCGTACGCCCGTCACCCCTAAAGCGCGCTATCAAGTGGATTAAATACTGCGCCCATCTTCTCCTTTTAATGAGCCTCCTATCTAGTTGAGTGGATGGGGGGCTTTGTTTTATCAGCTAAACCCATACAATAGGCAGCAAAAGTAATACCACAGAGTTTGGTATAAGAGGATCAGAAAATGAGTGCTGTACTGAGCTGGCAAGAGGTCATAGAAGCCGAGCGCGAGAAACCATATTTCCAAAAGGTGGAACAATATGTTGCTACAGAGCGAGCAGCCGGAAAAGAAGTCTATCCGCCCCAGGAAGATGTATTCAATGCGCTGGTGGCAACACCGCTTTCTGAGGTAAAAGTGGTGATCTTGGGCCAAGATCCCTATCACGGCCCGGGCCAAGCGCATGGCTTGAGCTTTTCGGTTCGCCCTGGTGTGAAAGTTCCGCCGTCTTTGGCCAACATGTACAAAGAGCTGATAACGGATATCGACGGATTTACCCCGCCAAATCATGGTTTCCTGCAGGGTTGGGCCGAGCAAGGTGTATTGCTGCTCAATACTGTGCTGACGGTAGAACAAGGCAATGCCCATTCACATGCCAAGATAGGCTGGGAGGTGTTTACCGACCGTTTGATCGAGGTAATTGACCAACATTGCGAAGGTGTTATTTTCTTGCTGTGGGGCGCGCACGCACAAAAGAAAGGTAAGAAAATCAATACTGAACGCCATCATGTATTGCGTTCGGCCCATCCATCGCCATTGTCGGCATATAGAGGCTTCTTTGGCTGTAAGCATTTTTCGCAAACAAATAAACTACTAAATCAGATGAATAAGCCTTCCATTGACTGGTTGCTAGAAGATTAAGCTTTATTTACTAGAATGTATCGATTGTGTGAATAATCCGCACATTAAGTAACCAAGATCAAGGTGCGTTTTTTCATCCTTACATACACTTTCAGTAATGGAGTTGACTGGGAGGTTTATGCAATGATGCTGGATGATATTCACACTGAACATGGTTATATTTGCCGACTGTTGAAGATCCTACAACAGAAGCTGGTCGCGATACGCAATGGGCAAGAGGTTAACTATGGCCTGATCAAAGACATTGTGGATTACCTGCAGAACCATGCCGAGTGCTGCCACCATCCTAAAGAGGATGTGCTCTACCATTATTATCAAGATCACTATGCCGATAATGCTGGTCAGGTAAAAAGTCTGGAAAAAGAACACGAAGAGCTGGCAAGATTAACCCAAGAGTTTGCCGATACGGTTGATATGATCCTGATGGATGCGGTGATCCCACTCGACGTATTTGCCGATAAACTCAATGCTTTTGTTGTTAGTCAGTTTGCTCATTTGGAGTTCGAGGAAAAACACATTCTTCCTTTGATCCGTAAGCACTTTACCCAAGAGGATTGGCTGGCGGTGTCACAACAGTATGAGAAGTGCGATTGCGACCCGCTATTTGGTAGCCAGGTGACCGAACGGTATCGTCATTTAGCTGAGCGGTTACAAGCATGATCGGCTGAGTAGCCAATATAAATGAAAGAGCCGGCGCAGAGCCGGCTCTTTGGTTGATCTTTTGGTCTTTAAAGGCTAGAAATCAAGATCTTCGTCTGATGAATCCTTGAACATATCGATATCAGCCAATTCACGGCGTAGCCTTTCCCTATCTTTTAGCGCTTCAATTTCACGCCACTTGCGTTTTACCGGCTTGCTACGAGCACCACGTCTTGGCGTTTCTGTTGCAAGAATGTCATCGAATGCATAGCTGTCCATAGAGCACCTCTTCCTTACAATCGGTTCTATTTAAATATCATAGCAAGACCCAAAATAAAATTGATGTGTTTCGCAAATGTTACTTAATGATGAATATTTGATGTGCGGCAGGTCTCAATGTGAGTTTGGTTGTATAAAAAAACACCAGAAAAGAGAACGGATTAGCGATAGCTTAGAGGTGTGAAAGTAGAATGTTGATACTAAATTCGCCAGTATCATGTTAGATAAGCAATATTCATGTGAGGGATGTTGATTTTTGCTGGTTATATTTGCATGATCATCTGCCATCTGCAGTTATACCGTATTAGGTCAAGTTGGCAGGTGGCTATCTTCTTATGCCTCTTGTTAACATCATACTTACATCGTAGCTGCGCAGGATAGCTGCCCACGCCTGCTGGCGTGGCTCATATGCCGCTGTCTTTTACCACATAATAAAACTAAGGTTGTAGTAACTGTTTTGTCTAACTGACAGGCTCTTGTCTGGTTGGCTAACGGGCTGAACCGATACATTTTGCTTGCGGCCTGATTGGCCGGTTTCAGCTAATTATTGATTTTTAGAGGGTTCGACGTGTCAAGTCAGATTAATTTTTTGAACGATCTGTTATGGGGCTCTGTGCTCATTTATTTGCTGATTGGCGTTGGCGTGTTCTTTACCTATCGGTTGGGCTTTATTCAATTCCGTCATTTTGGCCATATGTTCAGCGTGATGAAAAACAGCCGTAAGTCAGATAAGTCCGGTATTTCATCATTCCAGGCATTGTGTACCAGCCTGGCAGCCCGTGTCGGTACTGGTAATATGGCGGGTGTAGCGGTAGCGCTGACTCTTGGCGGTCCTGGTGCGATTTTCTGGATGTGGTTGATTGCCATGTTGGGTATGGCGACGGCGTTTGCCGAAAGCGCGCTGGCCCAACTCTACAAAACTCGAGATGATGAAGGCAATTACCGTGGTGGCCCGGCATATTACATGGAAAAAGGGTTGGGCATGCGCTGGATGGGGGTGGTGTTCTCCATCTTCCTGATCATTGCGTTTGGATTGGTTTTCAACTCGGTTCAGGCTAACTCGATCACCCTCGCGATGAATGTCGCCTTTGGTTGGAACCCGGCTTATGTTGGCGTTGTACTGGTGGTGATGGCTGGCGTCATTATTTTTGGCGGTCTGCGTACGATTGCCCGTACCGCAGAAATCCTGGTGCCTGCAATGGCATTGTGTTACCTGCTGTTAGCCCTATTCATCATGTTTACCAATCTTGGTAAGTTACCAGAAGTACTGGGGTTGATTTTCCGCAGCGCATTCGGCCTCGAAGAAGCAGCATCGGGAGCTCTGGGCTATACCATTGCTCAGGGCATGATCAATGGCCTCAAACGCGGCTTGTTCTCCAACGAAGCCGGTATGGGGTCGGCACCGAATGCTGCGGCTTCCGCTACGCCATATCCACCACATCCTGCTTCTCAGGGTTATGTGCAGATGCTGGGCGTATTCATGGACACCATCGTGATTTGTTCTGCAACAGTGGCGATTATCTTGATGTCGGGAGAGTATGTCCCACATAGCGAGATCACAGGTATCGAGCTGACCCAGCGTGCTTTGAGCTCTCAGGTGGGCGGTTGGGGAGCTATTTTCATTGCAGTGGCGATTTTCTTCTTTGCCTTTACCTCCTTGGTGGCCAATTACTCTTATGCCGAAACGAATTTGATTTTTCTCGAGCACAACCATAAAGCGGGTCTGACCGTGTTCCGGTTTGTGGTACTGGGTATGGTGATGTTTGGTGCGGTAGCTGATTTGCCGACGGTATGGGCTATGGCGGATGTGTCGATGGGAATGATGGCGATAATAAACCTGGTAGCTATCGTGCTGCTATCCGGCACGGTAGTGAAGCTGGCCAAGGATTACAATCAGCAGCTCAAGCAAGGGAAGGTCCCTACATTTGATAGCAAGGATTACCCGGAGCTACATGCTCAGCTGGAAGAAGGGATCTGGGATCAGCCTAAGAAGGGTTGATCTTCGGTTGCCATCGAATTTGGCGATAACAACAATAGAAAAGACCACGCGTACAACGCGTGGTTTTTTTTTGTCAGGCTGTTAACATCTTAGCCATATAAGATTAAAAGGATCATCCCATGTTAATTGTGGTTTCACCTGCTAAAACACTCGATTACGACTCCCCGTTGGCGACTGAGACGTTCACCCAGCCTGAGCTGACCGATCATTCGGCTGAACTGATTGAAGTGTGTCGCGAGCTGACCCCGGCCCAGATTGCTAGCCTGATGAAAGTCAGTGATAAAATCTCCGGTTTAAATGCGGCCCGTTTCGCTGAGTGGCAGCCTGAATTTACCACTGATAACGCCCGCCAGGCGATTTTGGCCTTCAAAGGCGATGTTTATACCGGCTTGGCTGCCGAGACTATGGATGATGCCCAATTTGCTTATGCCCAGCAGCATCTGAGAATGCTCTCTGGCCTTTACGGCCTGTTGCGCCCGCTTGACTTGATGCAGCCATACCGCCTGGAAATGGGCACTAAACTGGCTAACCCGCGTGGCACCAATTTGTACCAGTTTTGGGGCAACATCATTACCGATAAGGTCAACCAGGCATTGGCTGAGCAAGGGGACGATACCCTGATCAACCTAGCATCAAATGAATACTTCAAGGCGGTCAAGGTCAAGCAAGTGGCGGGTAAGGTAGTTACTCCTGTGTTCAAAGACTGCAAGAACGGCACTTACAAGGTGATCAGCTTTTACGCCAAGAAAGCGCGAGGTATGATGGCGCGTTACATTATTGATAATCAAGTGAATTCAGTGGAAAAGCTGAAGCGGTTCGACACGGCGGGCTACTACTTTGTGCCAGCTGAATCGACGGCGACTGAACTGGTGTTCAAGCGCGAAGAGCAATAATTATTATTGTGTAAAGTCGTGGTACCAATATTGTTGGGTTTGGTATTAGAAAAAACGGGCTGGTGAAGACCAGCCCGTTTGTGTTTTCGCTAAAAGCAGAAGTATTATTTTTTCGCTTTTTTCTTTTTCACAGCCGCTTTCTTTTTCGGATCTTTTTTCTTCTTCTTTTTCACTGTCAGGGCTTTTTTGTGTTTCGGGCGCATGCCTTCGACAAAACGCTCAGCCACCTCTTCGTTCATGTAGCGGCCAACACGATCGATCATACCCTGATCATGTGCTTCGATAAGGGATACCGCAGTTCCTTTCTTACCGGCACGGGCTGTACGGCCAATTCGGTGCAGGTAAACATCGGCAGTACGTGGCATGTCAAAGTTGATGACATGGCTAATATCCGGCAGATCAATACCACGGGCGGCAACGTCGGTTGCCAGCATGATATTTATTTCGCCATCACGGAAGCGGCGGATAGTATTGTTACGTGAGGCCTGGGCCATTTCGCCTTGGAGCCAGCAGCAAGGGATCTGCATGGCAGCAAGCTGGTCACGCAACGTCGCAAGACGCTCTCGGGTTTTGACGAAGATGATGGTGCGTTCGGCTTCACTTTTGAGAATCGTCTCCAGCAGCGCTAACTTGTGGGCCATGTCGTCGCAGCGGTGGTAGTACTGATGGATTTTCTTGCGTTCACGGCGTGGCGGTTCAGCATTGACTTCAACTGGCTCGTTGAGGATGGTGCTTGAGAAATCTCGGACACCTTTGCCTTCCAAGGTTGCGGAGAACAACAAGCTCTGGCGGCGCCAGCGACATTCGTTGTGAAGACGTTGGACGATTTTACCAAAGCCCATGTCCAGCATGCGGTCAGCTTCGTCGAGGATCAGGCATTCAATTGCACGGCAGTCAAAGCGCTCGCTTTCGATGTATTCCATCAGGCGGCCCGGTGTTGCCACCACGATATCTTGGGTTTTGCCCAATAGCTCGGCATGTTCATCGTAGGAGATACCACCGGTAATGGTGAAAACCTTCAGCTGGGTGTGCTTAGCAAGCGCGCGGGCTTGATCGGCGACCTGAATAGCCAGCTCTCGGGTTGGTGTTAGTACTAGTACGCGTGCTGGCCCCGGCTTTTTACGCGGGAAATCCTGCAGGTGCTGGATCATCGGCAGAAGAAAGGCTGCGGTTTTTCCGGTACCGGTAGGAGCGGACGCCAGTACATCTCGGCCATCCAGTGCGTGCGGGATCGCTTCAGCTTGGATCACGGTAGGGCGATCGTAGCCGAGATCGGCAATGGCCTGCAGCAGCTCGCTATCTAATTCTAATTCGGAAAACTCTCTCACCAGTCATTTCTCCTTGGGAACTCAGGGAATCCCCCCTCTTTAATATGGGGAGCCTATAGATCGCCGGTTACGTGCAAAAAACATAAGGGGCGGCATTATAGAGATTATTGCCGCAACGATCACCGATAAAAGTATAAAAACTTCTGCATTTCGCCAAACCGGATGCGGTATTCACACTACATTTTCAAGTAAAACGCCTTGGTAAGGGCAATAAAGCCCTCGCTGTACTGGCCATCTTGGTGGATCAACAGCTGTTCTGTTTGGCACGGTAACGGGCTTTTCCTCAAGTCTATCAGCAGTCGGCTCGGGGGTTTGCGCTCGGTGGTTTTCACTTTGCATAACCGATGGCAATAGAGCTGATGGGAACGTGCCGCTTCGATCAATTGCTCGCCTTCATAAACCGGTAAAATGAGGCTGGCACTTCCCGCAGGGCTCAGAAGGTGGCGGATTGCTGCCAGCAACTCGTGATGCGGTAAGGTATCGGTATGACGTGCCGCAGCTCTTGCTTGGCAATCAGCTTGCTCACCGTGATTAAAATAAGGAGGGTTACAGACAATCGCTTCAACGGAACCGGACGGTTGCTGGTTGGCCCAAACCTGAACGGTTTGATGCGCTACCTCAATGCGTTCTGCCCAAGGGGAGTCAATGAAGTTACGCTGCGCAGCTACCGCCGCACCGTTGTCAATTTCAATTGCGGTGATGGGGTTGCCTTGCTTTGCCGTGCGTTGTGCCGCCATCAGCGCAAGCAAACCGCTGCCTGTACCTATATCGAGAATAGGGCCCGATTGGGGCAGGTCCGCCCAAGCGCCAAGCAGAACCCCATCGGTACTGACTGGCATACCACAGCCGTGGTCGTTAACGTGGAATTGTTTTAAGGTGAACCCTTTTGCCATGGTGTTGCTAGACCTTGTTATGTTTTTGACCCTGCCATTATAGCCTGCTCGGGATTAATTTTAGAATGATAACCTTCTGTTGAATAGTTGTTGCGTAGTTATTGCTTCTGTTTTTTATGTTTTTCATAAGTGGAATTTGTTGGTTGTTAGTTTTGAACTGGGTTGTTGTTTTGGTGGTATCTACTGGTTTTTTGGTGTTCAACCCAAAGAATATGGTGTTTTTAACTGTGTTATTGCTTATTGAGTGCTTTTTCGTCATTATGCTGCGAGCAGAGTCACATTCAGGTAATCCTTTTTTGTGGCCAAAAAAATAACAATATTTACAAATACAGCAGACATAACATCAAGAGTGGAAGGTGCAGTTTGAAAAAGTCACTCAGTTTTACCGATATCATGGCGTTGGGTTTTATGACCTTCGCTTTCTTCCTAGGCGCAGGCAATATCATATTCCCGCCACAGGCTGGCCAGCAGGCTGGTGATCACCTCGTACCGGCGATGTTCGGGTTTCTTTCAACCGGTGTTACCTTGCCGCTTGTTGCCATTATTGCCGTTGCCGTTGCCGGTGGTTGGAAAGGCATGACCCAAGACTTGCCGTCTAAAGTCGCCACATTACTGGCTGTGCTAATCTTTATCGTGATCGGCCCAGCATTTGCTGCTCCGCGTGCCGGTTTAGTTGCCTATGAAATGGGCGTGAAACCGTTTATTGCCGATGCAGGACAGCTTAGCCTTACTCTTTTCTCGATTGTCTTTTTTGGCATAGCTATGTTCCTGTCGCGCTCTCGTGGCAATTTGGTTGATTTGGTCGGTAAGTTCCTGACACCGATTTTGTTTGTGGCCTTGGTGGTATTGGCTGTGAGCGTTGTCGTCAATCCGCAGGATGCGATTGAAGCGGCCAAGGGGGACTATGTAGATATGCCGTTCCTCAAAGGTTTTGTTGAAGGGTATAACACCCTAGATGCGGTTGCTGCCTTGCTGTTCGGTATGGTGATTGTCGATGCCGTGCGTAGTAAAGGTGTGAGTGATGAGAAGGCTACCCGTAAATACTTGATCATGGCTGGCCTTATTGCCGCAGCCGGTCTGGCGTTTGTGTATGTTTCGCTGTTCTACTTGGGTGCTACCAGTGTCAATATTGCGGCCAATGCGTCGAATGGTGGTGACATACTGGCGATTTACGTTGCGGCGCTATTTGGACCTGCTGGTCAGATGATGCTGTCGTTGATTGTGTTGTTGGCGTGTTTGACCACCGTGGTTGGCCTGATCAGTGCGTGTTCTGAGTACTTCTCTTCGCTGACTCGCTGGTCTTACGAAAAATGGGCTGTGTTGTTGTCTGTGACTTGCTGTGTGGTGGCCAATGTTGGCCTGAACCAGTTGATTGTTCTGTCACTACCGGCGCTATTTGCTCTGTATCCAATTGCAATGGCGTTGGTTATTTTGACCTTCATCCGCCGTTGGTTGCCAAACCCAACACTATCTTACCGTGTTGTGATGTTGGTGGCGTTGTCGTTCAGCATGATTGATGCTGCTAAGGTGGCAGGTTTTAATGTCTCTGCATTCCGTGTTCTGCCGTTGTTTGATTACGGTATGGCGTGGTTGATGCCGACTTTTGCGGCGCTGGTTGTGACTTGCTTTGTCGGTGCCCAAAAGGCGGTTAAGCAAGGCAAGCAGGAAAGCCAAACCGCTTAAGGTGATATAGATAGAGTCGCACTGAATAAAAGGCGGCTGACAAAAAGGGATGCCGAGGCATCCCTTTTTCGTATTTCAAGCTCCCCTTTGGGGGGCTGCGATGAAAAAGCGTTATAGCGTTTCGCTGTACTCAGTCAGGATTTGTTCACACCATGTCGTGATACGTTCATCGCTTAATTCATACTGGCTATCTTCATCCAGAGCCAAGCCAACAAACAATGTGCCGTCGGCGGTCAGTGCTTTTGAGGCTTCGAAGTCATAACCTTCATTTGGCCAGTAGCCGACAAATTGGGCACCAGTCGGCAGCAGTTTCTCGTGCAGCATTCCCATCGCATCAAGGAACCATTCGGTATAGCCTTCCTGATCGCCAAGGCCGAACAGGGCCACGGTTTTGCCACTCAGGCTAAGTCCGTCAAGTTGCTCCCACACGGCTTCCCAGTCTTCTTGCAGCTCTCCGAAATCCCACGTAGAGATCCCAAGGATTAGCATATCGTACTGGTTCATCTCGCTGATATCTGCTTCTTTGATATTATGTAAATCAACCAGTTCAGCACCGATGCATTCGCGGATCTTCTCCGATGCCATTTCGGTATAGCAGGTGGTTGAGCCGTAGAATAAGCCAATCTTCATGCTGCTTGTCCAATGTGTAACGAATTAATGATAGGGGATTCTACCTAGCTTGGACGGTCTTGACTATTTCTGAGTGATTGAGCCAGAAATTCCAGCCACATACTTGCAGGCCGTTACATTTGTTGGGAAATCGTCTACCATTGAATACTGTGTATTTATCCATGTGTTTTGGCGGGTAATAACTATTCCCCCAAAGCGAACACCGAGGTTGTAGTGGAAAACGATGAAGTGATCATCGAGCGGTTTCTCGATGCGATGTGGATGGAGCGGGGCTTGTCTGAAAATACCCTGATGTCATACCGCAATGATCTGAAAAAAATGGAGAGCTGGCTCGACGAGCAAGGGTTAACGCTAGAGCGGGTGTCTACCGATGATCTGCAGCGATATCAGCAGTGGTTGTTCGATGCTGATTATAAACAGACTTCCCGGGCCCGCATGGTGTCGGCGATCCGCCGTTTATTCCAGTATTTGAATCGGGAAAAAATGCGCGATGATGATCCCAGCGCCCTGCTGGTGAGCCCAAGGCTACCTAAGCGCCTGCCCAAGGATATTACAGAAGAGCAGGTCGATGCCCTGCTGTCAGCTCCCGATCCCAACGATCCGATAGAACTGCGTGACAAGGCGATGCTTGAGTTGCTGTATGCCACCGGGTTGCGTGTAACAGAGTTAGTCAGTCTGACCATGGAAAATGTCAGTTTGCGCCAAGGGGTAGTGCGGGTTATCGGTAAAGGTAATAAAGAGCGCCTTGTGCCTATGGGCGAGGATGCGATTGACTGGATTGAACAGTTCCTACAAAGCGGTCGTCCTCAGTTGCTGGGAGAGAAGAGTTCGGATGTGGTATTCCCGAGTAAGCGAGCCAAACAGATGACTCGCCAGACATTCTGGCATCGGATCAAGCACTATGCGGTGAAGGCCGACATTGATGCAGAGACATTGTCCCCCCATGTGATGCGCCATGCGTTTGCTACCCACTTGCTCAATTACGGGGCAGATCTACGAGTGGTGCAGATGCTGCTCGGTCATAGCGATTTATCAACCACCCAGATTTATACCCATGTTGCGACCGAACGACTCAAACAGTTACACGGTGCACACCACCCACGAGCTTGAATCGCGAAAGGCTAACCTGCATCTGGTTGATACTTAGGTATATACTAGAAAGGTGAGATTTTTTGCGGAATGTGAAATTATTTTGCACTATCGGGGTCATATATCCAGTAGTGATGGGGGCTGGCGGCGAGCGCTATAGCCCGGCACGAATTTATTTTTTTAAGGAAAGAGTCGCATGCACTTTTTGGGTCGTACGTTACTTGCAACCGCAGTGGCAATGACTGCCTTTACGGCATCTGCCAAGCCAGATGAGGCGGCAATTACAAGCAAGTTGAGTAATCTGGGGCTGGCGCCGGTTTCTATCAGTGCTTCACCGCTACCTGGACTTAATGAAGTAGTGACTGAACGTGGCATTTTTTATGTGTCCGATGATGGCAGTTACTTTATTCTGGGTAGTCTCTACCAGGCAACCGATGCAGAGCCGATTAACCTGACTGAGCAGAAGATGGCCAAGTTGAACAAGGCCAAGCTACAGGGGATGGAGGACGAAATGATCGTCTATCCGGCCAAAGATGAAAAATACGTGGTGACGGTCTTTACCGATACCAGCTGTGGTTATTGTCGTAAGCTGCATAGTGAAATGCAGGCCTACAATGATGCGGGTATCACTATTCGCTATTTGGCCTTCCCTCGTGGTGGTGAGCGTTCGCGTAACTTCGGTGAGATGAGTGCTATCTGGGGAGCAAAAGATCCGGCCAAGGCGATGGATCAGGCCAAAGACGGCACCTTTAACCCTGCCGGTGTTGAGCCTCAGGGCGACTTGATCAATAAACATTACCAGCTTGGTGTTGCAATGGGCGTTTCCGGTACACCGGCGATGATCCTGGAAGATGGCACTATGCTGCCGGGCTACCAGCCCGCGCAGATGTTACGCCAGATGCTGGATAACCGCGGTTAAAAAGACATACACCCAGTGACTTGGATACAAAGCCCCGGCCAAGCCTGGGGCTTTTTTACACGTCGAATTCTGTTGCCCGCTCTTGTTCTGCGCCTATAATGGCTTGAGGCGCATATGCCCAAGTAACCTTAACTTATCTCCTGCCTATAGACTGACCCGATGATTGAAATTAAACGCCGTCCAGAAGCCGATACCAGCCAGTTTACCGACTCAACTCCGCCTATCTTGCAGCGGATCTATGCTGCTCGAGGTATTACCAGCGAAGCCGACTTGGAACGTGGGGTACGCGGGCTGCTGGGTTATAACCAGCTGTACGGTATTGCCCCTGCAGTGGCATTGCTCAAGCAGGCATTGGCCGAGCAGCGCCGGATCATCGTGGTCGGTGATTTTGATGCTGATGGTGCGACAAGCTCGGCGTTGTCAGTGCTGGCATTGCGGATGTTAGGCAGCCGTAATGTCGACTACCTTGTCCCCAACCGCTTTGACGATGGCTACGGTTTGAGCCCGGAAGTGGTTGAGCAGGCTGCCGCACGTGGTGCCGAGATGATCATGACGGTCGATAACGGCGTCTCTTCGATATCGGGTGTCGCGGCGGCGAAAGAGCGGGGCATCCAAGTGCTGGTGACCGACCATCACTTACCCGGAGATGTATTGCCGGAAGCGGATGCCATCGTGAACCCCAATCTGCATGAGTGTAATTTTCCGTCCAAGGCATTATGTGGGGTAGGGGTTGCCTTCTACCTGATGTTGGCCGTGCGTGCGTCGCTGCGTGAGGAAAACTGGTTTGCCGAGCAGGGGCTACCTGAGCCTAATTTGGCCGAGTTACTGGACTTGGTGGCACTGGGCACCGTGGCCGATGTGGTGGCCTTGGATGGTAATAATCGTATTTTGGTCCATCAGGGCTTGCAACGTATTCGGGCTGGTAAATGTCGGCCGGGGATCCGTGCTCTGATTGAAGTCGCCAATCGCGATCCAGCCCGATTAGTTGCTACGGACTTGGGCTTTGCCCTTGGCCCGAGGATCAATGCGGCGGGACGCTTGGATGATATGTCATTCGGGGTGGAGTTATTGCTGTGTGACAATATTCAAGCAGCACGCAGAATGGCCACCGAGCTGGATGCATTGAATCAGACCCGCAAAGAAATTGAGCACGGAATGAAAGAAGAGGCGGTGGCGATTTGCGAGCGCCTTAAGTTTAATAAGCAGGATATGCCATACGGTTTGTCATTGTTCCAGCGTGACTGGCACCAAGGTGTGATCGGGATCCTTGCCTCGCGTATCAAGGAGCAGTATCACCGCCCAGTGATTGCCTTTGCTGACGCCGGCAACGGTGAAATCAAAGGGTCGTGCCGTTCGGTCCCTGGTTTGCATATGCGCGATGTGTTGGATCTTATCGATACCCAAAATCCAGGCATGATCCTCAAGTTCGGTGGCCATGCTATGGCGGCAGGACTGACCATTCCAGAGGCGCAATTGGATGCGTTTAACCAAGCTTTTGACAAAGCGGTACGTGCTGAGCTCGACGAAGATGCATTGCGCGGCGTATTGCTGAGCGATGGTGAATTGATGCCGCAAGAGCTTAATTTGCAGACGGCGGAAATCTTGCGGGCTGGCGGCCCGTGGGGCCAGCAGTTCCCCGAGCCAATGTTTGATGGCCGCTTCCGCTTGCTGCACCAAAAGCTGGTGGGCAGTAAGCACCTCAAGATGATGCTCGAACCATTGGCTGGTGGCAGCGTGATTGATGCTATCGCCTTCAATGTTGATGTTCGCCGCTGGCCGGATGCCTCGGTTCAGCAGGTAGCGTTGGCATATCGACTGGATGTCAACGAGTTCCGTGGTAACCGCAGCGCCCAGCTATTGGTTGAGCATATCGCTGCGCTTTAGGTTGCGCTAACCGGCAAAAAATAACCTGTCGTTATCTCGGTTACAGAGAGGCAAGGCGAAATGTGGCCTCTCTGAGACAGACGGTGTTTTTGTGATCGGGTTAAAAAAATAAATTCGCCGATTCCCTTCCCTTTCCACTGTATATTCTATCTACAATTCGATAGAATCCTCCGGTTATGTCCATTTCGGCTATGAAGAGTGGCAATGTTCGAGATTAATCCTATTAAAAACCGACTTGAGGATGTATCAGCACGTACTGATGTCCTTAGGGGGTACCTTTGACTATGATGCCAAGAAAGAGCATCTAGAAGAGGTCAATGCAGAGTTAGAGCAACCTGATGTATGGAACGAACCCGATCGCGCGCAGGCGCTGGGCAAAGAGCGTTCATCATTAGAAGCGATTGTTGATACGATCGATCAGCTGGACCAAGGCGTGGAAGACGTCGAAGGTTTGCTTGAGCTGGCGATTGAAGAAGAAGACCAAGAGACATTTGACGAGATTGAACCAGAACTCGCTGAGCTAGAAAGTAAACTGGCCAAGCTTGAGTTCCGTCGCATGTTCTCTGGCGATCACGATGGCTCAGATTGCTATATCGATCTACAGGCAGGTTCCGGTGGTACCGAGGCACAGGACTGGACGTCTATGATGCTGCGTATGTACCTGCGCTGGGCAGATGCCAAGGGCTTCAAAACAGAAGTTATCGAAGTATCTGAAGGCGATGTGGCTGGCCTTAAATCGGCGACTGTCCGTATTAGCGGTGAGTATGCTTACGGCTGGCTACGAACTGAAACCGGTGTTCACCGCTTGGTGCGTAAGTCACCATTTGACTCCGGCGGCCGCCGTCATACGTCTTTCTCATCGGCATTTATTTACCCGGAAGTGGATGACAATATTGATATTGAGATCAACCCATCTGATCTACGTATCGATGTTTACCGAGCTTCGGGCGCAGGTGGTCAGCACGTAAACACCACCGAGTCGGCAGTACGTATTACTCACGTGCCGACCAATACCGTGGTGCAGTGTCAGAATGACCGCTCTCAGCACAAGAACAAAGATCAGGCGATGAAGCAGTTGAAAGCGAAACTGTTCGAGCTTGAGATGCAGAGACAAAATGCTGAGAAGCAAGCCAATGAAGACTCAAAGTCTGACATTGGTTGGGGTAGCCAGATCCGCTCTTATGTGCTGGATGACTCCCGTATTAAAGATTTACGTACCGGGGTGGAAAATCGTAACACCCAGGCCGTACTTGACGGCGATTTAGACCGTTTTATTGAAGCCAGCCTGAAATCAGGTCTGTAACCGACTCCGGTTAAAACATTTAAGGGTTAACCCATGACTGATCAATTACAAGATGAGAATAAGCTGATTGCTGAACGTCGCGCGAAATTGGATAAGATCCGCGAAAACTGCAAGGCAAACGGCCACCCAAATGATTTCCGTCGCGATAGCCTAGCGGCAGATCTGCAGGCTAAATACGGCGAACTAACTAAAGAAGAGCTTGCTGAAGCGGGTAACGTAGTGGCGATTGCTGGCCGTGTAATGGCTAAGCGTGGTCCTTTCCTTGCGATTCAAGACGTTTCTGGCCGTGTTCAGGCTTACGCTGACAAGAACGTTCAGAAAGAGCTGAAAGAAAAATACTCAGGTCTGGATATCGGTGACATCATCGGTGTTAAAGGCGCCCTGCATAAATCAGGCAAAGGTGACCTTTACGTTAACATGGATGAGTACGAGCTGCTGACTAAAGCACTGCGTCCTCTACCGGAGAAATTCCATGGCCTGACCGATCAGGAAATGCGCTACCGCCAGCGTTACGTTGACCTTATCGTCAACGACGACTCGCGTAATGCGTTCATTATCCGCTCGAAGTTGGTAGCAGCTATCCGTAACTTCATGATGTCTAAGGACTACCTTGAAGTTGAAACGCCAATGATGCATGTGATCCCTGGTGGTGCGACAGCACGTCCGTTTATCACCCGCCATAATGCGTTGGACATCGACATGTACCTGCGCGTGGCACCTGAGCTGTACCTAAAACGTTTGGTTGTGGGTGGTTTTGATCGTGTATTCGAAATCAACCGTAACTTCCGTAACGAAGGTCTATCGCCGCGTCACAACCCAGAATTCACCATGATGGAATTCTACCAGGCTTACGCAGACTACAAAGATCTGATGGATCTGACGGAAGAGATGCTAAGTACGGTTGCGATGGAAGTACTGGGTTCAACGGCGATGCCTTACGGTGACGAGACGGTTGAATTCGGCGGTACCTACACGCGTATGAGCATGTTTGAAGCGATCAAGCACTACAACCCGAACCATGAGCAAATCCAGGCGCTGACAGAAGAAGATCTGCAGAACCGCGAGCTAATGGTTTCTATTGCCAAGTCTGTTCACGTTGAAGTGGAAGATTTCTGGACATGTGGTCAGTTGCTAGAGGA
Source organism: Photobacterium sp. DNB22_13_2 (assembly GCF_052873915.1). Taxonomy (NCBI): domain Bacteria; kingdom Pseudomonadati; phylum Pseudomonadota; class Gammaproteobacteria; order Vibrionales; family Vibrionaceae; genus Photobacterium; species Photobacterium sp. DNB22_13_2. The sequence goes on from NZ_JBNNXU010000009.1 coordinate 83,289, forward strand.
GATCTTTGGTGAAACGGCTGAGCCGAAGCTGATCCAGCCAACGTTCATTACGGGCTACCCGGCAGATATCTCGCCATTGGCACGTCGTAGCGATGATAACCCGTTCTTCACTGACCGCTTTGAGTTTTTCATTGGTGGCCGTGAAGTGGCTAATGGTTTCTCTGAGCTTAACGATGCTGAAGATCAAGACGCACGTTTCAAGGCACAGGTTGAAGCGAAAGATGCCGGTGATGACGAAGCCATGTTCTACGATGCTGACTACATTACAGCGTTGGAGCACGGCCTTCCACCAACAGCGGGCCAAGGCATCGGTATCGACCGTCTGGCAATGCTGTTCACCAACACTCACACTATCCGTGACGTCCTTCTGTTCCCGGCAATGCGCCCACAGAACAACGACTAATCCACGCTGATTGTGAATGATGAAAGCCACCTCAGGGTGGCTTTTTTATTGGCTAATCAAAAGCAATCCAAGGGCCTTTCTGATTGGGATCAGAAAGGCCTTTTTAATAGTTTCCAATAATGAATTTGGTTACAAAATATTCGTATAATGGAATTGTGAGTGTGATAAAGGACGCATTTTCCGTAATTGACAATCTTGTATGTAACCCCATATATCGCCAAACTTTGTGCTATTGATGGTGTGAATAAGTTACCGTTCTGCATGGGTTTTAGTGTTTTATTTTGCGTTTAAAGCTTAATGTTAGTGATTAATAATATGTTTCAACTGTAGATAAATTGTAAAAATTGTTCTTTTAAGTTTGTGTTGGCTGTGTAAAATGACGCCCAATCTCGTGATGGACAGCGGGAATGGGAACTAAATATAGTTTTTAAAGCACAACAGACTGGAGATGGACGATGAAGAAATCGCTATCAGGAAAGATATTTGCAGGCTTATTTGCCGGCCTGATCATCGGTACGGCAATACAGTACCTGTTTAACGGCGTGACCTTGATGGATACTTATGTGCTCGGCTTGGCAGAAGGTGCTGGCGGCATGTTTGTCTCGTTGATCAAGCTATTGGTTGTTCCTTTGGTGTATGTTTCGATTGTTTGCGGCATCGTTGAACTGAAAGACATTACCGCGTTTGGTCGCCTTGGTGGTAAAACCTTTGCCCTTTACATTATCAATACCATCATCGCCATCACCGCAGCCTTAACGGTTGGGATGATTTTCCAACCGGGCGCTGATGCCAATTTGGCCGGTACCGTGTCGGAAGCCGTTGAACTGACGACGACAGAAACCCCGGATATATTCTCGCTGATTGTAAACATCGTACCAAGTAACCCGGTGCAGGCATTTGCCAATGGCGATATGCTGCAGATCATCTTCATGGCGATCCTGACTGGCCTGGCGATTCAGGCGTTGGATACCCGAGGTGGCCCTGCCATCAAGACCTTCAAAATGGCCAATGAGATCATGATGAAGCTGGTTGGTCTGGTGATGAGCTTGGCGCCATTCGGTGTGTTTGCCCTGATGATCCAACTGGGTGCCACTTTGGATGCCAACACCTTGATGTCTGTAGCCGGTTATGTGGCCTTGGTTGTCTCGATGTTGGTGTTCTGGATTTTCTTCTTCTACCCAATGATGGTGGGCCTGGCAACCGGTATCAAGCCGAGTGAGTTTCTACGCCATACTCGCGAACAGATCCTGTTCTCGCTATCAACTGCGAGCTCGAATGCAACGATTCCTGTGACTATGCGTACCCTGACTGACAAAATTGGTGTGTCTAAATCTGTGGCTGGCTTTGGTGTTCCATTGGGGGCAACCATGAATATGTCTGGTGTATCTATCTACATTGCCCTAGCAACCCTGTTCGTGGCCAATGCTTTCGGCCAGCCAATCAACAGTGCAGATATCTTTACCTTGGGTCTGACTATCCTGCTGCTCTCTATCGGTGCCGGTGGTGTACCGGGTGGTGGTGTGGTGATGGTAGGTGTATTGTTGCACCAACTGGGCTTGCCACCAGAAGGTTTGGCAATCATTGCAGCTGTTGACCGTATCAATGATATGTTCTGCACCAGCTCGAACGTCGTCGGTGACACGGCAGTCAATACCATTGTGGCTAAGTCAGAAAATGAAATCGGTACCGCCGTTGAAACCGATTTAGAGTCTCAGCCTGAGCGAGTTACGGTGAGTTAACGTTAGGTCTTAATGGGATGAAATATGAAAGCGCCTTCGGGCGCTTTTTTTATTTGCGTCTAAAATTTCTTTCAATCGCCAGACTTAGCTACAATTTTAATATTAAATTAATTGCGCATTAATTGAATTGTATTAGCTGGTTGGGTACAGACTATGTCTGAAATGGCACCTCAGCCGATGAAGGATGCTCTGGCCGAGAAGGTATCGCGGATGAAAAGAACAAAGGGAAACAGTTCAGTCTTGGGGACATTGGTGATTTTAGGTGGGGGGACTCCGACCTGGATAAAGGTACTGGAGAAAGCGGGCTGGGCTTGCCATCGCTGCTACGATCTCCGTGCTGCCGAATCGCTGATGTTGGAAATCGGCCCCTGTATTGGCGTGGTCGATCTCACCCGGGACGACTTTAGTCTGCAAGGGGTGGCAGGGCTGGTTAACCGCAACAAGCAGGTACGCTGGCTGGCACTGGTTCAAGAGCGCCAACTTGGGCATGACTCTATTTGCCAGTTCATCGTTAACTTCTGTATCGATTACTTCACCGATCCGGTGCCTGAATCCCAGTTACTCGGTACCATCGGTCATCAGCTAGGTATGCTCCAACTGGAGCATCGGGTGTGGCCACAACTGGGGGTTTTCGGTCAGTCAGGCTTGCAGGGAGAGCAGGCGGCGATGAAAAAGCTTCGTCATCATGTCAAAAGGATTGCGATGGCAGATGTACCCGTTTTGGTTCAGGGAGAAATAGGTTCCGGCAAGGAACTGGTTGCCCAGGCCATCCACCAAGCGTCGACCCGTGGCAAGGGGGCGTTTGTAAGTGTGAATTGTGAATCACTAACAGAGAGCTGGATGGCAGAGCTCGCGATCGGTAAACCTCCTCAGTGCTGCTTGGAAGCTGCGGATAGCGGGGTGTTGTTTCTTGATGAAATTACCCAGCTTGACCTTTCGCGCCAGCAGGAATTGGTCCGCTTGTTACAAGACGAAACCTTTACGACTGAGTCAGGCCGGAAAGTGGTGACGGATACTCGGGTGATAGTCTCAACCCGCTATTCGCAAGAAGAGCTTTTGGAGTCAGGCTTGCTCAGTGAGGAGCTGTATTTTCGGCTGAATGCGTTGGGTGTGATGGTACCTGCACTCCGTGAGCGGGGAGAGGATATCGTGCTGTTGGCGGAGTTTTTTATGTTGAAATTTGCCCGCCAGTATAACAGCCCGGTCAAGCATCTATCATCGGAAGCTGGCCAGTTACTGGTGAGTTATTCTTGGCCTGGAAATGTTAGGGAACTGATAGGCCATATTAAGCGAGCAATTTTGTTGGCTGACGATAAAGTATTGCAAGCTGATCATCTTGATCTGCCAAGAGTGGTGGATAAGCAAAGCCTAAAGAAAATCCGGGCAGAATCGGAGCGTGGGGCAATATTGACGGTACTCGAAAACAATAAAGGACAGATTTCAGCTGCTGCTAGGGAGCTGGGGGTGTCGAGAGCCACCATGTACCGATTACTTAACAAGCATGATCTGGTGCCACCGCCTAAGCACTTCCGCCAAAGTTGATATTGGTTGCATTGCCTGGTGCCCTGCGCGATGGTGGTGAATTATTCACCAAATTCTCACAGACTAGGCAATAACACAGAGTATTGTTGTTTTTATCGTCGAGGTTGGGGTTAGCTGGTTGTTTTGTATTCATGAGTTGTTACAATAACCCCATATTTCACATCTTCATAACTTATTACCGGAGGAACTGATATGCCAATTATTGTCATGATGTCGTACACCTGTTCATTCGGTGATACCTGCATCAAACCTAATCAATAACGGCAATCCGCTGTGTAAATGGGCCGCGGATTTCTGTCGCGGCTAGTTAAGTTTTTACTTATGTTGTCAGCCTGAACGGCAGGATCTGTGTCCCTCCAACTATCTGTAATTATTTGGAGAGTACAATTATGCGCCAATCAGTATATCTACGCCTTGCAGTCTTTCTTGTCCAACTCGATGTAAAACGCGAGGATGCCCAGTGGCGGCGAGAACACCGTCGTGTTCAGGTCCACCTGCCGTACCATCTTTCGGCTTATTTACTGAAAGATATCGGCATCGATGAAGAGCGGCGTATTGCCCCGCATCTACTGAGCACCTCTGCTAGTCGTAAGGTTCGCCATTTGAGACGGGAGTACAAATCTAGACTCGTGACGTAATGCCTCCCTCCGTAAAACGCTTGCGGAGGGAGGAAAATATGACGAACTGTTAGCCACAGGTATAGACCGTCATGGCTTGTAACATTTACCAACGCTTTGCGACGAATGCTCCCTAGAGCAAGGGTGGAAGCTTAGGTAAAGTAGCCGGGCATCAACAAAGGTGTCTACCTAAGTTGGTTGAGCTAATGTTTTTTGGCCCCCGTATTACGGGGGCTTTTTTTTGCCTGCGATTTGCTGGTGGGGTTATTGGCAAGTTATGGACAAGGGTTGGAATACTGAATGCCGACTTCTTGCAGATCCTGCAGCACCTCTTCACTTAGTTCGACATCTAGGCTGTCGATGTTCTCGTTAAGTTGTCCGAGCGTGGTGGCACCGATGATATTGCTGGCGACAAAGGGGCGTTGGTTGACGAAAGCCAGTGCCATCTGGGCTGGGTTCAAACCATGCTTGCGGGCAATATGTATGTAGGCTTCGGTCGCAGCAATGCCTTGCGGCTTGAAGTAACGCGAAAAACGCTCGAATAAGCTGCAGCGGGCTCCTTCCGGACGGGCACCATCGAGGTATTTTCCACTGAGGGTTCCGAATGCAAGTGGTGAGTAGGCCAGCAACTCGACCCCTTCATGGTGGCTGATCTCGGACAAACCGACTTCGAAGCTGCGGTTGAGCAGGTTGTAGGGGTTTTGGATGGTGACCACCCGTGGCAAGTTATGCTTTTCGGCCAGACGCAAAAATGACATGACGCCCCAGGGGGTCTCATTGGATAGGCCGATATAGCGGATTTTTCCGGCCCTAACCAGTTCGGCCAACGCTTCCAGCGAGTCTGTCAGAGTAACGCCGGAATGATCTTCTTGGTATTGATAGTTGAGCTGGCCGAAGCAGTTAGTCTCACGTTGTGGCCAGTGCAGTTGGTACAGATCGATATAGTCGGTTTGCAACCGATTGAGGCTGGCTTCAACAGCGTCATGGATATTTCGCCTGTCGAGGGTCATGTCCGGTCGGACATAAGGTAAATTTCGGGGCCCAGCCACCTTGGTCGCGAGGATCACTTTGTCACGCTGGCCGGTTTTTTTTAGCCAGCTACCAATATAGGTTTCGGTGAGTCCTTGGCTTTGTGCGTTGGGCGGAACAGGGTACATCTCGGCGGTATCAATGAAGTTAATCCCGCGTTCAAAGGCCAAATCAAGCTGGCTATGTGCCTCTTGTTCGCTGTTTTGCTCTCCGAAGGTCATAGTGCCGAGGCAGATTTTGCTGACCTCAAGGCTCGAGTGGGGGATCTTGTGGTATTTCATTAGCCCTCCTTGGACTGAGCAGATGTTCTGTCTTCGACTATAGCGCGAGTTTTATAGTGTGAGAAGTCCCACAACACCTCGGCTGGTCTCTACCTTGGCCTTGCTGGGTTAGGGATTGTGACCAATAGTTAGGTATTGTCGAAATTGGTAATGCAGAGTAACGCTGGGGGAGGTGCGATGAAGCTGTCACAACTGAAACACTGGACTAAAGCGGGAGGCGGAGCTATTCCTGCTTGTATTTTGACAAGTTATGCAGGGTGTTCTGATTACTTGATCGAAGTGGAATACAAGCATCACTTGGAGCCGCTTAAGACCGAGAGCGGGGACATGGTCAAGTTCCAGTCCATCGAACAGGTGAGGGAGTTGTTGCGGCCACTGGGGATCACCAGCGTGACGTTGAGGGTCATTGATCCCTATGATGAATTTTCGCCTGACGGGCAGCTGAGTAATTGCCGTGAGGATATGACGATTGCGCTTTAACCCTGGCTAAAGGATAAAGTACTTTTCCAGCAGGCTGGCGGTAAACTGGGTCTTGAGGTAAAACCCTCTTGGCAGGGTTTTGATCGGCTGGCCATTTGCACCGTATGCTTCGGTCTGTGCTTTGCTGTTGGCTGCTTTAGGGCGCAATTGAAGTACTTCACCGTGGCGTGCGGTGATCTGCTCAACTTGGCCGAGTACGATCATATCCATCAGCTCCTCCCAGTCCTGCCTGAGCTGCTGCTCCTCTTCTGGCGAAGGACTCCACAGTAGCGGGGAGCCGACATGGCGATCGGCAAGGGGAATGTCTCGCTCTCCCTCTACCGGGACCCAAAGCACCCGTGCGAGCTTATGGCGGATATGGCTGTTTTCCCAGCATAGGCCATGCAGCCCTATCAGTGGGGCAACACAGACGAAGGTTGTTTCCAGCGGTTTGCCGTGGTAGCCCACAGGAATGGTCTTGAGCTCAATACCCAGTTCGGTGAAATCAGGTACCGGTTTGCTACCGGCGCTGGCGCCGAGGTGCCATTCCAGCAATTGTCCCACCCAGCCCTTGTCACGACGTAGATCCGGCGGGACGGCAATATTGGCGATCTGTGCTAGTTCACCGAGAGTCATTCCGGCGAGAGCGTTGGCACGAATCAAAAGTTCCTGTTCAGTCTTCGGGGTGGGTTGCATGATATTTACCTTCTTTGTGACTGGTGATCCTATCATAGCCGCCGTGGAGGATCCTATTACCCAGTTATCCACAGGGTTAATGGGGGAAAAAGTTTCTTCTTGCCTGTCTGTGCATTTATACAGGTGTTGGTTGGTAATTTAATCAGTTTGGTGGTGCTTTTTTGAGTGATTGGTGTTTTTTGGTGTGGATAAAATGATGATTGGTTGATCTTTGACCGATCTAATCCGGAGGGAAAAAAGATCGAGCCATAAAAGCTGTTAAGAGTTGGCTTTTTGATTTTTACTTTATGTTTATTAAGGTTTTTATTTTAACGTCTAGTCGTGGTTTTTATTGAATATTAGCCATGAAGTAGAGAGTAAGCTTCTAGACTGACGGTTTCTTCACAAATCTATCCACAGAAAACGTGTATAAATGTGGGCTATGTCTCATTGGGGTGTTCATAAAGTATCCGGACACTAAAAGTTATCCAGATAATGAGGCTTGGCTAGGAAAATAGACGGATAAATAACAATGTTTGTTTACCCGTTGGGTTGTCTGTGAAAAAATCACTATTAATAGAGATTTAATTGAGGTCGTCCAGTGATTGATGGCGATGGGTACCGCCCTAATGTGGGTATTGTGATCTGTAATAGCCATGGCCAAGTATTCTGGGCTCGACGATATGGACAACATTCTTGGCAGTTTCCGCAAGGTGGGATTGATGAAGGGGAAACCCCTGAGCAAGCCATGTTCCGGGAATTATACGAGGAAGTAGGGCTAACCAAGAAGGATGTACGAATTGTGGCGTCAAGCCGCCACTGGCTTCGTTACAAGTTACCCAAGCGCTTGGTGCGCTGGGATTCCAAGCCGGTTTGTATCGGGCAAAAGCAGAAATGGTTTCTGCTCAGTCTAGAGTGCGATGAGTCAAAGGTGAATATGCAACGTGGCACTACGCCAGAGTTCGATGGTTGGCGCTGGGTCAGCTATTGGTATCCGGTGCGTCAGGTTGTGTCTTTCAAGCGAGATGTTTATCGCAGAGCATTAAAAGAATTTGCGGCCATAGCCATGCCTTTTAAAGAGCGTAAAGAACGAAAAAAGCGCCGGGGCAAGCGCGGCTAGGGTTATTGGTAGGGAGCGGGGCGGATTATGCTGACGCAACTAAGAGAAATTGTTGAAAAGGTGGCGACGGCCCCGAGTCTGCTTGATGCCCTTGAACAACTAGTGATCAGTACGTGTAAGGCGATGAAGACCGAGTGCTGCTCGGTATACATTGCCGATCACCAACGCCAGCGCTTTACTTTGATGGCGACCAAGGGGCTTAAAAAGCCCCACCGTCATGTCGGTTTGCCTTTTGGTAAGGGGTTGGTTGGTTTGGTTGCCGACCGTGCTGAGCCAATAAATGTTGCCGATGCCCGGCACCACCCTCATTTCAAACATCTTCCCGGGATCGGGGAAGAATCTTTCAGTTCGTTTTTTGGTACGCCAATTATCCATCAGCGCCAAGTGCTCGGGGTATTGGTGATCCAGCAGCGTGAACAGCGCGAGTTCAACGAAAGCGAAGAGTCCTTCATGGTCACGCTGGCTGCGCAGTTGGCCGTATTGCTGGCCCATGCCAAGGCGCAGGGAATGTGGCCGGATCAACATAACGGTTTGCACTTGGTGGGGTCGGCGGCGTCAACCGGGGTCGCGGTTGCCCGTGCCTGGTGGGATGATAACCAGCCGCGGCTTGAGTTGGTGGCACCGGCTTCTTGCTTGGATCGGGATGCTGAACAAGAACGCCTGAGTATTGCTATTGAACTGGCAAGTGCGGAGTTTCGTCGCCTGCGCAAGCGTTTCGACAGTGAACTGCACAAGGAAACGTTGGCGATTTTCGACTTGTTCAGTCATTTGCTCAATGATCCTATGTTGCGTAAGGATCTGTTCCGTAAAATCGCTGGCGGAGACTTGGCTGAGTGGGCGATCCGCCAGGTAGTGGAAACCTACTCTGCCCGCTTCTCCAATATGGAAGATGCCTACCTCAAAGAGCGAGCACACGATATCCGCGAGCTCGGCCAGCGGTTGTTGTACTTTTTGGCCAACGAGAAAGCCACTGAGCACTCTTGGGATGAGCCAGTAGTCCTGCTGACCCGTGAATTGACCGCGGCTATGCTGGCTAGCGTCCCGCGCGACAAGCTGGCGGCGGTGGTTTCCCAGGAAGGGGCCGCGAACTCTCATGCAGCGATTCTTTCCCGGGCGCTGGGGATCCCTGCTGTGATGGGGGTCGATTTTGTCCCGGAAAAAATTCATAACAGCCAAGTCATTGTTGATGGTTACCGTGGTGATCTGCTGGTCAATCCCAATCGTCATGTACTGGCTGAATACCTGCGCTTGCAGAAAGAAGAGCAGGAATTGGCCGAAGTCGTCGAAACCGGGCTGGATAAGCCCGCGGCGACGCTTGACGATGAACGTATCAATATTTTCCTCAATGCAGGGCTGAGTGCCGATACCAGTATAGCGGTCAACCGCGGAGTTGACGGTGTCGGTTTATACCGTACCGAGGTTCCTTTTTTGCTGCAACGCAGCTTTCCGTCGGAAGAAGAACAAACTCAGCAGTACCAATCTATTCTCAAAACCTATGGCGGCAAACCCGTGGTCATGCGTACGCTGGATATCGGCGGTGATAAACCGCTACCTTACCTGGCCATTGAGGAGGATAACCCCTTCTTGGGTTGGCGTGGGATCCGTTTTACCCTTGACCATCCAGAGATTTTCTTGATTCAGGTTCGGGCGATGCTGAAAGCCAGTATCGGGCATGACAACATGGATATCCTGTTGCCGATGATCTCCGGTATTGCTGAGCTGGACGATTCGTTAGCCTTAATTGAGCGGGCCTATACCGAGGTGGCTAAAACGGCGGCTGAGCAGGGATATGTATTGCGCCGACCTCGGATCGGGATCATGATTGAAGTTCCCTCTATCCTATACCAGCTACCAGCGTTGAAAGGGCGGGTGGATTATATTTCGGTTGGTAGCAATGACTTAACTCAGTATTTGTTGGCGGTTGACCGGAACAATTCACGGGTTGCGGGTGTCTATGATGCGCTGCACCCAGCCGTTATCCATGCGCTTAAGCATATTATCGATGTCAGCCAGCAGCTTGAACTGCCGGTCAGTGTGTGTGGTGAGTTAGCCGGTGACCCTATTGGTGCCTTGCTGCTGGTGGGGATGGGTTATCGCTCGCTCAGCATGAATACCCGTAACGTAGCAAAGATAAAATACATGCTGCGTCACGTGTCGGTCAGCGACATGGAACAATTGGCGGATTTCGCCCTGTCGGCGACCTATGCCGATGAGGTCCGGCGTAATACCATTGAGTTTGTTGATGGCCATGGCTTGGGTGGGTTCATTCGTGCTGGTAAGTAAATTCATTGTTTTAGTTGGTTGGTATAACCGTTTTAGTTGGTTGGTATAAGTAGTATGGCCGACATTTTATCTTTGTATGCAAACGAACTATGGGTGTTTGCTTGGTGCTTGGCTCTGGGGGGCGTGGTCGGGGTCCTGGCTGGCTTGCTGGGGATTGGTGGTGGTTTGCTGGTGGTACCAGCGCTGGTATGGCTGCTGCCTCAGGCGGATATTGGTGCCGATATGGTGATGCATATTGCTCTGGGAACGTCCCTAGCCAGCATTGTACTGACTTCGGGCTCGTCGGCGCGTAACCATTTCAAGCTCGGCAACGTGGATTTAGCCATCGTTCGCAGCTTGGCACCGGGGGTTATTCTCGGAGGGCTGGGCGGCAGTTTTGTCGCTGAATTGGTGCCTTCATCGATGTTGCCGAAAATCTTTGCCATTATTGTGTTATTGCTGGCAACCCAAATGCTGTTGTCACTGCGTTTTAGCGGCCAGCGTGATTTGCCCAGTGGAGTGGGCACATTCTGCTCTGGCGGAGTGATAGGGGTTGTGTCTAGCCTGGCTGGTATTGGTGGTGGCTCGTTGACGGTCCCTTATCTGAACTGGCATGGGGTAGAAATGCGCCGGGCCATCGGGTGCGCCTCTTTTTCTGGTGCTCTGATCGCGATTGCTGGTATGAGTGGGTTTGTGTTGGCCGGTGCGGGTGAGCAGGCGCTGCCGGCGATGAGTTTGGGCTATGTGTACTTGCCGGCTTTGTTGGGTATCGTATTGGTCTCAATGCAGACGACACGTTTCGGTGCGGCTTGGGTAAGCTTCCTACCGACACCGGTACTTAAGAAAATATTTGCGGTTTTTTTACTGTTTATCAGTATCAAAATGTTTATGGGGTAATCATCATAGGCCTATCGCCTGTGAAGAATAGAGATTGTTTAGATGAGCCAAGGTTTTTTTACGTTTCCGAATATTGATCCGGTGTTGATTGAAATCGGACCGTTAGCCATCCGCTGGTATGGCATGATGTATTTGTTGGGGTTTGTGTTTGCCATGTGGTTGGCCAATCGCCGGGCTGACAAGCCGGGCAGTGGCTGGACCCGTGATCAGGTCAGCGATTTATTGTTTGCCGGTTTCCTCGGGGTGGTACTCGGTGGCCGTATCGGTTATGTACTGTTCTACAACTTCCCGTTGTTCCTCGATAACCCGCTTTACTTGTTCAAGGTCTGGACCGGCGGGATGTCCTTCCACGGTGGTTTGCTTGGTGTGATTGCGGCTATGATCTGGTATGCCTACAGAAACAACCGGACCTTCTTCAACGTTGCTGACTTTATTGCCCCACTGGTGCCATTTGGGTTGGGTGTCGGCCGTTTGGGTAACTTCATTAATGGTGAGCTCTGGGGCCGGGTGACTGACTCGCCGTTGGGTATGGTGTTCCCTACTGGTGGTCCGCTACCTCGCCATCCCTCGCAGCTGTATGAATTTTTCCTCGAAGGTCTGGTGCTGATGATCATCCTCAATGTGTTCATCCGCAAACCGCGACCAGCTGGGGCCGCCTCGGGCTTGTTCTTATTCGGCTACGGCAGCTTCCGCTTTATCGTTGAGTACTTTCGCGAACCGGATGCACATCTGGGCTTGTTTGGTGGCTGGATCAGTATGGGACAGATTCTGTCGTTGCCGATGGTGATTGGTGGAGCCTTGATGATGCTGTGGGCTTACAAGTATCAGCCAAAAGGTAAGACGGCTTAATCTAAACGTATATCAAAACAGGGCAGCCTAGGGCTGCCCTTTTTTATCGCTGGATATAATATCCCCTGAATAATTCGCGTATTCGTGTAGAATTGGCCGCACTTTATTTGTTGAACTAGGGCCAGCGGAACCATGAAACAGTATCTCGCGCTTTGCCAGCGCATTGTGGACGAAGGAGTATGGGTTGAGAACGAGCGAACAGGTAAGCGTTGCCTGACGGTGATCAATGCCGATTTGAATTACGATGTAGCCAACAACCAGTTTCCGCTGATCACTACGCGCAAAAGCTTCTGGAAAGCCGCGATTGCCGAGATGTTGGGTTATATCCGTGGCTATGACAATGCTGCTGACTTCCGCGCCCTGGGTACGAAAACGTGGGACATGAATGCCAATGACAATGCCGCGTGGCAGGCGAACCCTCACCGCAAGGGTGAAGATGATATGGGCCGCGTCTACGGCGTACAGGGCCGTAGCTGGCAAAAGCCTGACGGTAGCACTATCGACCAGCTTCGCAAAATCATTGATAACCTGAGTAAGGGCATTGACGATCGTGGTGAAATCCTGACCTTCTACAACCCGGGCGAGTTCGATATGGGTTGCCTGCGTCCGTGCATGCATACCCACACGTTCTCTTTGCTGGGTGATACGCTGCACCTCACTAGTTACCAGCGTTCTTGCGATGTGCCACTGGGGTTGAACTTCAACCAAATCCAAGTTTTCGCCCTGTTGGCGATTGTTGCCCAGATCACTGGCCATAAGCCGGGTCAGGCTTACCATAAAATCGTCAATGCTCATATTTATGAAGATCAGCTGGAGCTAATGCGTGATGTCCAGCTTAAGCGTGAGCCGTTTCCATCGCCGCAGCTGAAGATCAATCCAGACATCAAATCGCTCGAAGATCTCGAGACTTGGGTCACAATGGATGATTTTGAGGTGGTGGGATATCAGCACCACGACCCAATCAAGTACCCTTTTTCTGTATAAAAGTATTTCTCACGGTAACAAGGTGTTGTCGCTGAAATAACTTTTACCCCTCAAAAGCCCCTTTTTGGGGCTTTTTTTATACTTATGATTTGGTAAAAAATTCAACAGTGGCGATTTTGTGCTTGCTCGTAATTGGAACTGATGTTGTTTATTTCTAGCGGAGTAAGACAACGAAAGCCGATAGGCTAAAAAGCGCCTCAATAGAGCTGAGAAAGGGAAATTGACGGAACCGAGTAATATACACACCAAACACAGTGTTGTGCTGTTAGCGAGTGCTTAGGGCCTTTTGGGGGGCGATGTTGGTTGTAGTTGGGGAGTAAAGAGTAATCTAAGGGTTGGGCGGAGGGAGCTGAGCGAGGGTAAAAAAGAAGTAATAAAAACCCCGCCGGAGCGGGGTTTTTTAAAAGAAGGTGAGTGTCGTTATTACGCTGTCATCGCTAGGATTGCACCAGGGATAACAATAAACACCAAGCCAACATAACCAGCAACAGCTGCTTTACTCTTGGTACCTAGATCACCTAGGAAGAACGCACCTTTCAGTGGTAGTTCACGCAGGAACGGTACACCGTAGATAAGCAGGGTTGCCAGCAGGTTAAACGCTAAGTGAACCAGAGCAATCTGCAGAGCAAATACTGCGTACTCACCTGATACAGCGGTTGCTGCTAACAGGGCGGTAATACATGTACCGATGTTCGCACCGAGTGTGAACGGGTAGATATCACGTACTTTTAGTACGCCTGTACCTACCAACGGAACCATCAGGCTGGTTGTCGTAGAAGACGACTGAACCAAAATCGTTACCACTGTACCTGAAGCGATACCGTGCATCGGACCGCGACCAATGGCACTTTTCAGAATTTCACGGGCACGGCCAACCATCAGGCTGCGCATTAGTTTGCCCATAGCTGTAATCGAGACAAAGATCAGACCGATACCAATGGCAATCATAAACAGACCGCCCATAGAACCCAAACTAGACAGTGGACCTTTGATTAGGTTAACACCTGGGCCTGTTACGGCCTTCATGAAGTTAAGACCACCCATATCCATGTTGGCTGTGCCCATCATCGGCGATACCAACCACGTCGAAATCTTGTCCAGTAGACCGAACATCATTTCTAGCGGCAGGAAGATTGCTACAGCTAGCAGGTTGAAGAAATCATGGACTGTCGCACTGGCAAATGCACGGCGGAACTCTTCTTTGCAACGGGCATGACCTAAACTAACTAAGGTATTGGTTAGTGTCGTACCCATGTTAGCACCCATCACCATAGGGATGGCGGTTTCAACTGGCAGGCCTCCAGCAACCAGACCAACGATGATAGATGTTACTGTACTGGATGACTGGATAAGCGACGTCGCGACCAGACCGATCATCAGGCCAGCAACCGGATGCGAGGCAAACTCAAAGAGCGTCTTAGCTTGTTCACCAACAGATAGTTTAAAGCCGCTGCTCACAACAGAGACAGCAACAAGTAGAACGTAAAGCATGAACGCTAGATTAGCCCAGCGGACCCAACGCATAGAGCTGCTCAATGGCTGTTCAGCAGTAGTGGCTTGGGTAGTCATAATCATTTCTCCATGACAGGAATATGTCGTTTTGGTTTCATATTTTTGAAATCTGAGGGCGATGGTAGAGATCGATTATTTCAGAAATATGACAGTTGCTGTCACAGAGTAAGTTTGTGCTCTTTTTGCGAGGTTGAGACGTTGTCCTCGGTGTAATGAATATTTTACTTTGATTGTAAGTCACTGACTTTGTATGTTTATTTTTAAGTTGATTGTTTTATGGTGTCGTTAAATTTTTTTCTCTTGTAAATGTGCTTTTTTTAGAATTAATTAGTTCTCGATGGCTTTTTGAGCTGTGTTAAATGACAAGTATGACAGTGTAAATAAGACAGTACGGTTATTGCTTGCATTGATGGTGATATTGCTCGGTTTTTCCGATATTTATGTTCCAAACAAACGATTTAACAATTTAGTGCTGTGACGACTAAACTAAATTTACATTTTTCTTGTGACATTTGTTTCATGCAAAGGAGTTCCGGTCCATGACCGATGCGATTCGTAAATTCTTAAAACTAGAATCTGCTGGTGGGATTATCCTGATCATCGCGGCAGCTGTAGCCATGGTGATTGCAAACTCTCCGTTGCAGGATTTATATAACGGTACTCTGCACACTTATGTTGCAGGCCTATCTATTTCCCATTGGATCAATGACGGCCTGATGGCTGTGTTTTTCCTGCTCATTGGCTTGGAAGTCAAGCGTGAGCTGATTGAAGGGGCGCTAAACACCAAGGAGAAAGCGATTTTCCCAGCGATTGCAGCTGTCGGTGGTATGGTTGCACCCGCATTGGTTTATGTGCTGTTTAACTTTTCCGATCCGCTAGCGGTACAAGGATGGGCCATTCCGGCTGCAACAGATATTGCTTTCGCTTTGGGCATCATGGCTCTGCTTGGCAGCCGTGTACCGGTTACTCTGAAGGTCTTTTTGTTGGCACTGGCCATTATCGATGACCTTGGCGTTATCGTGATCATTGCCCTGTTTTACAGCAGCGACCTGTCAACCTTGGCATTGGCTGTGGCTTTTGCGGCGACAGCAGCTCTGTTTGTCATGAATGCAAAAAATGTCACCAAGGTGTCTTGGTATGTAGTGGTTGGCTTTATCCTTTGGGTCAGTGTGCTTAAATCTGGCGTCCATGCAACGCTGGCTGGTGTAGTGATGGGCTTTGCCATTCCGCTGTCCGGCGAAAATGGCTTATCGGATGAGCATTCACCGCTCAAGAGAATGGAGCATGCCCTGCATCCATATGTCGCATTCCTGATCCTGCCGCTGTTCGCTTTTGCCAATGCTGGGATCTCGCTAGAAGGGGTCTCTTTGTCTGGCCTGACATCGATGTTACCGCTGGGTATCGCCCTTGGCCTGATGATTGGCAAGCCGCTAGGTATTTTTACCGCGAGTTACCTGGCTATCAAAACCGGTATGGCGACGATGCCGGAAGGTATTGGATTTAGGCAGATTTTTGCGGTATCAGTACTGTGTGGTATCGGTTTTACCATGTCCATCTTCATTTCGTCGCTGGCCTTTGTTGGTGCACCTGAGGATTTCAGTACCTACTCTCGTTTAGGGATTTTGTTGGGGTCGACGATATCAGCTGTAGTGGGGTACATGATGCTGAGCCGGTCGTTGCCTAGAACTGTTGCCAAGGAAAACGGAGGTGTAATATGAAACGCGCATTGATTGTTGTTGGGATCATGATGTCAGCTTCAGTGATGGCAGTGCCGGATTATCAAAGCTGTAACCAAGACAGTAGCTCTGACATTTGTCAGGCTTACTTGGCGGGTTTGAACCAAGCGAAGTCGGCAGTTGAGACCACGGCTATGGTTGAAAATGACAGCTCATTTCGCTCCAGGGCGCTTGAGCAACGGGTTGGCGAACGCTATCGTAAAATGACGTCGATTGAGCAAAAAAATCCTTCAACTACCGAGTGATAAACATTTTTTTTGATAGATGAAAACTGAATAAGTGTAATATTTCATTTGTGAATGATTGATTACGGTTGAAGCGCCCAGAAGCTAAGCGTAAGCTGACTTCTGGGTTTTTTATTTTTAAGGCAGTCGAATTTCCAATCAGCATTTTGGTAACCTGACGACGTTACCGTAAACTCTCCTTGTATCCGGTTGTTCAACTTCTACGTTGTTCCATGACCGTCCCGATTGGAAATGCACTGCTTATGGAAAATGGTTGCTAAACATGTCTCACCTTAACTACAACCACCTTTATTACTTTTGGATGGTCTGCAAACAGGGCTCGGTCACCAAGGCCGCTGATGCGTTGTTTTTGGCTCCGCAGACAGTCACAGGGCAGATCAGGGCACTGGAAGAGCGCCTCAAAGGTAAATTGACCAAGCGAGTCGGCCGTAATATCGAACCGACCGAACTGGGCCAACTGGTTTTCAAGTACGCCGATAAGATGTTCGATCTCAGCTATGAAATGCTGGATATCGTCAACTACACCCAGCGCGAGAATCTGCTGCTGGAGGTGGGTGTCGCTGATGCGCTGTCCAAACGCCTTGTCAGCAAGGTCTTGATGGAAGGCTTGCCTGAAGACGAGCGTATTCACCTACGCTGTTATGAATCAACCCATGAAATGCTGTTAGAGCAACTATCGCAGCACAAGCTGGATATGATTCTGTCTGACTGTCCGGTGGACTCTACACAGAGCCCGGGCCTATACAGTAAGAAGCTGGGTGAGTCGACGATGAGCTTCTTCTGTACCGAGCCGGATAAGCCGCTGAACTTCCCTGCCTGCATTGAGGATTACAAGTTATTGATCCCGGGCCGGCGAACGGCAATGGGGCGTAAGCTGATCCATTGGTTCGATCAGATGGGGATCACTCCCAATATCCTTGGCGAATTTGATGATGCTGCCTTGATGAAAGCGTTTGGCTTGTATCAGCAATCGATGTTCGTTGCTCCGTCGATTTATGCCGCGGAGCTGGAAGATACCAGCCACAATATCCGCGAGGTGAAGCGGGTGAAGGAAATTCGCGAGGAGTACTACGTTATTTTCGCCGAACGGATGATCATGCACCCGGCTGTTAAGCGAATATGTGAGGCGGACTTTAGAAAACTGTTTAAATAACGTTGCGGTTTTTTGTTCGATTTATTCAAATATCCATACAGTGTGCTAGAAAACCATGTTTAAATTAAGTACATTAGCGTTAACTTAATTGACAGGTGGTAGCAGTATGGAACTACAGCAAATGGAGCAAAATGCCCCGAAAGCCGTAGCTCTGCTAAAAGCAATGGCCAACGAGCGTCGTTTATTCATCCTGTGTTATTTGCTGGAAGAAGAAATGTCGGTCGGTATGATGAGCGAGCGGCTGGGGCTTAGCCAGTCGGCTTTATCACAGCATTTGGCCTGGTTGCGGCGCGATGGCCTGGTAGAGACAAGGAAGGTTGCTCAGACGGTGTATTACCGGCTTAAGAGCGATGAGGTCAAAGCGATGATACAGTTGTTACACAAGCTGTATTGCGGGGCCGAGTAGCGCAGCGATTGTTGAAAAGCAGATATAAAAAAACCGGCTTACGCCGGTTTTTTTATCGAAATCAAAAACTCAAATTAAAGAGCTTTGATTTTAGCAGCTAGACGAGCTTTATGACGTGCAGCTTTGTTTTTGTGGATCAGGCCTTTAGTAGCCATGCGATCCATAACAGGTTGCATTTCATTGAAAGCTTGAGTAGCAGCTTCTTTGTTGCCCGCTTCGATAGCAGCAATTACTTTCTTGAAGAAAGTACGCATCATAGAACGACGGCTAGCGTTATGCTGGCGACGTTTTTCTGAAGTGATCGCACGTTTCTTAGCAGATTTGATGTTAGCCAAGGGTATAACTCCAAAACTTGGTACGGTGACATTTTAAGGCCGAGGACTATGCCTCTTTTACCCGTAGTTGTCAAATGATTTGTGCAAATAACCGCCTAACCAATTGAATTGGCACTTGCGGATTAACACGGTTAATATGGCGGCAGATTTTACCAGCATTTGGCTACGGAAGTCACCTTTTGGGGCCATCTTTATGAGGTTTTTTTTGTGAGCAAGCGTCTTTTGCGCTCAGGACTGATTGTCAGCACCATGACATTGGTCTCTCGAGTGCTTGGTTTGGTGCGGGATGTCGTGGTCGCCAACCTAATGGGGGCCGGGGCTGCGGCCGATGTTTTCTTCTTTGCCAATAAAATACCTAATTTTCTGCGGCGTCTATTTGCTGAGGGAGCCTTTTCGCAGGCGTTTGTCCCCGTTTTGACTGAATACCATGCATCCGGTGAGGTAGACCGTACCCGGCAATTGATAGCAAGGGCGTCGGGTACCTTGGGTGTGATTGTCTCTATCGTGACCCTGCTGGGCATTTTGGGCTCCGGTGTGGTGACAGCCTTGTTCGGTGCCGGTTGGTTTCTCGACTGGCTTAATGACGGGCCGTCGGCTCCGAAATTCGAGTTGGCCAGCCTGTTGCTGAAAATCACTTTTCCTTATTTGTGGTTTATTACCTTTGTTGCCTTATCCGGGGCTATCCTTAACACGCTGGGAAAATTTGCCGTTTCCTCGTTTACTCCGGTCTTTCTCAATGTCGCGATCATTGGTTGTGCCTGGTTTGTATCACCGAACTTGAGCCAGCCGGAGATAGGCTTGGCGCTAGGGGTCTTCCTTGGTGGTCTGATCCAGTTTTTGTTCCAGCTGCCGTTTTTGTATAAAGAAGGCATGCTGGTGAAGCCAAAATGGGGATGGCATGATCCGGGAGTGGTGAAGATCCGCACCTTGATGATCCCTGCGTTGTTCGGTGTCTCGGTCAGCCAAATCAATCTGCTGTTTGATACCTTTATTGCCAGCTTTTTGGCGACTGGTTCGATCAGTTGGTTGTACTACTCCGATCGTCTGTTGGAGTTTCCGCTTGGCCTGTTTGGTATTGCCATTGCCACGGTGATCTTGCCTGCGTTGTCGCGTAAGCATGTTGATCAAAGTCCGGAGCAATTTGCCCACACCATGGACTGGGGGGTACGGATGGTACTGTTGCTTGGACTTCCGGCAATGCTTGGTTTGATGGTATTAGCCAAGCCGATGCTGATGGTGTTGTTTATGCGCGGTGAATTCAGCCCTAACGATGTCCAGCAGGCGTCGATGTCTTTGTTGGCCTATGCGTCCGGGTTGCTTAACTTTATGTTGATTAAGGTACTGGCGCCGGGCTATTACGCAAGGCAAGACACCAAGACCCCGGTGAAGTTTGGTATCATAGCCATGGTCACTAATATGGTATTCAATGCCATCTTTGCCTACTTCTATGGGTACGTTGGTCTGGCGATGGCTACTGCATTGTCGGCATTGGTCAACGCTGCTTTGCTGTACCGTGGTCTGCACATGACCAATGTGTATAAGGTGACCGCGGAGACCCTGTGGTTTGTTATGCGCCTTGCCATTGCCGGTGCTGCGATGGCCGGTGCGCTGCTGTGGTTGCTGCCTGACATGACGGTTTGGCTGGAATGGAGCTTCTTGAACCGTGCCTCCTGGTTGGCAGGGCTGATCGGCGCAGGTGCTAGCGTTTACCTAGTGGCTGTCATGTTGATGGGGATCCGTCCTCGCCACCTGCGCGCGGCGAGTTAAATTGACCCAATAGCTCAGCGAGTGGTGATAAATCGCCGATAAAATCTCGCTGGTTGATGCATAAGGTTGGGGTTTGGGTATATAATCCGTCAGTTTTTCACTCTGCGAAAATGAACTTGACGCATGGAATTGATCCGAGGAATACATAATATCCAGTCTAGGCACAGCGGTTGTGTGCTGACGATTGGTAATTTTGATGGTGTTCACCTAGGCCACCAGGCAGTGCTTCGCAATGTCATGGCCAAGGCGAAGGAGCTGGGCTGTCCGGCGACAGTCATGAGCTTTGAACCCCAGCCTCAGGAGCTGTTTGCTGGCGATAACGCACCAGCTCGGCTAACTCGCTTTCGCGACAAATACTTACGCTTGAAAGAGCAAGGTTTGGCGCGTTTTCTGTGCGTGAACTTCAATCGTCACTTTGCTAGTTTGTCGGCACAAGATTTTGTTCGCCGCTTGTTGGTTGAGCAATTGGGTGTTAAGTTTCTGGTAGTTGGCGATGATTTTCGCTTCGGCAAAGGCCGTAGCGGAGATTTCGCTATGCTGGAAGCTGCCGGTAAAGAATATGGCTTTACCGTTGTGAGCACCCAGAGTTTTTGCGTTTCCGAGCAGCGTGTCAGCAGTACCGCTATTCGTCAGGCACTGGCCGACGACCAGCTCAAGCTGGCAGAGTCCATGCTAGGACGTCCTTTCAGTATTGGTGGACGTGTCTCCCATGGTCGAAAATTAGGACGAACTATCGGTTTTCCGACAGCCAACGTCCCTCTAAAACGCCGGGTTTCGCCGGTTTCTGGCGTTTATGCCGTTGAAGTCTACGGCGTGGCCGATACACCGCTTGCTGGTGTGGCCAATGTCGGTCGGCGACCGACGGTAAATGGTGTGCGCCGCCAACTGGAAGTACACCTATTTGATTTCCAATCTGATCTCTACGGGACTCAGATTGACGTTGTGTTATGCCATAAGCTGCGCGACGAGATAAAATTTGAATCATTTGATGCGTTGAAAGCACAAATCAAGCGTGATGCGCAGTCAGCACGGGTGTGGCTGACTGAGCGTAATAATGTCCAACTTCGCCCAAGTAACGGAATCGAGAATCAATGAGCGACTATAAAGATACCCTGAACCTGCCTGAAACAGGGTTTCCGATGCGAGGCAACCTAGCTCAGCGTGAGCCTGCAATGCTTAAGCGTTGGTACGATGAAGATCTTTACGGTGAAATTCGTAAAGCCAAGAAGGGTAAGAAATCCTTCGTACTGCACGATGGCCCTCCATACGCCAACGGTGATATTCACATTGGTCACGCGCTAAACAAGATTCTTAAAGACATTATTATTAAGTCAAAGACTCTGTCAGGCTTTGATGCGCCATATATTCCTGGTTGGGATTGTCACGGCCTTCCTATCGAGTTGATGGTAGAAAAGAAAGTGGGCAAGCCGGGCCAGAAGGTGACGGCTGCGGAATTCCGCGAAAAGTGCCGTACTTACGCTGCCGGTCAGGTTGAAGGCCAGAAAGAAAGCTTCATGCGCCTAGGCGTGCTGGGTGAGTGGGACAAGCCATACCGTACTATGGACTTTGGCACTGAAGCCAACATCATCCGCTCACTGGGTAAAATTGCCGATAAGGGCCACCTGCTTAAAGGTTTCAAGCCTGTTCACTGGTGTACCGACTGTGGCTCTGCACTGGCAGAAGCTGAAGTAGAGTATAAAGATAAAGTTTCGCCTTCTATCGATGTCCGCTTCAAGGCGGCTGATGAAGCGGCAACTGTTGCGAAATTCCAGTGTGCTGACGGCCATACCGGTGAAGGCGATATCTCTATCGTGATCTGGACGACAACACCTTGGACACTACCTGCTAACCGTGCTGTGGCTGTTCGTGACGATCTGGAATATGTACTTATTCAGGTTGAAGGCGAGAAGAAAGAGCGTTTGATCGTGGCTGCTGAACTAGCGAAAGACGTTCTAGATCGCGCCGGTATCGAGCACTTCCACAACCTTGGTTTCTGTAAAGGTGCCGATCTGGAGTTGATGCAGTTCAACCATCCGTTCTATAGCTTCGATGTACCTGTGATCTTAGGCGATCACGTAACGACTGAATCAGGTACGGGTTGTGTACACACAGCGCCTGGCCATGGTCAGGAAGACTTCGCGGTAGGTCAGAAATACGGTCTGGAAGTGGCGAATCCTGTTGGTAGCAACGGCGTTTACCTGCCTGACACCGAACTGTTTGCTGGCCAGCACGTATTCAAGGCTAACAATGCGGTTGTTGAAACCCTGAAAGAACACGGTGCACTATTGCACCACCACGCTTACGAGCACAGCTACCCGCATTGCTGGCGTCACAAGACACCAATTATCTTCCGTGCGACCCCGCAGTGGTTTATCTCGATGGATCAAGCTGGCCTTCGTGCTAAGGCACTTGAAGAAATCAAGAACGTACAGTGGATGCCTGAGTGGGGCCAGAGCCGTATCGAAGGCATGGTTGAAGGCCGTCCTGAATGGTGTATCTCTCGCCAGCGTACTTGGGGTGTGCCAATTGCCCTGTTTGTTCACAAAGAAACACAAGATCTTCATCCGAATAGTGCTGAGTTGATCGAGAAAGTGGCAAAACTGGTTGAGCAGAAAGGCATCCAGGCCTGGTGGGATCTTGACCCAGCTGAAGTTATGGGTGAAGACGATGCCGCTAAGTACGAAAAAGTACTCGATACTTTGGATGTATGGTTCGACTCAGGTGTTACTCACTTCTCGGTGGTTGATAGTCGCGAAGAATACAACGGTAACAGTGCTGACCTGTATCTGGAAGGTTCTGACCAACACCGTGGATGGTTCCAATCGTCTCTGATTTCGTCGGTAGCGATGAAAGACAAAGCACCGTACAACCAAGTACTGACTCACGGTTTCGTGGTGGATGGCCAGGGCCGTAAGATGTCTAAATCTATCGGTAACGTTGTTGCGCCGAAAGATGTGACCAACAAGCTAGGTGCCGATATCCTGCGTCTGTGGGTTGCTTCAACAGACTACACCGGTGAAGTGGCAGTATCTGACGAAATCCTTAAGCGTTCAGCCGATGCCTACCGACGTATCCGTAACACGTCGCGTTTCTTCTTGGCTAACCTGAGTGGTTTCAACCCAGAAACTGATTTGGTTGCACCGGAAGAAATGGTAGCTCTTGACCGCTGGGCTGTAGGGCGTGCAATGGCTGCGCAGGAAGAAATCATCAAAGCATACGATGAGTACAACCTGCACACAGTTACCCAGCGTCTGATGCAGTTCTGCTCAGTTGAGATGGGTTCTTTCTACCTCGATGTGATTAAAGATCGCCAGTACACAGCAAAACAAGGTGGCCATGCGCAGCGTAGCTGTCAGACCGCACTATACTACATCGTAGAAGCCTTGGTTCGTTGGATGGCACCTATCATGTCGTTCACTGCTGATGAGATCTGGAACGAGATGCCTGGCCAGCGCGACAAGTTCGTGTTTACCGGTGAGTGGTTCGAAGGTTTATTCGGCCTAGCGGAAGGTGAAGCGCTGAGCAATGAGTTCTGGGCTGAAATCCAGACCGTTCGTGGTGCGGTGAATAAGCTGCTTGAAGGTGCACGTAAAGACAAAGTGATCGGTGGTGCACTGCAGGCTGAAATCACGCTGCACGCGTCGGAAGCATTGGCTGCCAAGCTGAACAAGCTGGAAGATGAACTGCGTTTTGTTCTGCTAACATCAAAAGCAGAAGTCGTTGTTGCTGACAGTAAGCCAGAAGGCGCCCAGGAAACTGATGTGGAAGGTCTGTTTGTGACTGTTGCAGCATCTGAAGCGGCGAAGTGTGACCGTTGTTGGCACCACGTTGCCGATGTTGGCACTATCGAAGGCCACGAAGAAGTGTGTGGTCGTTGTGTCAGCAATGTCGAAGGTGAAGGTGAAGAGCGTAAGTTTGCCTAATGAGTAAGTTATCGTCTGAGAACAGACTATCGCTGAAACAATCTGGGGTTCGTTGGCTATGGCTAGCGACTCTGGTCTTTGTTATTGATATCGCCAGCAAACTGTTGGTGATGAATACAATGGAATACGGTTGGCCAAACCGTATTGAACTGCTGCCATTCTTTAACTTGCTGTATGTCCATAATACAGGTGCAGCATTTAGCTTTTTGAGTGATGCTGGTGGTTGGCAGCGTTGGTTGTTCGCGGCGATAGCCCTTGGGGTCTGTGCAATGTTGGTGTTCTGGATGCGCAAGCTTCCGGCAAGCCAAAAACTAGCGAATGTGTCCTACGCCCTGATTATTGGCGGCGCGTTGGGTAACCTGTTTGATCGCCTGTACCATGGCTTTGTGGTCGACTTTTTGGATTTCTATGTGGGTACCTACCACTGGCCAGCCTTTAATATTGCCGATATGGGGATATGTATTGGCGCTGGATTGATCATCCTCGAAGGTTTTCTGTCTGACAAAGACAAAAAGAAGCAAGCCGTTAAGCACTAACCTTGCCTGAGCTTATAACCCTAAGCGCCGCCCGTTGATACGTGCGGCGCTTTGTTGTTAAATGGGCGGATAAAATATTCAAGAAGGGATCCTACATGTCGGTTATTACGGAAAGCAGTGCAGTTCTCATGCATTTTGCCATCAAGCTAGAAGATGGCTCAGTGGCAGACTCAACCCAGTCAATGGGCAAACCGGCAAAATTCACCATGGGGGATGGCAGCCTGACCGATAATTTCGAGAAGTGCCTGCTGGGATTGGCTAACGGGCAGAAAAGCAGTTTCGCTCTTGAGCCTGAAGATGCGTTCGGCTTGCCCAATCCTGATAATATCCACCATGTTGACCGTACCAAGTTTGGTACTGATGCCCCAGCCGAAGTCGGCAACATTATCGCCTTTGCCGGACCTGACGGTAGCGATATCCCGGGCATTATTACGGAAGTTCTCGGTGACTCTGTGACCGTTGATTTCAACCACCCGCTAGCAGGGCAGCGTGTGACTTTCGAAGTGGAAGTTGTTGCCATTGAAAACTAAGAGTCGTTAGCAATGAAAATCTTACTCGCGAACCCTCGGGGTTTTTGTGCCGGTGTTGACCGAGCCATCAGTATTGTTGAGCGTGCGCTGGATATGTACCAGCCGCCAATTTATGTCCGCCATGAAGTCGTCCATAACCGCTTTGTGGTTGAAGGACTCAAGCAGCGCGGTGCCATTTTTGTCGAAGAGCTGCATGAAGTACCGGACGACAATATTGTGATTTTCTCTGCCCACGGCGTATCGCAGGCTGTGCGTAACGAAGCGAAAGCGCGTCAGTTGACCGTGTTCGATGCAACCTGTCCACTGGTGACCAAAGTCCATATGGAAGTCGCCAGAGCCAGCCGTCGCAGTATGGAAGTGGTACTGATTGGCCATGCCGGCCACCCAGAAGTGGAAGGCACGATGGGGCAGTATGCCAGTAAGACTGGTGGCATGTATCTGGTCGAGAAGCCGGAAGATGTCGAAGCGCTGAGCGTGAGAGATCCAAGCAACCTGCACTATGTAAGCCAGACGACCTTGTCGGTGGATGAGACGGCTGATGTGATCACCAAGTTGCGTGAAGTGTTTCCTGAGATCCAGGGGCCGCGTAAAGATGATATCTGTTACGCGACCCAAAACCGACAAGATGCGGTACGAGAAATGGCGACTGATGTCGACGTGATGATTGTGGTTGGTTCGAAGAACTCATCGAACTCCAATCGCCTGCGTGAGCTCGCCGAAAAACTCGGTACACCGGGCTTCCTGACTGACAGTCCGGAAGATATCGATCAGGCTTGGTTTGATGGAAAAGCGAAAATTGGGGTTACCGCCGGGGCATCGGCGCCGGAAGAACTGGTTAACCAGATCATCGCCCGGATCCAGTCACTGACAGATGCAAGCGTAGACGAATTGTCTGGCCGCGAAGAAAACATGTTCTTCGAAGTGCCGCGCGAATTGCAGGTTAAGAACGTCTAAGCACAAGCCGCCGAAGGTTTGCTTTTTTGATTTATCAGCCCCAGCCATTGCTGGGGCTTTTTTTATCGTTCTCAACAGGCTACATTGGGAACCATAGAGTTATACCAAACAGAACCAGGGAGATGAAACGCAATGGTGAGAATTGCGATTGCTGGCGCGGCAGGACGAATGGGCCGTCAGTTACTGAAAGCGACACATATGTCCGAGCAGGCGGTATTGGGCGCAGCGACCGAGCGGCCTGAGTCAACATTGATTGGTGCCGATGCCGGTGAATTGGCTGGTATCGGTGCGGTGTCGGTTATTATCGTCGAGGATCTGGTGAAGGCCACAGACGACTTTGATGTACTTATCGACTTTACCGCACCTGTCGCGACATTGGCGAACCTGGCTTTTTGTCAGCAGCACGGCAAGAAAATCGTGATTGGTACCACGGGTTTCAGTGATGAGGAGCGTGCCCAGGTTGATCTCGTTGCCCAGTCAGTGCCGGTGGTGATGGCGCCAAACTACAGTGTTGGTGTCAACCTGGTGTTTAAGCTGTTGGAAAAAGCGGCCAAGGTGATGGGAGATTACTGCGATATCGAAGTCATTGAAGCTCACCACCGTCACAAAGTCGATGCACCGTCTGGAACCGCAATCGGCATGGGCGAGGCGATCGCCGGTGCCATGGGCAATAAGCTGAGTGATGTAGCGGTCTACGCCCGAGAGGGGATCACCGGTGAGCGTAGCCGTAATGAAATTGGCTTTGCCACCATCCGTGCCGGCGATATTGTCGGCGAGCATACTGCAATGTTTGCTGATATTGGTGAGCGGGTTGAAATAACCCACAAGGCGACCGATCGGATGACATTTGCCAATGGTGCCGTCCGGGCTGCAGCCTGGCTCCACAGTAAACCGCCAGGTTTCTATACCATGCATGACGTTCTAGGGCTCGATGAGCTGTAAATAATCTTGAATAGACCGGCCATTGGCCGGTTTTTTTTATCCAATAGCATGGTCAATTGAAGATAAAGTGGAAGGAAATGGATGATGCCAACCATTCCTTAGGGGGATATTAATCCGCTGTTAGGTACCACCGTTATGCTTGGTGAGTGCATATTCAGCCACTTTCTTTTCGTTCGTTTACCGTTTTAGATGGGGTTTGGAAGATAGACGATATTTCATGGGGTTTGGTTGGTGTTTTGGCCTGTTTGTTGTGTTTTGTGGGTGTTGAGTCTAAAAGCAACTGTAAAGTGTGGCTTTGGTGGCGATTTGATGCTGCTTTTTTGTTTTTGTTTTTCGTGCGATCTAGGCAAACGATAAACCGGATCGGTGATGAAATAAAGACTGATTAATGCCGGGGTTTTCTTGTTGTTTTGCCCGTCTTTGTTCATTTTTAGGGTGAGGGGGCTGAAAAATAATTTTATTTTTCGTGATCTGTTGACAGATTTCCCTGCTGTAACTAGAATGCGCGCAATTTGTCAAAATTCGGCTTGACTCGAGTTTTGACTTTGTATGGAATGGGTAATTGCAACTTTATCTGTTTTAACTGCATTTTTATATTTTTGGAGGTTGTCTTGAGCAAATCAGCGCTGTTAGTCCTAGAAGATGGGACAGTGTTCCGCGGCGTGTCCATTGGGGCAGATGGTTCCGCCGTTGGTGAAGTTGTTTTTAACACCTCGATGACGGGGTATCAGGAAATTCTCACCGACCCTTCTTATTCTCAGCAGATTGTTACTCTTACTTATCCCCATATTGGTAATACCGGAACCAATTCCGAAGATGAAGAATCCTCTTCAATCCACGCCCAAGGCCTGGTAATTCGTGACCTCCCTCTTATCGCTTCAAATTTCCGTAATCAACAGTCCCTTTCTGATTACCTGAAATCTCAGAATATTGTTGGCATTGCCGATATCGATACCCGTAAGCTAACTCGACTACTTCGCGAGAAAGGCGCACAAAACGGCTGTATCGTTGCGGGTAACAACCTGGACGAAGCGCTGGCATTGGCCAAAGCTAAAGAGTTCCCTGGCCTGAAAGGCATGGACTTGGCTAAAGAGGTAACAACCTCTGAAGCATATCAGTGGAAGCAGGGATCTTGGACGTTGGAAGGCGGTCTGCCTGAAGCAAAAGATGACAGCGAACTGCCATACCACGTTGTGGCGTATGACTTCGGTGCCAAGCGTAATATCCTACGTATGCTGGTTGACCGTGGTTGTCGTTTGACAGTGGTTCCTGCACAAACTTCTGCAGAAGAAGTATTGGCCCTGAACCCAGATGGTGTATTCCTATCAAACGGCCCTGGTGACCCAGAACCATGTACCTATGCGATTGAAGCTACCAAAGTGTTCCTAGAAAAAGGTCTACCGGTTTTCGGTATCTGTCTAGGCCACCAGATCCTCGCTCTGGCTTCTGGTGCTCAAACGGTGAAAATGAAATTTGGTCACCACGGTGCCAACCACCCGGTTAAAGATCTTGACCGCGACGTTGTCATGATCACCTCTCAGAACCACGGCTTTGCCGCTGATGAAGCAACGCTGCCTGAAAACCTGCGCGCGACCCACAAGTCACTGTTCGACGGCTCGCTACAGGGTATCCATCGTACTGACAAACCAGCATTTAGCTTCCAGGGTCACCCTGAAGCAAGCCCTGGCCCGCACGATGCAGCGCCATTATTTGATCACTTCATTGACCTAATTAAGCAGCACAGCGCCTAAGCCGGAGTAGTAAGCAATGCCAAAACGTACAGATATTCAAAGTGTTCTAATCCTAGGTGCTGGCCCGATCGTTATCGGCCAGGCGTGTGAGTTCGACTACTCAGGCGCTCAGGCTTGTAAAGCCCTGCGTGAAGAAGGCTACCGAGTTATCCTGGTTAACTCGAACCCAGCAACCATCATGACTGATCCAGAAATGGCCGATGCTACTTACATCGAGCCAATCCACTGGGAAGTGGTACGCAAGATCATCGAAAAAGAGCGTCCGGATGCCGTCCTTCCTACTATGGGTGGCCAGACTGCACTGAACTGTGCGCTTGATCTTGAGAAGCACGGCGTACTGGAAGAGTTCGGCGTGGAAATGATTGGTGCCACGGCTGACGCGATTGATAAAGCCGAAGACCGTTCTCGCTTCGATAAAGCGATGAAGTCTATTGGCCTTGAGTGTCCGCGTGCTGATACCGCGAAAACGATGGAAGAAGCTTACAAAGTTCTCGATATGGTTGGCTTCCCTTGTATCATCCGTCCATCGTTCACCATGGGTGGTACCGGTGGTGGTATCGCCTATAACAAAGAAGAGTTCGAAGAAATTTGTCGCCGTGGCTTGGATTTGTCACCGACAAACGAACTGCTTATCGATGAATCATTGATCGGCTGGAAAGAGTACGAAACAGAAGTGGTTCGTGACAAGAATGATAACTGTATCATTGTTTGTACGATTGAAAACTTCGATGCCATGGGTATTCATACTGGTGACTCCATCACCGTAGCTCCGGCACAAACACTGACAGACAAAGAATATCAGCTGATGCGTAATGCATCGCTAGCGGTATTGCGCGAAATTGGTGTTGAGACCGGTGGTTCGAACGTACAGTTTGGTATCAACCCGAAAGATGGCCGTATGGTTATCATCGAGATGAACCCGCGTGTATCTCGCTCTTCTGCACTGGCATCGAAGGCGACAGGTTTCCCGATTGCCAAAGTGGCAGCGAAACTGGCTATCGGCTTTACTCTAGACGAGCTGATGAACGATATCACTGGTGGCGCAACACCCGCTTCGTTCGAGCCAACCATTGACTACGTTGTGACTAAGATCCCTCGTTTCAACTTCGAGAAATTTGCCGGTGCTAACGACCGTCTGACCACGCAGATGAAGTCAGTTGGTGAAGTGATGGCGATTGGCCGTAACCAGCAAGAATCAATGCAAAAAGCCCTACGCGGCCTAGAAGTCGGTGCAAACGGCTTTGATGAAATGGTTGATTTAGACGCACCAGATGCACTAACAACCATTCGTCATGAACTAAAAGATGCAGGTTGTGAGCGTATTTGGTACATCGCCGATGCTTTCCGTGCTGGTATGTCAGTGGATGGCGTATTCAACCTGACCAATGTTGACCGTTGGTTCCTGGTACAAATCGAAGATATTGTAAAAGAAGAACAAGCAATTAAGGACGGTGGTTTCGCTGGCTTGAATGCAGACGTACTTCGTAAGCTGAAGCGTAAAGGCTTTGCTGATGCTCGTCTTGCAGCATTGCTAGGCGTTGCTGAATCTGAAATCCGCAAACTGCGTGACCAGTTTGACATCCACCCAGTCTACAAGCGTGTAGATACCTGTGCCGCTGAATTCTCTTCGGACACGGCGTACATGTACTCATCTTACGATGAAGAGTGTGAATCACAGCCGACAGACAAAGACAAAATCATGGTATTGGGCGGTGGTCCAAACCGTATCGGTCAGGGTATCGAGTTCGATTACTGCTGTGTTCACGCTTCACTAGCACTGCGTGAAGACGGTTATGAAACCATCATGGTTAACTGTAACCCAGAGACAGTTTCGACTGACTATGACACATCTGACCGTCTGTACTTCGAACCGGTAACACTGGAAGATGTACTTGCTATCGTACGTGTCGAGAAGCCAAAAGGCGTTATCGTTCAATACGGTGGTCAAACACCACTGAAACTGGCACGTGCACTGGAAGCGGCAGGTGTACCGATTATCGGTACCAGCCCTGATGCAATTGACCGTGCAGAAGACCGTGAGCGTTTCCAGGCTGCTGTTGAGCGCCTTGGCCTGCTACAGCCAGAAAATGCGACCGTAACGACAATGGAGCAGGCTGTTGAGAAATCAAAAGAAATTGGTTTCCCTCTGGTTGTTCGCCCATCATACGTCCTAGGTGGCCGTGCGATGGAAATCGTATACGATGAGCAAGACCTACGTCGTTACTTCAACGAAGCGGTCAGCGTATCGAATGAATCACCGGTACTACTAGACCGTTTCCTTGATGATGCAATCGAAGTTGACGTTGATGCTATCTGCGACGGTGAGCGTGTGGTTATCGGTGGTATCATGGAGCACATCGAGCAGGCAGGTGTTCACTCAGGTGACTCAGCATGTTCGCTACCAGCGTATACGCTAAGCCAAGAAATCCAAGATGTGATGCGCCAGCAAGTTGAAAAGCTAGCGTTCGAATTGGGCGTACGTGGTCTGATGAACACCCAGTTCGCGGTTAAAGACAATGAAGTCTACCTGATTGAAGTTAACCCGCGTGCTGCTCGTACGGTACCATTCGTATCGAAGGCAACTGGCGCACCGCTGGCGAAAATCGCTGCACGTGTAATGGCTGGTCAGTCTCTAGAGTCGCAGGGCTTTACCAAAGAGATCATCCCGCCATACTACTCTGTAAAAGAAGTGGTACTGCCGTTCAACAAGTTCCCGGGTGTTGACCCACTGCTTGGCCCTGAAATGCGCTCTACCGGTGAGGTTATGGGTGTTGGCGATACGTTTGCAGAAGCGTTTGCCAAAGCTGAACTTGGCTGTGGTAAAGAGAAACAAGCGAAGGGACGTGCTCTATTGTCTGTTCGCGGTAATGACAAGCAACGTGTGGTTGACCTAGCGTCAAAGCTGGTTAAGCAAGGCTACGAGCTTGACGCAACGCACGGTACTGCCGTCGTGCTTGGTGAGGCCGGTATCAACCCTCGCTTGGTGAACAAAGTACACGAAGGCCGTCCTCATATTCTTGACCGTATCAAGAACAACGAGTACTCGTACATTGTGAACACGGCGGAAGGCCGTCAGGCGATTGAAGACTCGAAAGTCCTACGTCGCGGTGCCTTGGCTGAGAAGGTGAACTACACCACGACACTGAACGCTGCCTTTGCAACGTGTATGGCTTGGAGTGCTGATGACCGTAATAAGGTAACCTCAGTACAAGAGCTACATGCTCGTATCAAAAACGCGTAATCACTGTTTTAGCTAGCGCGAAATAGTGCCAAAACGGCCTGCTAATGCAGGCCGTTTTGTTATCTATCAGGAAGCAGAATTCACCTAACTGTCATGGTGTTGTATAACTGTGATGTCATTAATACTTTGTGTCATTTGTGATTGAAAATCCTTTTGCAACACTCAACTGAAGCGCGTACAATTAGCCGCGTCGCATAAGCGATACTTATTTTTTGGAGACTTAGATGAACGATACCGACCATCCCCCGAGTATGAAGGTGGAAAATCAAACCTGTTAACGGTGTCGGTCTCCTATGATTCCGAACTGCCCTCAGGTTCGGAATAGTCTGTTCTTTCTCATCTTTTGATGACCCTTTTCAAACAAACTTTTCCTCGGTTTTCCCAGCCATTAACTCAATATAGAATCTCGCCAATGTGTGGTGAATGACAGGCTTTTTGCTGTCTTCAAATCGGCTTTGATATTGCCTTTTGCAGATAGGGACTAGCACATTCCCATCGTGTTATAGCGGGTTCTGGTGGTCGTTACTGTTAGCTAATCGGGAGATTCGCCATGGCGGTAATGAACTATGCAGCTGATGCTGCACTGTTAAATGAAAACTTGGCTCAGAACGATGTTCTGGCCGTACGCAACGCGTTTTTGAAATATGACATCGAAGAGCAGGCCAAATTGCTGGTTAAGATGCCTATTTCAGAAGCGATTGCAATTTTGCATGAAATCCCTCTTCGCCATGTACAGATCTTGTTGGATCTGCTTGATGATATGGATGAAGAAGTCTGCATGCGTCACCTGGCTAACGGCCTTGGCTTGATTTGCTCGGAAGCTGAGCCTGCGGGCCACTACCTGCAAAACAGTGTATTCAGCCATGTTCGTGAGCGTATTGGCTGGATAGTTGGCCTGGCGTTGTTGGGTATTGTATCGGGCCTTATCATCTCTCACTACGAAGATACCCTGAGCCAACTGGTGTTATTGGCTGTGTACATGCCAGTGATTGCGGCAGCTGGTGGTAACACCGGCTCTCAGGCTGCGACCCTGGTTGTGAGGGCTCTGGCAATGGAAGAGATACGGTGCCGGGATTGGGTGAAGGTCATGTGGAAGGAATTCCGAGTCGCGTTGGTGATCGCTGGCGTCTTGGCGGCTGTTATCATGGGGCGCGTGATGATGTTCAGCGATGGCTCTTCGTTACCTATCGGTATGGAGCTGATGGATATCTCGATGGCCATCGGGGTAGCAATTTCCTTGCAAGTTGTGCTGTCGACAACGGTAGGCGGTGTACTGCCGATGATTGCCCGTGCAGCCAAGCTTGACCCTGCGGTACTGGTGAGCCCGGTATTGGCATCGGTAGTCGATATTACCGGTATGATCATCTACTTCAAGACGGTCAATGCATTCCTAGCGCTGGCCTAGTTCAAACTGCCTCAATATTTAGACCATAAAAAGCGAGTGACGATGAGTCACTCGCTTTTTTATTCAGGTTATTTCGTCGTTAACATCTGTCAGCATCAATACTGCTTGTATAGGCTTTGGTATAGCGTACGCTCGAACGTTTCGATCGGCGGCGCAATAGCCGGTAGGCTTTCATCGCGCTCTGGCGGAAAGTAGTTACTCACCATCTGGACAAAAAGCAGGGTATTACCTGATTGGGTTGTCAGCATTCCGGCAAGGTTATAGGTGCCGTATAGTGAGCCGCTCTTGGCGCGGATCTTTCCCTTCAGTGGTTGTTGGCGAAGACTCTGGCGGTAGCGCAGGGTACCGCTCTGACCACTAACGGGCATGGTCGCCAGTAGATCTAACTCATCGTTATGCTGGTAAATGTAAGTGATCACTTCCATCATTTGGCTTGTTGTCATTCGGTTGTTGCGCGACAGGCCTGAACCATCGACCATCACTGTACGCTCTAGATCGATATTGGCTTCCTGCTTGAGGACCGCTTTTATAGCCTTGCTGCCATTTGAAAAACTGCCCGGCTGGTTGAAATACTCAGCGCCTAATGTCTTGGCGATATTGTCGGCATACAAGTTATCGGATTTTTTGACCATGTGGTCGAGCAATTCGTTCAGCGGTGCTGACCGGTGGGTCGCAATGACCTTGCCCTTTGTGACGGTCGCCTTGTCATCACGCTTTACTTGGCCTTCTAGTTTTATACCGAGGCGTTTAAATTCAGCCGTGATCACTTGGCTGATATAGGCCTCGGTGTCTTGTACGGCAAAATTGAGCGGTAGCGGTTTGTCGCGCTTAACCAGGCAGCCGCTCAAGTGATAGTGGTTACTTCCTTTATCTATCAGCTCTAGATCACAGTGGCTGGCTTTCTGCCTATCTTTAGTTGTCACCAGCGCATCGGTGGTGACCGTCAGTGGTTGGTGGCTGGGAATATTAACTCTAGTCTTCTCACCGACTTGGCGATTGCTGTATAACGCTCCTTGTACGCAGTTGTGCTCAAGGCTCAGGCTGCTTGACGGCGCGCTATAACATACCCCCAGAATATCCCACGGCCAGCCGGGTGCCTGCTCATAGCCACTGAACTGACTGCCGTTAAGTAGTAGATCCCCTTTAATGATGCTACCGGAATGTGCCTTGAGCTTACCCAGTAGCCCTGTGAGCTGCTTTCGTGAAAAAGAGGGATCACCACTGAAGCGTAGGACGATATCATCCCCTTGCCGCTCTAGCTGGGTGGTAAAGCGGAAATCTTTACCGAGGTATAGCTGGGCAGCCAGTGCTGTCACCATTTTTTGGGTACTGGCCGGTGGCTGGAATTGGTTTTCCCGCTGTGAGTAGAGCACCTTACCTGTTTTGGCATCCGCGACTAAAAGGGAGGTATCGTGGCCGCTGGGCAGCGAGCGAAAATCTGGATGATAAGATTTAGGTGCCGTTGGTGGTGGCACGGCATTGTTTGTACTGGCAACAGCGATGTGAGGAAGCAGCGATAGGCTTACGGTAATAAGCAAAAGACGAAATGGCAGATGCATGTGCGGCCCTAGTATTGGAACAATAAGTTATTGAACATTAGATTTTGAATATGAACGTTTGAATATCAGAGTGACCATGATAAACAATATGGGGCAGATAAAAAGTCAGAGATAGGAAAGCTTGTTTTGGGCGGGGGGGAGCAAAGGTTTTATTTTCTGGACTTGAGATAAAAAAACACCGGCCAGAAGGCCGGTGCTTAGAAAAGGCTGTGTTAACGCTCTATATCCAAATTGGATTAGAAGTCGTAACGTGCACCTAGAACGAACTCGTCAGATGCATCTGCTTTACCAACATCTTTAGAGTCAAGCATGTTGAACTTGTAAGATGCGTAAGTGCGGAAGTTCTTGTTGAAGTAGTGAGTCGCGTCAACTGCGAATGAATCAGCGATGTCTTCGCTGTCAGTCTTGTCTTCAAGGTAGTTGTAAGTCGCTACGAATACAGTTTTGCCGTATGTATAAGCTGCAGCGAATTCGTAACCGCGTACTTTATCAGTGTTTTCAGTTTTACGAGAGTCTTGGTATAGACCTGAAACGTAGAAGTCACCGTACGTGTACGAGATAGCACCGAATGCGTTCTTTTGAGTTTCATCGATGTTTTGGCCACCGATTGTGTTTACGTCTTGCTCACCGTAACCCGCACCGAAACCTAGACCCATGTCCATAACGTACATTGCACCAACAGAGTAACCGTCGCCGTATGCAGTAGTAATGTCGTTAGAGTTTGTGTCTTTAGCGCCTTCGAATGCGTAGTTAGCTTTAACAGTTAGGTTGTCACCCATGATG
The DNA here is from genome assembly GCF_052873915.1 of Photobacterium sp. DNB22_13_2. Taxonomy (NCBI): domain Bacteria; kingdom Pseudomonadati; phylum Pseudomonadota; class Gammaproteobacteria; order Vibrionales; family Vibrionaceae; genus Photobacterium; species Photobacterium sp. DNB22_13_2. The sequence continues at coordinate 118,924 of NZ_JBNNXU010000009.1, forward strand.
TCAAAAGAACCAACGTATGCAAGGTTGTTAGACGTACGGTCAGCAGCAGCAATTTTGCCACCAGCTTCGTTACCGTGGTAAGACATGATATCAGTGAAGTCAGTGATCATGCCTAGAGAGCCGTCAGTCTTACCGTAAACAACTTTACCGAAATCACCACCGATACCAGCGTTGATGTGACGGTTGTTTACGTTGCCGCTGTCTGAAGAAGTGCCAGAGCTTGTGTATTCGCCTTCGTAGAAACCGATACCGTATACAGTATCAGTGATGTCAGTTTTACCAGCGATGTTCATACGAACACGTGATTTGTCTGAAACCTGGTTATCACCAGCTGCGTCTTCAGACATAAGAGCACGTGCTTCAAGACGACCACCTACTGCTAGGCTTGAAGTTTCGTCAGAGTAAACTTCAGCAGCTGTTGCTACAGAAGAGATTGATGCTGCTGCTACTGCTAGAGCAATCAGTTTCTTGTTCATTGTCGAATCCTTTTGGAATTATTTTGTTGTATGCATATCAATGCTAAATGCATGCTGTTCTTTTTACTGGTCTCTGGCCCGATCTGTTAGTAAAAAAAACTGAAAAATACTTTATTTTAATGGTCTTAATGACTTTGATGTGCGGTAACTGTATTTATATCAGGTGGTTAGTTGTGGTTGAAAAAGTTCGGTGTTAATGGCGGTTTTTAGCTATTTTTAGGCTTTATTACTTGTGTTTTTAGCTGGAAAGAATTGTTTTAATGCGTGTTTTTGTGATCTCCAGCGCATAAATTTTGAACAGCATGCGTTAGGCGTATAAATTGTGAAATTTTTATGATTTACCGCAGGTGGGGTAACGGCTGTAATGTAACTATGCCGCGCAATGAACAGGATGATCTCTTTGGCATCTTTGTTTAGAATGAAGTGTTCCCATTAGTAATCGCCTAGTTCGACTAACCTGTCGAACTGGCTTTGTTTTGCCTAATAGCAGTGGCTATACGGGCGTTGAGGTAATAAGAGTTATGGATAAGATTCCAATGACGGTACGCGGCGAGAAGCTGCTACGCGAAGAGCTGGAAGTACTAATGAAGCGTCGCCCGATCATTTCACAGGCCATTGGTGAAGCACGTGAGTTGGGTGACCTGAAAGAGAATGCCGAATACCACGCTGCCCGCGAGGAGCAGGGTATCTGTGAAGCACAGATCCGTGATATCGAGTACAAGCTGTCTGTATCGCAGGTGATTGATGTCACCAAGATACAGAACACCGGTAAAGTGATCTTCGGTACGACAGTCAGCCTAATCGATGTGGATACTGAGGAAGAAGTGACTTACCAGATTGTGGGTGATGATGAGGCGGATATCAAAGCCGGTCGTATTTCGGTGAACTCACCGATTGCCCGAGGTCTTATTGGTAAAATGCAAGATGATGAAGTGACGATCACTACACCGGGCGGTGCGCGTGAGTTTGAAATTTCGGAAGTTGCTTACATTTAATATTACTAAAGTGTTATTAAATGTATCAGTAAAGAATGGATCATGGCATTCCGTGCCATGATACAGGCATAAAAAAGGCCGCAGCGGCGGCCTTTTTTATTTGCGCGGAAGCTCGATCTTACGTTCTTCGCTCTGGCGGTAAAGTACCAGTGTCTTACCGATCACTTGGACTTTCTCTGCCTTGGTTTCGCGAACAATTGCGTCAACGATCAAAACCTTGGTCTCGCGCTCTTCAGCAGCCACTTTAACCTTGATAAGCTCGTGGTGGTTAAGTGCCAGTTCAATCTCGGCAATCACGGCTTCAGTCAGGCCATTTGCGCCCATTAGGACAACAGGCTTTAGGTTGTGGGCAAGACCTTTTAGGTATTGCTTCTGCTTGGTGCTTAGATTCATGTCGGCTCTATTATTAAATTAGGGTTGAAAACCGCGTATTCTAACGCCATATAGTCTAGATGACTAATTTGTTTAGTATACGCCATTTGTGGTGTTGCTGAGTATACTTGATAAGTACCCAAACTCATTAGGTAAATCATGAGTAAGAAAAAACATTCGGGCAGTTCTGGCCGATGGCTGAAGGAACATTTTGATGACAAATATGTTCTAGAAGCTCAAAAAAAGGGCTACCGCTCTCGCGCGATTTTTAAAATCGAAGAAATTCAAAACAAAGATAAGCTACTGAAGCCCGGCATGACCGTGGTCGATTTGGGAGCGGCTCCTGGTGGGTGGTCACAGTATGCAGCAGAGGTTGTTGGTGATGAGGGACAGGTGATTGCCTGTGACATCTTGTCAATGGACTCGCTACCTGGTGTGAGTTTTCTGCAAGGGGATTTTCGAGAGGAGGCAGTCTTGGATGCGCTGCTTGAGCGTATCAAGCCGGACATGGTTGATGTTGTGTTATCTGACATGGCACCGAACATGAGTGGCAACTTGGCTTCAGATCAGCCTAGAGCTATGTATCTTGTTGAACTAGCATTAGATATGTGTAGACAAGTACTTGCGCCTGATGGCAGTTTTGCGGTGAAGGTTTTCCAAGGTGAAGGCTTTGACCAATATCTGGCAGAAGTGCGTAGTATGTTCAAGGCAGTCAAAATTCGTAAGCCAGATTCTTCACGAGATCGCTCTCGTGAGGTATATATTGTAGCTACAGGTTACAAACTGTAGTACCCTAAATTCATCTATTAGTTATCGCGAGGTTAACACCTTGAGTGACATGGCAAAAAACTTGATTTTGTGGTTGGTCATCGCTGTGGTTCTGATGTCTGTTTTTCAGAGTTTCGGTCCCGGTGATAGTGCTGGCCGTCAAGTCGACTATACAACCTTTGTCCGTGAAATCGGTCAGGATCAGATAAGGGAAGTGCGATTCAATGATCGTGAAATTACCGTATTCAAACGTGATAACACGCGATACGTCACTTATCTACCTGTCGTTAACGACCAAAAGCTGTTAGACGATCTTATTAACGCTAACGTAAAGGTCATGGGTACTCCGCCTGAGGAGCCAAGCCTACTGGCCTCAATCTTTATATCCTGGTTCCCGATGCTCTTGCTCATCGGTGTCTGGATCTTCTTCATGCGCCAAATGCAGGGCGGCGGTGGTAAAGGAGCCATGTCGTTCGGTAAGTCTAAGGCTCGCATGATGAGTGAAGACCAGATCAAAACAACCTTCGCTGACGTAGCGGGTTGTGATGAAGCCAAAGAAGACGTGAAAGAGTTGGTGGATTACCTGCGCGATCCAAGCCGCTTCCAGAAGCTGGGCGGTAAGATCCCAACGGGTGTCCTGATGGTCGGTCCTCCTGGTACAGGTAAAACCCTGTTGGCGAAAGCCATTGCCGGAGAAGCGAAAGTTCCATTCTTTACTATTTCAGGTTCTGACTTCGTTGAAATGTTTGTTGGTGTGGGTGCATCCCGTGTCCGCGATATGTTCGAGCAAGCGAAAAAAGCTGCACCTTGTATCATCTTTATCGATGAAATTGATGCGGTAGGCCGTCAGCGTGGCGCTGGTGTTGGTGGTGGTCACGATGAGCGTGAGCAAACCTTGAACCAGATGCTGGTTGAAATGGATGGTTTCGAAGGTAACGAAGGTATTATCGTTATCGCCGCAACTAACCGTCCTGACGTACTGGACCCTGCACTATTGCGTCCTGGTCGTTTCGACCGCCAGGTTGTGGTTGGCCTGCCAGATGTACGTGGCCGAGAGCAAATCCTGAAAGTTCACATGCGCAAAGTACCGCTAGACGGTGATGTGAAGCCTGAGCTTATCGCTCGTGGTACACCGGGTTTCTCGGGTGCTGACTTGGCGAACTTGGTCAATGAAGCAGCATTGTTTGCAGCCCGTGGTAACAAGCGTGTTGTATCAATGGTGGAATTCGAACTGGCGAAAGACAAAATCATGATGGGCGCAGAGCGCAAGTCTATGGTAATGACGGACGATCAGAAAGAATCCACTGCATATCACGAGGCTGGCCACGCAATTATCGGTCGCTTGGTACCGGATCACGATCCGGTTTATAAGGTCTCTATCATTCCTCGTGGCCGCGCACTGGGTGTAACCATGTACCTGCCTGAGCAGGATCGTGTCAGTCACTCCCGTGAGTTTTTGGAATCAATGATTTCAAGCCTTTACGGTGGCCGACTCGCTGAAGAACTGATTTACGGTGTTGAAAAAGTATCTACCGGTGCCTCGAATGATATCGAGCGCGCGACTGATATCGCCCGTAAGATGGTGACGCAGTGGGGCTTCTCTGAAAAGCTTGGTCCATTGCTTTATGCTGAAGATGAAGGTGAGGTTTTCCTTGGCCGTTCAGTGACGCAGAGCAAGCACATGTCAGACGATACGGCGAAGCTAATCGATAATGAAGTTCGTACACTTATTGACCGCAACTACGAGCGAGCGCGTGAAATCCTAGAGCAAAACATGGATATCATGCACGCAATGAAAGATGCGTTAATGAAGTACGAAACAATCGATGCTGGTCAAATTGATGACCTGATGGAGCGTAAGTCAGTTATTCGAGCACCAAAAGGCTGGGGTAACGAAGACGACACCATGAAAGCTGACGCTGTTACTGATGAGCAGCCTGCTGAGCAAGAGGAAGCGGCGGCTGAGCCAAAAGCCGAAACGCAACCTGAGCAAGCACCTGATACTCAATCAGTACAGAACAAAGAAGACGACAAGCCACAAGCCTAATCGTTGCTAGCTAATCAAAAACCCCGACTTAGTTCGGGGTTTTTTGCATATAGAACACCGAATATCCAGGAGCGGTAAACGTGATCCTCAAGAGCAAAACCAAAACGTTAGATCTTTCCCGTCCCCATACCATGGGGATTTTGAACGTCACCCCTGATTCTTTTTCAGATGGCGGACGCTTTAACCGTATGGATGCGGCCTTGCGCCATGCCGAGGAGATGCTGGCGGCGGGGACGTCGATTCTGGATATCGGCGGTGAGTCAACGCGGCCAGGGGCCAATGCCGTTGGGACAGATCAGGAGCTTGAGCGGGTAGTGCCAGTGATTGAGGCCCTGCACCAGCGCTTTGATTGCTGGATTTCGATTGATACCAGCAAAGCGCAGGTGATGAGCGAGGCGGTAACAGCAGGAGCTGATTTGATCAATGATGTCCGTGCCCTGCAAGAGCCTGATGCGCTTGAGGCTGCCGCTAAAGCCGGTGTACCTATTTGTGTAATGCATATGCAGGGGCAACCGCGTACAATGCAGCATCAGCCGACATACCAAGATGTTATTGCCGATGTCGGTGATTTTTTGGCTGAACGTATTCATGCCTGTGAGCTGGTTGGGATCCCCCGCGAGCAATTGCTGTTGGATCCCGGGTATGGGTTTGGCAAAACCCTTGAGCATAATTACCAGTTACTTGCTCACCTTGATGAGTTCCATCGCTTCGGCCTCCCGCTGTTGGTTGGGATGTCGAGAAAATCGATGGTGTTCAAATTATTAAATAAACAACCGGCCGATTGTTTGGCCGGTAGCCTTGCCTGCGCTGCTATCGCCGCAATGAAAGGGGCACAGATCATCAGAGTTCACGATGCGAAAGAGACCGTTGATGTCCTCAAAGTGTGCGAGATGACACTGTCCCAGTTGCGGGGCGAGTAAATGCCTGCTGCAGGAAAAAAATAGATTAATTGCTAGGAGCAGATAATGGCTGAGCGTAAGTACTTTGGTACCGACGGGATTCGTGGTTTGGTGGGCAAGGCCCCGATTACTCCGGACTTTGTATTGAAACTAGGTTGGGCGGCTGGGCGTGTGTTATCCCAGCAGGGCACCAAGAAAGTTATTATCGGTAAAGATACCCGTATCTCTGGCTACATGCTGGAATCCGCACTGGAAGCCGGTTTGGCAGCTGCAGGTTTGCAGGCAGCCTTCACTGGTCCAATGCCAACCCCGGCTGTTGCTTACCTCACGCGAACGTTTCGTGCAGAAGCGGGTATTGTGATCTCGGCGTCGCACAACCCTTATTACGACAACGGCATTAAGTTCTTCTCATCAGAAGGAACAAAACTACCGGACGACGTTGAATTGGCGATTGAAGCCGAAATGGATAAGCCCCTGACTTGCGTAGAGTCTGCCATGCTGGGTAAGGCATACCGAATCAACGACGCTGCTGGCCGTTATATCGAGTTCTGTAAAGGTACTTTCCCTAGTAAGTACGATCTGTCCAACTATAAAATCGTAGTCGATTGCGCCCATGGTGCGACATATCATATTGCCCCGAGTGTATTCAAAGAGCTGGGTGCTGAAGTGATCACCATTGGCTGCGAGCCGAACGGTACCAATATCAATGACAAAGTTGGCGCCACCGACGTTGCAGCCTTGCAGGCTAAAGTGTTGGAAGAGAAAGCAAACTTTGGTATTGCCTTGGACGGTGATGGCGATCGTGTGATCATGGTCGATGAAGAAGGCAACAAAATTGATGGTGATCAGATCGCCTACATCATTGCCCGTGATGCTCTGCGCCGCGGCGAGCTCAAAGGCGGTGTGGTCGGTACGCTGATGACGAATCTTGGTATGGAAAATGCCCTGAAGAACCTGGGGATCCCGTTTGTCCGTGCCAAGGTGGGTGACCGCTACGTGATGGAAGAGCTGAAGAGCCACGGTTGGTTGATCGGTGCCGAAAACTCAGGTCACGTTATCCTATTGGATAAGGTGACAACGGGAGACGGTATTGTTGCTGGCCTGCAGGTGATGGCGTCGATTGTCGGCAGCAAGATGACTCTGAAAGAGTTGGCGGATGGCATGACCATGTACCCTCAGGTACTGGAGAACGTCCGTTTTGAAGGAGAGTCTAATCCGTTGGAATCTGATGCAGTTGTTGCTGCAACCGCAGCTGTTGAAGCTAAACTCGGTGATAAGGGGCGCGTATTGTTACGCAAATCAGGCACCGAACCTTTGATCCGCGTAATGGTGGAAGGGGAAGACGCAGCGCTGGTCAAAGAGTCAGCCTTGCTGATCGCTGACGCAGTAAAGGAAAACTGCTGATATAGCCCTAAATTCAACTAATCGATGTCGGTTTTGTCTAAATCTTCGACAAGTAATTCAAGAAACTAAGTTTTCGTAGAGATTTTACTTGTCAGTGAAGAGCGCTTTCGCTAGTATTCATTCCGCTCCTAATGGAAGGGGTGCGCTGGCACTGCTGAAGCAAAGCCGGCACAACAATTTAACCATAGGTGGAACCCATGTACGAAATTCTACTTGTGATTTATCTGTTGGCTGCGCTTGGTGTTATTGGCCTAGTTTTGGTTCAGCAAGGTAAAGGCGCAGATATGGGAGCTTCATTTGGGGCTGGCGCATCAGGAACCCTGTTTGGCGCGAGCGGCTCTGGAAATTTCTTGACCCGAATGACCGCTGTTTTTGCGACTATCTTTTTCGTCATTAGCCTAGTGCTTGGTAACATGAGCGCCAAAAAGGCACACGAAACAAGTGGTTGGGAAGACCTAAGCGCTCCGGCGACTGAACAAGTTGTTGAGCCAACTCAGAATGCACCCGTTAACAGTGACATTCCTGAGTAAATAAAGAATTTAGCCGAGATGGTGAAATTGGTAGACACGCTAGCATGAGGTGCTAGTGCCGCAAGGTGTAGGGGTTCAAGTCCCCTTCTCGGCACCATTATTAGTCACTTGAAAGAGTGATGTCTGAGCGATATAATCGCTATCAGATTACGGACGCGGGGTGGAGCAGCTTGGTAGCTCGTCGGGCTCATAACCCGAAGGTCGTCGGTTCAAATCCGGCCCCCGCAACCACTTTCCGAAAAAACAGCTATTATTAGTAAGGTTGTTTTTTCTATCACAGCGACCCGCTGTGGTAATCAGGGTCCAGTGATAAAAAACCCCGTAATTCGGGGTTTTTTATTATCTGAAACATGACCATTCAGGTATCTACTGGGCTTTATAGCCCTTTTTTTGTTTCCGGGGGGTTGTCTTGACAGCTTTAGAGATGCAATTGACCGAACTGCTTGATGCGCCGGTAACGGCGACAGGCTATGAACTTGTCGGTCTGGAATTTATCCGAGCAGGTGAACACTCAACACTGCGAGTATTCATCGATCATGAAAACGGTATTAACGTTGATGATTGTGCCGAAGTAAGCCGCCAGGTAAGCGCGGTGATGGATGTTGAAGATCCAATCACTGTAGCCTATCACCTGGAGGTCTCTTCCCCTGGTCTAGAAAGGCCGCTTTTTAAAGCCGCACATTACCAACAGTTTATTGGCCACGAGGTCAACCTGGTGTTGAAAATGGCGATGGGCAACCGTCGTAAGTGGAAAGGTGATATCGTTGCCGTTGAAGGTGAGCTTGTCACATTAAATGTTGATGGCAATGAAGAAACATTTGCACTGAGCAATATTTCCAAGGCCAACCTGGTTCCAAAATTCTAACCGCTAAATTGGGGCATTAGAAATGAACAAAGAAATCTTGGCTGTCGTTGAAGCGGTATCCAACGAAAAAGCTGTACCTCGTGAGCGTATCTTTGAAGCACTAGAGATCGCACTGGCAACAGCAACGAAGAAAAAACACGAAGCGGAAATCGATGTTCGCGTAGCTATCGACCGTAAGACTGGTGAATTCGAAACCTTCCGTCGCTGGAAAGCGGTTGAAGAAGTGACTCAGCCTACGCTGGAAATCACTTTGGAAGCAGCCCAGTTTGATGATGAAACCATCGAGCTTGACGGCTTCGTTGAAGATGAAATCGAATCGGTGACTTTCGACCGAATCACCACACAGACTGCGAAGCAGGTTATCGTACAGAAGGTACGTGAAGCTGAGCGTGCACAAATCGTTGAACAGTTTATTGACAACGAAGGTGAGCTAATCACCGGTGTAGTAAAGAAAGTTAACCGCGATGCTGTTATCATTGACCTTGGTAATAATGCAGAAGCTGTTATCCAGCGCGACGACCAGTTGCCACGTGAAAACTTCCGCCCAGGTGACCGTGTTCGTGGTCTTCTGTACGCAGTACGACCTGAAGCACGCGGTTTCCAATTGTTCATGACTCGCTCTAAGCCTGAGATGCTATCAGAGCTATTCCGCATCGAAGTGCCGGAAATCGGTGAAGAGATGATTGAACTGATGGGTGCGGCTCGTGATCCAGGTTCTCGTGCCAAGATCGCTGTGAAGACTAACGACAAGCGCATTGACCCTGTGGGTGCATGTGTGGGTATGCGTGGTGCACGTGTACAGGCTGTCTCTGGTGAGCTAGGTGGCGAGCGTATCGATATCGTACTGTGGGATGAAAATGCCGCTCAGTATGTGATCAATGCGATGGCTCCAGCAGAAGTAAGCTCTATCATCGTTGATGAAGACAACCATACTATGGATATTGCTGTTGAGAAGGATAACCTTGCTCAGGCAATCGGTCGTAGTGGTCAGAACGTTCGCTTGGCATCTCAGCTAACTGGCTGGGAACTCAATGTAATGACAGTTGAAGATCTTCAGAAGAAACACCAAGAAGAAGCCCAAGAGTCTATCGAAGTGTTCACTAAGCACCTTGAAATTGACGCAGACTTCGCCACTGTATTGGTTGAAGAAGGTTTCACTACGCTTGAAGAAATCGCCTATGTACCAGTAGCCGAGTTGATGGGTGTAGATGGCCTGGATGAAGACACAGTTGAAGAACTGCGTAACCGCGCGAAAGAAGCGCTAACCACGCTTGCCCTTGCTCAGGAAGAGACTTTTGAAGGTATTGAGCCTGCTGAAGATCTACTGGGTCTGGAAGGCTTGGAGCGTGAGCTTGCGTTTAAGCTGGCCGCGAAAGGCGTTGCAACGCTAGAAGATCTTGCTGATCAGGGTACTGACGATCTTACTGATATCGAAGGTGTCGATGAAGCAAGAGCGGGCGAGCTGATTATGGCTGCTCGTAATATTTGCTGGTTCAGTGACGAAGCATAAAAATTTCATACGCAAGGGAGAAGCAGCATGTCAGAGGTTACAGTTAAAGCATTAGCCGAGGAAATTGGTACGCCGATTGACCGTGTGCTTCAACAGTTTGCCGATGCTGGTATCAGCAAGAAAGCTGAAGAAAGCGTAAGCCAACAGGAAAAACAGACGCTGTTAGCCCACCTGAAGAAAGAACATGGTGGCGATAGCAGTGCTGGCGAGGCTCCTACACGCCTTACTTTGCAACGTAAGACCCGAAGCACATTGAGTGTTTCGGGCTCAGGTGGCAAAAATAAAAGTGTTCAGGTAGAAGTGCGCAAAAAGCGCACCTACGTAAAGCGTTCTGCGCTTGAAGAAGAACAGCGTGCCGCGGAAGAAGCAACACGCCAGGCTGAAGACTCAGCCCAGCGCGAAGCGGAAGAAGCCGCTCAGCTAGCAGCCAAAGAAGCTGCCAAGCGTGAAGCAGAAGAGCAGGCAAAACGCGAAGCTGAAGAAGCTGCTAAGCGTGCTGCTGAAGAAACGCGTTTAGCCGAAGAAAAAGCTAAACAAAATGCAGAACAGAATGCGGATCGTAATGCTGAGGACAAGCAGAAGCGTGACGCAGAAGATAAGCGTTTGGCCGAAGAAAAAGCTAAACGCGCCGCCGCTGATGAACAGGCTAAAAAAGAAGCTGAGTCGCTACAACGTCGCCGGGAAGAGGAAGCCAAGCGTAAAGCCGAAGAAGACAGTCAGCGTCAGCTAGAAGAGGCACGCAAAATGGCAGAAATTAATGAAAAGAACTGGTCAAAACCTGACCAGGAAAAAGGTAATATGGATAAAGCAGACTACCATACTACAACGTCTAGCTACGCACGCGCAGCTGAAGACGAGCAAGATCGTAAGGAAGAGGGTGGTGGTACTACCCGTCGCCGCAAGAAGAAAAAAGCGGGTCCTAAACAAGACAACCGCGGTGGCCGCAACCAGCGTGGCCGTGGTAAACCTCAGATGAACAAGCCGACGTCAATGCAGCATGGCTTTGACAAGACAGCGACTGTTGCTAAGCAAGATGTCGTTATCGGCGAGACTATCGTTGTCTCTGAGCTTGCTAACAAGATGTCTGTGAAGGGCGTTGAAGTTATCAAGGTGATGATGAAGATGGGTGCGATGGCAACCATCAACCAGGTTATCGACCAAGAAACTGCAGCACTAGTTGCAGAAGAAATGGGTCACAAAGTTGTTCTACGTAAAGAGAACGAACTTGAAGAAGCGGTACTGTCTGACCGTGACGAAAACCTAACTGTTGTTCCTCGTGCTCCTGTTGTTACTATCATGGGTCACGTTGACCACGGTAAAACATCAACACTGGATTACATCCGTAAAGCGCACGTTGCTTCTGGCGAAGCGGGCGGTATTACGCAGCACATCGGTGCATACCACGTTGAAACTGACAACGGTATGATCACTTTCCTTGATACTCCTGGACACGCCGCGTTTACCGCAATGCGTGCTCGTGGTGCTCAAGCGACAGATATCGTTGTTCTTGTTGTTGCAGCAGATGATGGCGTAATGCCACAGACTGTTGAGGCAATCCAGCACGCGAAAGCGGCAGGTGTTCCTCTGATTGTTGCTGTGAACAAGATCGATAAAGAAGACGCAAACCCAGACAATGTTAAGAATGAGCTAGCTCAGTACGATGTTATCCCTGAAGAGTGGGGCGGTGAGAACATGTTTGTTCACATCTCTGCGAAACAAGGTACTAACATTGACGGCCTGCTAGAAGCTATCTTGCTTCAGTCTGAAATTCTTGAACTGACTGCAGTTGAAGAAGGTATGGCGAGCGGTGTTGTTGTTGAATCACGCCTAGATAAAGGTCGCGGTCCAGTTGCAACTGTACTTGTACAAGCTGGTACACTGCGTAAAGGTGACATCGTTCTTTGTGGTCTTGAGCACGGCCGTGTTCGTGCAATGCGCGATGAACTGGGTCAAGAGATCGAGTCTGCAGGTCCTTCTATCCCAGTTGAGATCCTAGGTCTTTCTGGTGTGCCTTCTTCAGGTGATGAAGCAACTGTTGTACGTGATGAACGTAAAGCTCGTGAAGTTGCACTTTACCGTCAGGGCAAATTCCGTGATGTTAAACTGGCTCGCCAGCAGAAAGCTAAGCTTGAGAACATGTTCTCTAACATGACTGCAGGTGAAGTTGCAGAACTTAACGTTGTACTGAAAGCTGACGTACAGGGTTCTGTGGAAGCGATTGCTGACTCACTACGTAAGCTATCGACTGACGAAGTTAAGGTTAACATTGTTGGTTCTGGTGTTGGTGGTCTGACAGAGACTGATGCCGTGCTTGCTGCAGCATCTAACGCTATTCTTCTTGGCTTCAACGTTCGTGCTGATGCATCTGCGCGTCGTACAATTGAAACTGAGAACCTAGACCTGCGTTACTACTCAATCATTTACCAATTGATTGACGAAGTGAAAGCGGCAATGGGTGGCATGCTTGCTCCTGAGTTCAGACAAGAAATCATCGGTCTTGCTGAAGTGCGTGATGTGTTCAAGTCGCCTAAGATTGGTGCTATCGCCGGTTGTATGGTTACTGAAGGTACCATCAAGCGTAACAACCCAATCCGCGTACTGCGTGATAACATTGTTATCTACGAAGGTGAGCTTGAGTCACTACGTCGCTTCAAAGACGACGTTCAGGAAGTTAAGAACGGCTACGAGTGTGGTATCGGCGTTAAGAACTACAACGACGTTCGTGTTGGCGACCAGATCGAAGTTTACGAAATTGTTGAAATTCAGCGTACTCTTGACTAATAACAAGAGCCAAAAAGCTGTTTTATAACAAATAATTTTATGGGGAGCTTCGGCTCCCCATTCTTTCAAGAGAGTTTTCTCTAAGAGAGGATTGAATGTCTAAAGAATTTAGCCGTACTCAGCGTGTTGCTCAGCAACTGCAAAAAGAGTTGGCAGTGATCCTACAACGCGAGTTGAAAGATCCACGCATTGGTATGACAACTATTTCAAGTGTTGATGTATCACGTGATATGAACTACGCGAAAGTGTATGTAACTTTCCTTACAATTGGTGAGCAAACACCGGAAGGTAGCTTAGAAGCACTCCGTGAAATTGCACCATACATCCGTTCATTGCTAGGTAAGGAAATCCGTCTACGTGTGACGCCTGAGCTAAACTTCATCTTTGATCAATCTTTGACTGAAGGTATGCGTATTTCTAACCTGGTTTCAAAAGCTGTGCGTGATGACGAAGATCGCCGCGGTGACGAACCAGAAGCTGAAGGCGAGGAGTAAAGCATGGCACGTCGTCGTAAGGGCCGTCCGATAGACGGTGTAATTCTGGTGGATAAGCCAACGGGCATTAGTTCAAATGATACACTTCAGAAAGTGAAGCGTATCTTTTTTGCTCAAAAAGCTGGCCATACAGGAGCGTTAGATCCTTTAGCGACGGGCATGCTGCCGATTTGTTTCGGTGAAGCGACAAAGTTTTCCCAGTTCCTGTTGGACTCGGATAAACGCTACCGGGTGATTGCCAAACTGGGTGAGCGCACTGATACCTCTGACTCTGATGGTGAAGTGGTGCAGACCCGGGAAGTGAAAGTCGACCGTGGCCAACTTGAACGCTGCATTGCCAAGTTCCGTGGTACAACCGATCAAATCCCGTCGATGTACTCGGCATTGAAATACCAAGGCCGTAAGCTTTACGAATATGCCCGCGAGGGAATTGAAGTACCACGCGAATCTCGCAAAATTACTGTTTATTCGGTGGAGCTTCTGCGCTTTAGCGACAACGAAGTGGAAATGGAACTGCATGTGTCGAAAGGCACTTACATCCGTACTATCGTTGATGATCTTGGTGAGATGCTTGGTTGTGGTGCACACGTCACCTTCCTGCGCCGGACGGGAGTATCCAACTACCCAATGGAGCGGATGATGACCATCGAGCAGCTTGAAGCCCTGCTTGAGCAGGCCAAGGAGCAAGATATTGCCCCTTCAGAGCTGCTGGATCCACTGTTGCTACCTACTGATACTGCGGTGCAAGATCTACCTGAAGTGAATATCCCTCCAGCATCGGCGGTATATATCCTTAATGGTAATCCGGTTCGCGCGGGCCGTTTGCCGGCAGAAGGGACGCTAGTGCGTATCACCGTTGCCGAGCAGAAAGAGTTCATCGGCATTGGCGTGGTTGACCCTGAGGGGCAGTTGGCACCTAAGCGTGTTATGGCGAACCCGCAGGCATAGCGAAACAGCAATAAATTATCTTGTAGTTATTTTGCGCTCCACGTATAATCCGCGGCTCGGGTGTCGGCTGAATCAGAGATTGGCTGGCGCAAATTAGAAACATCTTTGTATTAGGAATGAGTTATGTCTCTGAATGCAGAAACTAAAGCAGCAATCGTTGCTGATTACGCGCAGTGCGAAAACGACACTGGTTCTCCTGAAGTTCAGGTTGCTTTGCTAACAGCACAGATCAACCACCTTCAAGGTCACTTTGCTAACCACAAGCACGACCACCACAGCCGTCGCGGTCTACTTCGCATGGTTTCTCGTCGTCGTAAGCTTCTAGACTACCTTAAAGGTAAGAACCTAGATCGTTACCAAGACCTAATCAAGCGTCTAGGCCTACGTCGCTAAGATTGCTTTCTGAAAGGAGCCGAATGGCTCCTTTCTTTTTATCTATGCACTTCCATCTGTAATAACACGAGTCGTTTTCGTCGACCTTCAGGTCGCGACTAATGACAGTTTTCCTCCCGAGAGGGAATTTTCATTAGTCGCGATACGTGAAATTACCGTAAAGTGCTTTTCATCACATGACGCTTTTCCTTGTGTCAGATATACTTAACGGCGCAAATAGAAAGCGGAATAAATTAAGGAAATTCACGTGAATCCTATCGTAAAGACTTTCCAGTACGGTAACCACACGGTTACTATCGAAACTGGTGTAATGGCACGTCAAGCTACTGCTGCTGTAATGGTAAGCATGGATGATACGTCTGTATTCGTCTCTGTTGTTGGTAAGAAAACAGCGGTTGAAGGTCAAGACTTCTTCCCTCTAACTGTTAACTACCAAGAGCGTACTTACGCTGCAGGTAAAATTCCTGGTGGTTTCTTCAAGCGTGAAGGCCGTCCATCAGAAGGCGAAACGCTAACTGCTCGCCTGATTGACCGTCCAATTCGTCCGCTATTCCCAGATGATTTCAAAAACGAAGTACAAGTAATTGCTACTGTTGTTTCTATCAACCCAGACGTTAACCCAGATATCGTGACAATGATCGGTACTTCTGCGGCACTAGCGATCTCTGGTATTCCTTTCAACGGCCCTATCGGTGCTGCACGTGTTGGTTTCATCAACGATCAGTTGGTATTGAACCCAAGCAACACTGAACTTGAAGAGAGCAAGCTAGACCTTGTTGTCGCGGGTACTGAAGGCGCAGTATTGATGGTTGAGTCAGAAGCTGACCGTCTATCTGAAGAGCAAATGCTACAAGCAGTTGTTTACGGTCACGATCAGCAGCAAGTTGTTATCAACGCGATCAAAGATTTCGCGGCTGAAGTAGCGACTCCTGCATGGGATTGGACTGCACCGGCTGTAAACACTGAGCTTAAAGCGCTTGTTGCTGAAAAAGCAGAAGAGCGTCTATCGACGGCTTACCAAATCACAGAAAAGATGGCGCGTTACGAACAAGTTGGCGCAATCAAGTCTGACGTAGTTGAGTCACTACTTGCAGAAAACGAAGCTCTAGATGAGCGCGAAATTCGCGACATGCTTGGTTCTCTAGAGAAGAACGTTGTACGTAGCCGCATCATCGCGGGCAACCCACGTATCGATGGTCGTGAAAAAGACATGGTTCGTGCGCTAGACGTACGTACTGGTGTACTTCCACGTACTCACGGTTCTTCACTATTCACACGTGGTGAAACTCAGGCGCTTGTAACTGCAACGCTTGGTACCCAACGTGATGCTCAAATCATCGATAGCCTAATGGGTGAGAAGAAAGATCACTTCCTTCTACACTACAACTTCCCTCCATACTGTGTAGGTGAAACAGGTTTCGTTGGTTCGCCTAAGCGTCGTGAAATTGGTCACGGTAAACTGGCTAAGCGTGGTATTGCTGCTGTAATGCCATCTGTTGACGAATTCCCATACACCGTGCGTGTTGTATCGGAAATCACTGAATCTAACGGTTCATCGTCAATGGCTTCTGTATGTGGTACATCTCTTGCGCTTATGGACGCAGGTGTGCCAATCAAGGCATCTGTTGCGGGTATCGCAATGGGTCTTGTTAAAGAAGGCGATGACTTTGTTGTTCTTTCTGACATCCTGGGTGACGAAGACCACCTTGGTGACATGGACTTCAAAGTTGCGGGTACTGAAGACGGTATCACTGCACTGCAGATGGATATCAAAATCGAAGGTATCACCAAAGAAATCATGCAGATTGCTTTGAACCAAGCAAAAGGTGCGCGTACGCATATCCTTGACGTTATGGATCAGGCAATCAACGCACCTCGCGAAGATATCTCTGAGTTCGCTCCGCGTATCCACACGTTGAAGATCAACCCTGAGAAGATCAAAGACGTGATCGGTAAGGGCGGTGCAGTTATCCGCGCTCTAACTGAAGAGACGGGCACAACGATTGAAATCGAAGACGACGGTACAGTGAAAATCGCAGCGACTGAAGGTACAGCTGCGAAAGAAGCAATTCGCCGTATCGAAGAGATCACTGCAGACGTTGAAGTAGGCCGTATCTACACAGGTAAAGTAATGCGTATCGTTGACTTCGGTGCGTTCGTTTCTGTTATCGGTGCTAAAGAAGGTCTTGTTCACATTTCTCAAATCTCTCAAGAGCGTATCGAGAAAGTGGCTGATCATCTTGAGATGGGTCAGGAAGTTAAGGTTAAGGTACTGGAAATCGACCGCCAGGGCCGTATCCGCCTAAGCATGAAAGAAGCACAAGCTGATCTTAACCCAGCACCAGCAGGTGAAGAGAAGCCAGAAGCATAAGGCTTTTTGCTAAAATCATGATATAAAGGGGCTATTCAGCCCCTTTTTTTATTTTATTGAGACCTCACCGGAAAATCCCTTGCAATAATCGGTCAGGAGAACGCGGTTGCGTCTCTTATGGGCTACGATGGTATATGCTAGAGATAGACGTGTCTCACTCAGGGAGAACTGCATTGACTGTAAATAGGATAAAACTCGCGTGCCTTGCGCTGGTCTTGATATTGTCTGGCTGCTCATCATCCCAGTCGCAATGGACCCAGCCACCGATGGCGGTTCCGTTCCAGCCGACTATCCAACAACAGATTCAGTTGGCCCGGATTGACCAGCTGTTAAAGCGTGATGATTTGGATAACCAAACCTTGGCTCAGGTCTATTATGAGCGTGGCTTGTTACACGACAGCTTGGGGTTGCGTGATTTAGCAAGACTGGACTTTAACCAGTCGCTTTCCCTGAAACCGGATCAGCCGGATGTCTTCAATATCCTGGGTGTGTACTTTACTCAAGGTGCCCATTTCGATGCTGCATATGAAGCCTTTGACTCAACCTTAGAGCTCAATGTCCGCCATCCTTTTGCCCAGCGTAACCGTGGTATTGCTTTGTACTATGGTGGCCGCTACGAATTGGCATTTGACGACCTCAATGCTCATTACCAGCACAACATTAATGATCCTTACCGGGTGATTTGGCTCTATATCGTTGAGTTGGAACAAGACTCTGAAACCGCAACAGAGAAATTGCGTAACCGCTATGACGCTGCCATCGATCATCAGGACTGGGGCTGGCAAATCGTTCGCCTTTACCTCGAAGATATCAGTGAGTCCGAATTCCTGCGCCAGATCGCTACAGAAAGTGAAGATAACGATATTTTGGCCGAGCGCCTGACGGAAGCCTATTTCTATCTGGGTAAGCGCTACCACTTTAACAAAGATTTCTCGTCAGCATTGATGCTGTACAAGTTGACCCTGTCGGGGAATGTCTACGAGTTTGTCGAGCACCGCTTTGCCTTGCTTGAGCTAAACCGCCTGATGACAGAAGTCAGTCTTAGCCAACCGGTCGAGCCGCCAGCGCCTCCAGCGCAAGAGGAAGTGTGATTTAGTCATTTCAGGACGAGACAATATTTATACAAAAGCCGCGGCAATTCAATTGCCGCGGCTTTTTTGTTGAACACGCTAAATGCTCTCAGGTTTACTCGATGTTAAGGCCAGCGAGGCTATGCCAGTAGCCGTTGCAGTGATGGCCACCTTCCAGTGGTTGCTGCTGCTCACCATGCTGGTTGGCACGGAAACTATCGACCAGCGACAGGGTATCGATGCCCATCGGGCTGAGGCGTACGACGTCCACCAAGCCCGCCATGCCTGGTTGATCGTTAATGAGGTTGTAGCAATAACCGGATTGGGTCTGGATGCCATTGAGGGTGAAGACTTTTTGCTCTTCCTGACTATTGACCGTGATCCCCGTAGGGTATTTGATACAGCAGGTTTCGCAGTCGTCTTTGGCTTTGTCTTCAGCACGGGCTGTGAAACAGCGGGCCGAGTAGGCGAGTGGCAGGTAGCCGTAGCTGAACACCTCGGTTTCGAATTTGTCTCGGATCCCCAATTGCTCACATTCGCCAGCGACGTTCTGAAGCCAACTGCGTGATAGCTCAACTGGCATACACCAGCGGATCATGCCTTTTTTCAAGAACAGGTTGAGGGTCTGGGCGTTATAACAGTTCACCGCAGGGCCAACCACGAAGGGGACCTTGCTTTCATGCGCCAGTTGGATTGCCGAAACATCGTTGGCCTCGATCGCGAAGTCGCCGTTATCAATGTATTTTTTCATTACATTGACCTCACTTGGCGCTTCGAGCAGGGCCATGGTAGACAGTACTACCTGTTTTCCGCTGGCAGAAAGCTCTTTGGCTATATCGAACCAGTGCGCCGGCTTCATCTCGCGTCGTTTGGAGCAGACGGTTTCACCGAGGTAGATGATATCGGTGTTAGCCTCGACGGCCTGCTGGTAGAACGCCTCGACGTCCATTTTTGGCCAGAAATAAAGTAGGGGGCCAAGAGAATATTTCATTGTTGGCTCCTTATTGCCATTTGCGGTGGTAGGCACCGAGGGTAGTTTGCTTACCTTCCGAGACATTGCCGAGACAGGCATTCCAAGCAGGCTCAACACTGTAGTTTTCTGGTGAGGCCAGATAGCGGTCAATCGCGGCACGCCACGTTCGGGTGACCTGCTCAACGTAGGCGGGGCTGCGTTGGCGGCCTTCGATTTTCACCGAGGAAATATTGGCCTTGAAAAGCTCGGGTAGAATTTCTAGGGTATTGAGGCTGGTCGGCTCTTCCAGTGCATGGTAGCGACGGTTTTCTCCATCAAGGTTGACGTCGAAGCGGCCCTTGCACAGGGTTGGGTAACCGGCGTTCTCACCATGGGAATAGCGGTCGATCAGCACTTCATTGAGGCGAGTTTCCAGACCGGTTGGGGTTTCTTGCCAGCGAACGAATTTTGCCGGTGAACAGGCACCGACGGTATTCGGTGATTCCCCCGTCATATAGGAAGACAGGTAGCAGCGGCCTTCAGACATGATGCACAAGCTACCAAAGGCGAACACTTCCAACTCGACATTGGTATTACGTGCTAGCTGCTTGACCTGGTGGATTGACAGTACGCGAGGCAAAACAACCCGTTTAACATTGAAGTTCTGCTGGTAGAAGTCAATCGCTGCGGTATTGGTTGCCGATGCCTGCACTGATAAGTGCAGCTCGAGATCAGGGTACTTGGTAGCGGCATACTCCAATACTGCGATGTCCGCGACAATCAGCGCATCGACCCCCATGGCGGCAGCGTTGTCTACAGCGGTGCGCCAGCGATAAAAGCCATCTGGATGTGCGAAAGTATTGAGGGCGACATGCAATTTACGGTCGTGATCACGCACGTACTGCACGGCTTTTTCGAGTTTACGTCCTGTAAAGTTTAAACCTGCAAAGTGACGCGCATTGGTATCGTCTTTGAAGCCGATATAAACCGCATCTGCGCCGTTATCAATGGCAGTTTTCAGCGCCGGTAAGTTACCGGCGGGGCAGAGAAGCTCCATATTATTTTTTATCTACCAGTGTGGAAAAGAAAGTCATAAGAGCAAATAGTAGGGGGCAGGCTGCGACCGTGTTTTGATGTCAGGCAGGTTTTGTTGATTTAGGACAACTTATTTTCCACTTTTGTATAGCTCAAGAACCATTATTGGTAGCGGTAGCCTAATGGTGATTGTGCTTGTGCAGTGTCGCTTCCAGCTCGTTCTTCGGCAGTGGTTTGTAGAAGTGGAATCCCTGGATCGCGTTGCAGTCGAGGTTGGACAACAGGGTCGCCTGCTGGCGAGTTTCGACGCCCTCGGCCACCACACTCATGTTGAGGGATTTTCCGAGGTTGATGATGTTTTCGATCAATGTCAGCTGTTTGGGTACATCTTCGATGTCTTTGATAAAGGCGCGGTCTATTTTTAGCTCGTCCAATGGGAAACGGGCGAGGTAGGACAGTGATGAGTAACCGGTGCCGAAATCATCGATAGAGAGCGAGAACCCCAACTTTTTGATCGCATTAAGCATTTGGATTGTGTGTTCGCCATCGCTCATTACTGCACTCTCGGTGAGTTCGAATGTAATGTCGTTGGGATTGACTCCGGTTGCCTTCCGCAGCTTATCGACAAACTGGATCAGGTTGGGGTTGCCAAACTGCTGCGGTGACAGGTTAATGGCGACCTTGCCGGGTAGCAGACCTTGGGTTTTCCAGTAGCGGACAGTGGTAAAGACTTCGCGCATGACCACTTGGCCCAGTTGCTCAATTAGCCCCGAACGCTCGGCTACGGGGATAAACTGCGCTGGGCTAATATAGCCTTCAACCGGGTGTTTCCAGCGCACTAGTGCCTCGGCACCGTTAATCGAGAAGTCACGGGCGTGTACTTTCGGTTGGTACCACACTTCTAGGCCATTATTTTGCAAGGCTTTCTGCAGTTCGATTTCCAGCCAGAGTTGCATCCTGGCTTCTTTGTTCATCTCCTCGCTGAACTTAACAGCCCGGTTGCGGCCGCGGTTCTTGGCCTCGTACATGGCCGTATCAGCATTTTGCAGCAGGATACGGGCATCATTACCGTCACCAGGGTATTGCACCATGCCAAGAGAGCAGGCTAAGTGCTTGCTGAAATGGTGCAGGTCGAAAGGTTGGTTGATCAGGGCGATGACCTGATCAGCAATCAGGCTACCTTGTTGATCATGTTCAGGGTTTGGCAGCAAGATGGTGAATTCATCCCCGCTGAGATGGCCGATAATTGCATCGTCGGGTAATAGCCGCTTGAGTCGCTGCGATATTGCCTGCAGCACCTGATCACCAATATGGTGTCCAAGTGAGTCATTAATACTTTTAAAGTTATCGACGTCGAGGTACAACATCACCAATGGGGTCTTCTGGTGGATCAATTGTTCTAGCTGACGGCTGAACCCATGACGGTTCAGTAGCCCGGTCAGCGGGTCAGTGTGGATAGAAGGGTTGCTCTTGTCTTGTTTGGCGCCCACAGGGCTGTAGGGTTGCAGGAGCACCAGCTGTGCTGACGCTCCCAACACCTCGACGGTTGATGTGGAAAGCTGCAGTGTCTGCTGCTGCGGACAGTGGCGGCTGGTCTGGCAAAGCCAGGCCTCTCCGTGCTGGAGTGAAGCCAGTTGCGTGCGGGTAACTGGCTGCTGCTGATTATCCACTACCAGTTTGCTGAAAGTCTTTCCCTTGAGATCATTTGGGTGTTCGAAACCAAAGAGCTCGGCCGCTTTGTTATTGGCTGAGAGCACCGTGTCGCCTTCAACGATGCAGCTACCGTCATTCATTAGCTGGTTGAGGCTCTGCAGGTGCTTTTCATGTTCTTGGATAGCATTGATCAGGATTTGGCGTTCAGAAGTGTCGACGCAATGCAGCACAATATAGCTTACTTTGCCATCATCGCTCCGTAGCGGGGTCAGGCTGAAGTGCATACTGGTGTCGTGGTGGTTGTCATCGAGGATGACTTCACTCTCCAGTGTTTCGCCATTTAGTGCCCGATCATAAAAAGGGCGCATTGAGTGGTAGAATGTCTTGCCAAGTATGTCGGTATCGCTGAGACCGATAAGATCGTCGCGGCTAAGGCCGCTCAGCTCGCAGTATCGGTTGTTTACCATTAAATATTTATGCTGATGATCCAGTACTGCAAACAGGAATGGACTGTGATCAGTGAGAAGGGGAAACCAATGGTTCAGTTGCTCTGTCAGCATGATCTTGGGACATTCTTCCGTAGTTTCTGCCAACTGGCGCGAGGTGGCAGGTGGGTTTGCAACCACTATATCTAGGTCATTGTCACAATACCAAGTTTTACCTACTCAAAGCTGTATTTTTTGACTCAAGGCATAAAAACACTGCCATGTATTGCCATACAATCACTACATATATGCGACCGACTACAGGAAAAATTATTCAGTGATTGCTCAACTTAGAAAACAGCTGGTTCAAAATGGCCCAGCGCTATTGCGTGTCCCTGCTAAATTGGCTCCCTTTCCGCTTCAGAAAAAAGTGATGCTGGATGGTTTGGCCATGGTATTCAAGGAAGCACTGGAAGATGGTGATTTTGAGTTTCTTGAAGATCGCTGGCTAAAAGTGGAAGTACGTGATTTGGATCTACGCTGGTACATCAGTTACCAGAATGAGCAATTGGTGGTAGCTGAACATGTCGAGCAGGAAGATGTCAGTTTCAGCGGCGAATGTAATGATCTGGTATTAATTGCTGCTCGCAAGGAAGATCCTGATACACTGTTCTTCCAGCGTCGCCTTCGTATCGAAGGGGATACCGAACTGGGGTTGGAAGTGAAGAACCTGATGGATAGCATCGATCTGGATTCGCTACCGGCACCGGCTAAATTTGTACTGCACCAGTCGGCTGACTTTATCCATAAAGGTATGCAATCGGCGGCTGGGCAAGAAGAGGTCATGAATGCTCATTAGATCTGAGGCTCCGGCCGATATTTTGCCGATCGATTCCCTGCTTAAGTCTGTATTTGAGACCGAGGCTGAAGCGGAGTTGGTGATGCGGTTGCGTGAAAACGGCAAGCGAACCTTATCGCTGGTGGCGTGCAATGATGACGGTGAGCACGTCGGCTATATGTGTTTCAGCCCAGTGATGCTCGACGGTGAAGATCACAACTGGCAGGGCTTGGCCCCGATGGCAATCAAGCCTGAATACCAGCGTCAGGGGATTGGCTTGGCGATGATCGAAGAAGCTAAGCAGACACTAGCGGAGTTGGGTTACCCGGTGATTGTGGTACTGGGGCACAGTGATTACTACCCGAAAGCGGGCTTTGCCCCTGCGGCTCCCCAGGGTATCCAATGCCCTTGGCCAGTGCCAGAAGAGGTATTCATGGTATTGGAGGTTGTACCCGGTGCCATGGAGGGTAAGGCAGGCATGATTAGTTACAGCGAAGAGTTCAACGCTCTGTAAGTGGTCATTGAGCTTTGGTTTCATAAAAATACCACCGCGAGGTGGTATTTTTTTATACTAGTTAGCCGCTCTACATCAACGTAATTTGGAGCAGGTATGAGCGCCTTGTATCTGTCCCTTTTCATTCTCGCGGATAGGCCAGAATATTACTCAGTTTGGTATAAATTCTGATAGTATTCTCGGCCAAAGTGAACATCATCAAGGTGAGTGGATGAAACAGCGTGATTTACAGCTGATGAAGGCGATCGGACTAACCTATTGGCAGATCCGTAAACCGGGCTTTTTTCCCGAGCAGGAGCAGCCGATGATTGATCTGCCGGAAACTTGCCAGTTGCTGTTTGTCTGTGACGAAGAGCTTGATGAGCACGACCGCTGGCTGTTTGGTCGGATCCTCGGCAGTATGAAGCTAGCACCGGAGCAAGCGCTTTGTATCCCTGCCGCGGCTGTTGAACAAGTGCGTGAACACCACCTTAAATGGTGTTGGGTGGCCGGTTGCGAAGCGGCTCACCCTGCGGGTTGTCAGCTACTGACGTCATCCTCTCTGAAATCGATGCATACCAATCCCGGCGCGAAAAAAGCGCTGTGGCAACAGATTTGTTCTTATGACGCATAATATAGTTTTACTAGAGCCACATCATCTGGATGATGTCTGGCGTATCGAGCAGGCTGCTCACATGTACCCATGGGCGGAATCGATGATCCGCAAAGCGCCAAATAAGATCGCAGCCAATTATGCGCTGGAGATCGATGGTCAGTTAGCGGGATACTGTTTTGGTCAACTGGTAGCCGGTGAAGCCACCTTGCTCAATATCGCTATCGACCCCGCTTTTCAGGGGAAGGGATACGGCAAATTATTACTGGAAGGCTTCCTGTCACAGCTTGAACAGTTGAATGCGCAAGATGTATGGCTAGAAGTCAGGGCAAGCAACCAGCGTGCTTATCAGTTATATGAATCCTTGGGCTTCAATGAAATAAACCGCCGGGAAGGTTATTACCCTGCACCGGATGGTCGCGAAGACGCATTAATCATGACTTACATGATGATGTAGCAGGCGGCGAAGTGTAGCTTGCAAGGTCACCAACCGTGTTAGCGCTGTCTCTTTGGCTGGAGTTTGCGTATAATTCCGCCATCTTTGGGTTCAGCACCCTAAAAAATACATTGGAACCTGCCGCTGCATGTTACATGCGGTCGTCGCGGGTTCAATCAGAGAAATCTCTCACAGGATTATCAACGTTATGTCTTTTCTATCTGAAGTGAACAAACGTCGTACGTTTGCCATCATTTCTCACCCGGATGCGGGTAAAACAACCATTACAGAAAAAGTTCTGTTATTCGGAAACGCTATCCAGAAAGCTGGTACGGTTAAAGGTCGTGGCTCAAACCAGCACGCAAAGTCTGACTGGATGGAGATGGAAAAAGAACGTGGTATCTCGGTGACCACGTCGGTGATGCAGTTCCCATACAATGACTGTTTGGTTAACCTGCTGGATACCCCAGGACACGAAGACTTCTCGGAAGATACCTACCGTACACTTACTGCTGTTGATTCATGCTTGATGGTGATCGATGCCGCGAAAGGTGTCGAGGATCGTACTCGTAAATTGATGGAAGTTACCCGTCTGCGTGATACGCCAATCGTTACTTTCATGAACAAATTGGACCGTGATGTTCGTGACCCAATGGAAGTGCTTGATGAAGTTGAAAGCGAACTTGGCATGGCTTGTTCGCCTATCTCATGGCCGATTGGTTGCGGTAAAGAATTTAAGGGTGTTTACCACATCCACCGTGATGAAACGATCCTGTATGAATCTGGTCATGGCCATGAGATTCAAGAAGTACGTATCATCAAAGGTCTTGATAACCCAGAGTTGGATGCCGCTGTGGGTGAGGATCTTGCTGCCAGCGTCCGTGACGAACTTGAGCTAGTGATTGGCGCGTGCCCAGAGTTTGATCATGAGCTTTTCCTTGCTGGTGAGCTAACGCCTGTTTATTTCGGTACTGCACTGGGTAACTTTGGTGTCGACCACATGCTTGATGGCCTAACGAAGTGGGCGCCAGCGCCACAAACACGTAAGGCCAACGAGCGTGACGTTGAAGCGCAGGAAGAGAAATTCTCTGGCTTCGTATTCAAGATCCAAGCAAACATGGATCCTAAGCACCGTGACCGTATTGCGTTTATGCGAATCGTATCGGGTACTTACAATCAGGGCATGAAAATGAACCATGTCCGTACGGGTAAAAATGTGAGTATTTCTGATGCTGTTACCTTCATGGCGGGTGATCGTGCTCGTGCTGAAAAAGCATATGCAGGTGACATTATTGGCTTGCACAACCACGGTACTATCCAGATTGGTGATACCTTTACCCAAGGTGAAAATCTGAAGTTTGCTGGTATTCCTAACTTTGCGCCTGAATTGTTCCGTCGTATCCGCCTGAAAGATCCACTTAAGCAGAAACAGTTGCTAAAAGGTTTGGTACAGCTGTCAGAAGAAGGGGCGGTACAGGTTTTCCGTCCACTGCAGAACAACGACTTGATCGTTGGTGCAGTCGGTGTGCTTCAGTTTGACGTGGTGGTTGCACGTCTGAAAGCCGAGTACAACGTTGAAGCTATCTATGAAGGCGTTAACGTGGCAACGGCCCGCTGGGTTGAATGTGGTGACGTTAAGAAGCTGGAAGAGTTCAAGCGTAAGAGTCAGTCTAACTTGGCGTTGGATGGCGGTGATAACCTGTCTTACATCGCGCCGACTATGGTTAACCTGAACTTGGCTAAAGAGCGTTTCCCTGATATTGATTTCCGTGCGACCCGCGAGCACTAATTGCCCGCAAGCCACTGATATCATGTTCAACATCGAAGCCGTCACATTGTGACGGCTTTTTTTGTACTTTTTGTGAAGCTTACCTCTCCCTACCGATATTGGGTCTATTATTCTGGTTATGCACGCAGGAGCACAATAACCAAAAGGATGATGGCATGAACAGTGTCGATGAGCTCGGAACCTCGCTCAGTACCGCGTTGGCGGCAGATAACCAAATTTATACCTTACCCGGCGAGGCTTTTCCGCTCGGATCATCGGTGCGTGAGGATGGGGTGAATTTCAGCATCTACTCCAAAGATGCCACCCGGGTGACCTTGCACCTGTTTGCTAGTGCCGATGCGACGGGGCCTTTTCGTTCCTTTGAACTGAGCCCAGCGTTGCACAAGCGTGGCCATTACTGGTTTATCTTTGTGGGGAATATCGGTCATGGGCAATATTATGGCTTTCAGGTTGATGGTCCATGGTTACCTGAGCGTGGGTTGCGTTTCGACTGCGAGAAAGTGTTGATTGACCCCTATAGTCATGCGGTAGGCTTTGGCCGCAATTACAGCCGCCAGCGAGCTATCGATCCGGGTGATAACATGGATGCCTGCATGAAGAGTATTGTGGTCGATCACAGTGACTTCGATTGGCAAGGTGATGTTGCACCACGTCATTCACTAACCGATACCATCATCTATGAAATGCATGTCGCTGGGTTTACCCGCCATCCTTCTTCTGGAGTGGTGCAGGCCAAGCAGGGGACATTTTCGGGGATCATCGAGAAAATTCCGTATTTGAAATCACTTGGGGTGACGGCAGTTGAATTGATGCCGGTTCAGCAGTTTGATGTTGATGATGCACCGGAAGGGCGTGATAACTACTGGGGCTATAGCCCGATAAACTTCTTTGCTGTCCATGCTGACTACAGCATTGAGAAGGCTCCCTTGAGTGCTATCGATGAATTCAAAACTTTGGTCCGCGAGTTACACAAAGCCGATATTGAAGTGATCCTCGATGTGGTGTTCAACCATACCTCGGAAGGGGATGAGCACGGACCGACATTCTGCTTCAAAGGGCTGCAAAATGGCGCTTATTACCTGCTGGACAAGGAAACCGGCCACTATGGTAACTACAGCGGTTGTGGCAATACCTGCAATGCCAACCATAGCGTCCTGCGCCGGATGATCATCGATGCACTGCATTACTGGGTGACCGAGATGCACGTTGACGGATTCCGTTTTGACTTGGCCTCGGTACTGGCCCGCGACAGCCAGGGTCACCCAATGAAAGAGCCGCCGCTGCTGTGGTCGATAGACTCCGATCCTATCCTCTGTAGTACTAAGATCATCGCAGAAGCTTGGGATGCGGCTGGGCTGTACCAGGTGGGCTCGTTTATCGGCGATCGCTGGAACGAGTGGAACGGCAAGTTCCGTGATGATGTCAGGGCTTTCTGGCGTGGTGATGCTGGTTATGTCAGCCGCTTTGCCTCAAGGATCCTTGGCTCGCCGGATATGTACTGTAGCCAGCACCATTCACCGCACCGCTCGGTCAACTTTATCTGTGCTCATGATGGCTTTACCCTCAATGATCTGGTGAGCTACAGCGAGAAACACAATGAAGCCAACGGAGAGGGCAACCGCGATGGTGACAATCATAATGTGTCGAGTAACTATGGAGTCGAAGGACCAAGCGATATTACTGAAATCGAGTTGCTGCGCCATAGGCAGTGCAAGAACATGTTAGCCACATTGTTTTTGGCGCTTGGTACACCGATGCTTAATATGGGCGATGAAGTCCGCCGGACCCAACAGGGTAACAACAACGCCTACTGCCAGGACAATGAACTCAGTTGGTTCGACTGGAGTCTGGTGGATACCCACAGTGACTTGCTGCGCTTTGTCACCCACCTCAGCCAACTGCGTACCGCCGAACCAACCATAGACTGGAATATGCATATGTCGCTCAATTCTGTGCTGGAGGATGTCGGGATCCGCTGGCACGGGATCCAACCCGAGCAGCCGGACTGGTCGGAAAACTCTCATTCTATTGCGCTGACGGTTTACCATCCCATCACCCAGGATGAGCTGTATGTGGTGTGCAATGCCTTTTGGGATCCTCTCGAGTTTACCCTGCCGGATCGCCACTGCAGTGATTGGCATTTGGTGATCAATACCGCCAAGCCGTCTCCTCATGATATTTATTCCATTGATGAGGCACCGCTCTATACCCGGAATACCATTTTGGCAACTGGGCGTAGTATGATCGTCATGGTAGCCAAGGCCACCAAAGCCACATAACCGGGTAAATAGGATTACAGGATAGATAGCCATGATGTCGTTGATTAAGCGAGGGGTAGCGACCTATGACCGCTGGTGTGAAAAAATGGGGCTAGTCCCTGAGAATCGCCGTTGTTGCGCCCCGGTCCGTTATGACAGTGATGATCCTCGCAATCCAACGAATAAAGGCAAACAGGATAACAGTACAGCACAGGTCAAACCGGATGCTGATTGATAGCCACTGCCACTTCGATTTTGCGCCCTTTTGTGATGATCCCGAGCACTACCTGGCATTATCACATCAGGCCGGAATTGGGAAAATCGTTATTCCGGCGGTTGGCCAGCGAAACTGGCAGACGGTTTGTGACTTGTCAGCCCGTTTTCCCCAACTCTATTTTGGCTTGGGGTTGCATCCTTTTTTTAGTGCCGAACATGACGCCAATGCCTTGATCCAACTTGAATCTGAGCTTGCAACAGAGGCACGAAAACGAGAAAAAAAACAATCACGCTGCGTTGCTGTCGGGGAATGTGGACTAGACTTTGCCATTGTGAATGCCGACCGGGATCAACAGATTTCGTTATTGGCAGCCCAGTTACAGTTGGCGAATCGCTTTGAATTGCCAGTGATACTCCATTGCCGCAAGGCATTTCCCGAGTTACTTCGGGTTTTGAGGCAAAATACGCCGATTGTTGGTGGGGTGTATCATGGATTTAGTGGTAGCTATCAACAAGCGATGCAGATTATTGATCTAGGTATCAAAATTGGGGTAGGTGGAACGATTACATATCGCCGTGCCAACAAAACTCGCAATACAATAGCTGCACTGCCACTGGGTGCATTGGTGCTGGAAACAGATGCGCCCGATATGCCAGTAGCTGGGTTTCAGGGGGAGCCAAACAGGCCTGATCGGTTGGTGAATGTGCTGGGTGAACTGGCAGCAATCCGAACGGAAAGCGAACAGGATATTAAGCAGGCAACTAGCTTAACCACTGCTGAACTTTTTCGTATTCCAGTGTGAAGCGTTGTCACAAATTAAACGTTTGCGTAAATCGTTTGCGTTAAAGCGTGACGGGGTTCACATTTGGAATTGAACTTTCACTCCCTTTCCTTGCAAACTGTGATGTCGGCGTTATTTTATCCGTCGCTGCATGAGTATAATGCGCCGGACTCTTAATGAGCCGAATTGTCGAGACGCCAAACTTAACTAAAGGGAAGCCATAAACTATGAGCATGTTTATGAGCCTGGTTGGGATGGCAGTACTGCTAGGTCTTGCAGTACTTCTATCTGATAACCGTAAAGCTATTAATCTACGTACAGTGGGTGGCGCATTTGCCATTCAATTTTGTTTAGGTGCATTTGTTCTTTATGTACCTGTTGGTCGTGACGTACTGTATGGTATGTCTACAGCCGTTGCCAACGTTATCGCTTATGGTAATGACGGTATCAACTTCCTATTCGGTGGCCTGACTTCAGACAAAATGTTTGAAGTGTTCGGCGGTGGCGGCTTCGTGTTTGCCCTGCGCGTACTACCAGTAATCGTTTTCTTCTCTGCACTGATCAGCGTACTTTACTACCTGGGCATCATGCAGGTAGTGATCAACATCCTAGGTGGTGGTCTACAGAAAGCACTGGGTACATCTCGCGCCGAATCCATGTCTGCAACAGCTAACATCTTCGTTGGTCAAACGGAAGCACCTTTGGTGATCCGTCCGTTCGTACCAAAAATGACTCAGTCTGAGCTGTTCGCGGTAATGTGTGGTGGTCTGGCGTCTGTAGCTGGTGGTGTACTTGCTGGTTATGCCTCTATGGGTGTACCTCTAGAGTACCTAATCGCTGCGTCATTCATGGCAGCTCCGGGTGGTCTTCTATTTGCTAAGATCATCAAGCCTGAAACTGAAGAAGCTGTTGAGCAGCTAGCAAGCGATGCGAATAACGCTGACGACAAGCCAGCTAACGTTATCGACGCAGCAGCAGCGGGTGCTTCTTCTGGTATGCAGCTTGCTCTGAACGTTGGTGCAATGCTTCTTGCGTTCATCGGTCTGATTGCACTGATCAACGGTATGCTAGG
This sequence comes from Photobacterium sp. DNB22_13_2, assembly GCF_052873915.1. Classification (NCBI taxonomy): domain Bacteria; kingdom Pseudomonadati; phylum Pseudomonadota; class Gammaproteobacteria; order Vibrionales; family Vibrionaceae; genus Photobacterium; species Photobacterium sp. DNB22_13_2. The sequence goes on from NZ_JBNNXU010000009.1 coordinate 149,409, forward strand.
TGGCATCGGTGGTTGGTTCGGTATGCCTGAGCTGACACTTGAGCTTATCCTTGGTTATGTTTTCTCTCCTCTTGCATTCCTAATCGGTGTGCCGTGGGAAGAAGCAACAATCGCAGGTTCATTCATCGGTCAGAAGCTGGTAGTTAACGAATTCGTTGCTTACCTGAACTTTGCCCCATACCTAGCGGAAGGTGCTGAGGTTGTTCTTTCTGACAAGACGAAAGCTATCATCTCGTTCGCACTATGTGGTTTCGCTAACCTGTCTTCAGTAGCTATCCTACTGGGTGGTCTAGGTGGTCTGGCTCCAAGCCGTCGCCATGACATCGCACGCTTCGGTATGAAAGCTGTAGCTGCAGGTACGCTTTCTAACCTAATGTCAGCAACAATTGCAGGTCTATTTATCACCCTGTCTTAATTTCAGACAGCTGATAATCAGATAAAACGCCGCGGTCTTCCGCGGCGTTTTTGTTTTTCTGGCTAGAGGCTAGAGGCTAGAGGCTAGAGGCTAGAGGCTAGAGGCATAGCAAAGAGCTGAAGCAATAGCTTGACAGGGTTTAGCCTTCACAAAATTCTGATTCGCCCATCGCCTTTCAACACATATGGTAAACATACCCTCCATCGTTTCTATCTGATGCCATAAAATCGATTGCGCTCCGGTTTCTGGTAAACCTCTTTGCTACCATTACTTTCATTGCGGGGCAGACTACACTTTCCTTTGTGCTGTAACAGACAGAGAAATGATTATGAGTGAAGTACTGCTAGCGCTGGCCGCCGGGTTTATTGTCGGCGTATTGTTTTCTGCGATTAAACTGCCGATACCGGCTCCGCCGGTGCTCTCGGGGGTAATGGGAATTGTGGGTGTCTATGGGGGCGGGATTGCCTACCAGTGGATAGTCGAACGATTCTTTTCCTGACGAAATCTGTTCGTTGGGTAAACACATTGTCCACGCTGGGAAACGCATATTTCGTGGTGGCAACAAGGTCTGCTTGGTATTATAGGGCAGCACCATCACAAATTGTTTTTCGCTATTCTGGTCAATACCTTCATGGTGTTACCTATCGCTAGGCAAGGCCAGGGTAGCGCATTTGCTGGGAAGTGTTTATTGTCACTTCCCACGCGGTGAAAAGGATATCAATCAGGGAAATGCGAGTGCATTGTTTACCTGAGTCTTCAAGGAGTCAAGTCCGTAACCCCGTCGACTGATGGCTGGTTGTCGGGAAACTGAATAGCTTGGTAGAAATTAATTGGACTGGAGATAGTCATGAGCGAATTGAAAGCGGCTGCACTACGTGCACTTAAACTAATGGACCTTACCACTCTGAACGACGACGACACGGATGCAAAAGTGATCGAGTTGTGTAAGAACGCAAAGAGCCCGGTAGGTAACACAGCGGCCGTATGTATTTACCCACGTTTTATCCCAGTTGCTAAGAAGCAGCTTCGTGAGCAGGGTACACCTGAAGTACGTATTGCAACAGTCACTAACTTCCCGCACGGTAACGACGATATCGATATCGCAGTTGCAGAAACCAAAGCGGCAGTGGCTTACGGTGCTGACGAAGTAGACGTAGTATTCCCATACCGCGCGCTAATGGCTGGCAACGAAGAAGTTGGCTTTGAGCTGGTTAAGCAGTGTAAAGCCGCGTGTGGCGACATCATGCTGAAAGTGATCATCGAAACCGGTGAGCTGAAAACAGAAGAGCTAATCAAGAAAGCGTCTGAACTTTCAATCAAAGCAGGTGCTGACTTCATCAAGACGTCTACCGGTAAAGTGCCAGTGAACGCAACCCCTGAATACGCTGAAATCATGCTTAACGTGATCAAAGATATGGGCGTAGCGAAAACTGTTGGCTTCAAGCCTGCTGGTGGTGTTCGTACTGCAGAAGACGCACAGCAATACCTAGCCATGGCTGACCGCATCCTAGGTGCTGAGTGGGCTGACAACATGCACTACCGTTTTGGTGCTTCAAGCTTACTGGCTAACCTTCTGAACACGCTTGGCGAAGGCGAAAAAGCAGCTGAAGGCGGCTACTAATTCTTTCCAATAAGGTGGCCTTGAGGCCACCTTATTTTTTAATTACCTGTGACTCTTTACTGTTTGGTTCTTGCCTAACTGCATTACGCAGCCTGACGGGCGGTTGCCCCGCACCCGAGAATCAGATCTTGTGTTAATTCATCGCGAGTCGTGATGGCGTTAATACTAAGTAAACAGTCATGACCCTACACTAGAATTTACTGGGGAATACCATGTATTTACCACAAGAAATCATCCGAAAAAAACGTGACAACATTGAATTAACTGCTGACGAAATTAATTTCTTCATTCAGGGCATTGCCAAAGATACTGTATCAGAAGGCCAGATCGCAGCATTCGCGATGGCGATCTATTTCAACGATATGACCATGGACGAGCGTGTGGCTCTGACTTGTGCGATGCGTGACTCGGGTATGGTTATCGATTGGAGCCACATGAACTTCGATGGCCCGATTGTCGACAAGCACTCGACAGGTGGTGTCGGTGATGTGACCTCATTGATGCTTGGCCCTATGGTGGCAGCATGCGGTGGTTATGTACCGATGATTTCTGGTCGTGGCCTGGGCCACACCGGTGGTACGCTGGACAAGCTGGAATCTATTCCTGGCTACAACATTACGCCAAGCAACGACGTTTTCGGTCAGGTGACCAAAGACGCGGGTGTGGCAATTATCGGCCAGACGGGCGATCTAGCGCCAGCTGACAAGCGTGTTTATGCGACCCGTGATGTAACCGCGACCGTCGACAATATCTCTTTGATCACCGCTTCGATCCTGTCGAAGAAACTGGCTGCTGGTCTTGGCTCTCTTGTGATGGACGTGAAAGTTGGTTCTGGCGCATTCATGCCAACTTACGAGGCGTCTGAAGAACTGGCTAAATCTATTGTGGCGGTTGCCAATGGTGCTGGTACTAAGACTACAGCGCTGCTGACCGACATGAACCAGGTACTGGCGTCGACTGCTGGTAATGCACTCGAAGTCCGTGAAGCCGTGCAATTCCTGACCGGTGAATACCGTAACCCTCGCTTATTTGAAGTCACCATGGCATTGTGTGCAGAAATGTTGGTAAACAGTGGTTTAGCAACAGATATCGAGCAGGCACGCGAGAAGCTTCAGGCGGCTCTGGATAATGGTAAAGCGGCTGAGTGCTTTGGTAAGATGGTTGCCGGTCTTGGTGGTCCTGAAGATTTCATGACCAACTACGACAACTACTTGGAAAAAGCCGAGTTGACCAAGCCGGTGTACGCAGAAACCACAGGTTATGCCTTTGCGATGGATACCCGAGCACTGGGTATGGCGGTAGTGGGTATGGGCGGTGGTCGTCGCGTAGCTGCTGATACTATCGACTATGCAGTGGGCCTGAGTGACATGATCCGTTTGGGTGATGAAGCCAATATCGATAAGCCGCTGGCTGTGATCCACGCTCGCAACGAAGCGCAGTGGGAAGAAGCCGCCAAAGCGGTACGTGCCGCAATTACTATTTCTGATCAGAAACCTGAGCCGACACCAGAAGTTTACCGTCGTGTTCGCCCTGAAGATGTTTAATGGAGTTATCATGAAACGTTCTATTATTCTTGTTCTAGATTCATTTGGGATTGGTGCTACTGAAGATGCCGTGGAGTTTGGTGATGTAGGCGCCAATACTATGGGCCATATTGCCAAAGCCTGTGCCCGCGGCGAAGCGGATAACGGCCAGCGCAGCGGTAAGCTTCATCTGCCAAACCTTAACAAGCTAGGCCTGGGTAAGGCATGTGAAGAGTCTTCGGGTTACTTCCCTGAAGGTCTGGATGCTGGCGCTGAAATCACCGGCGCATATGCCCACGCTGCCGAGCTGTCTTCAGGCAAAGATACTCCATCTGGTCACTGGGAAATTGCCGGTGTTCCTGTCCTGTTTGACTGGGGCTACTTTACCGACAAAGAAAACAGCTTCCCGAAAGAGCTGACCGATCGCATCCTTGCTCGTGCTGGTCTGTCTGGCTACTTGGGTAACTGCCATGCATCAGGCACTCAGGTACTGGATGACTTGGGTGAAGAGCACATGAAAACCGGTATGCCGATTTTCTATACCTCTGCGGACTCGGTATTCCAAATCGCTTGTCATGAAGAAACCTACGGTCTAGATCGTTTGCTAGAACTTTGCCAAATAGCGCGTGAAGAGTTGGCAGACTACAACATTGGCCGAGTGATTGCCCGTCCGTTCATTGGTCCTGGTAAAGGTCAGTTTGAGCGTACCGGTAACCGCCGTGATCTGTCGGTTGAACCGCCTGCAGCAACTGTGCTGCAAAAGCTAGTTGATGAGAAAAACGGTGAAGTGATCTCTATCGGTAAGATCTCTGATATCTACGCTGGCTGTGGCATCACCCAAAAAGTGAAAGCAACAGGTATCCCTGCGCTGTTCGAAGCAACACTTGAGCAAATCAAACAAGCGGGTGACAACACCATCGTATTCACCAACTTTGTTGATTTTGATTCTGCTTACGGCCACCGCCGTGATGTTGCGGGTTATGCCGCAGCACTGGAGTACTTTGATAAACGCTTGCCAGAGATTATTGAACTGCTGCAGGAAGACGACGTTTTGATCCTGACGGCTGATCACGGTTGTGATCCAACTTGGCCTGGCACCGACCATACTCGCGAGCATATCCCTGTATTGGTTTCTGGTCCTAAAATCGCTGCAGGTTCACTGGGTCGCCGCGAGACATTTGCCGATATCGGCCAGAGCTTGGCGGAGTACTTCGGTACGTCTGATATGGAATACGGTAAGTCATTCCTGTAACAAGCTAGGGCTGGTAAAGCCTACCCAAAAATACGATTCTTTTTACTGTTTCGGTCTATATTTGTCCTAGATCGAAACAGTGTTTGCAAGACAAGATTACATTGAGTTGGTTATGCAAAAAAACCAACAGATGACAGAAAGGAAATAACGATGGCTACTCCTCACATTAATGCTGAAATGGGTGACTTTGCAGACGTAGTACTGATGCCGGGCGATCCGCTACGTGCCAAGTACATTGCAGAAACGTTCCTAGACGATGCAAAAGAAGTGTGTAACGTACGTAACATGTTCGGTTACACCGGTACTTACAAAGGCCGTAAGATCTCTGTAATGGGTCACGGTATGGGTATCCCGTCATGTTCTATCTACGCGACAGAGCTGATCAAAGACTACGGCGTGAAGAAAATTATCCGTGTGGGTAGCTGTGGTGCTGTACGTGATGACGTCAACCTGCGTGATGTTGTGATCGGCATGGGTGCGTCAACGGACTCTAAAGTTAACCGTATCCGTTTTGGTGACCACGACTTCGCGGCATTGGCTGACTTCGGTATGGTACAGAACGCGGTTGACGCGGCAAAAGCAAAAGGCGTTGATGTGAAGGTGGGTAACATCTTCTCTGCAGATCTTTTCTATAACCCTGATTTCGATTTCTTCCAAACGATGAAGAAATACGGCATCGTGGGTGTAGAAATGGAAGCGGCAGGTATCTACGGCTTGGCAGCTGAGTTCGGTGCAAAAGCACTGACAATCTGTACCGTCTCTGACCACATCCTGCGCGGCGAAGCGACGACGTCTGAAGAACGTCAATTGACCTTCAATGACATGATGGAAATCGCACTAGAATCAGTTCTACTGGGCGACGCGGAATAAGCGCAAGCAACAGTACGAGAACAACAAAAAGGGCTTGCCATTGGCAAGCCCTTTTTTTATCGCTGTCTGTTTGTCTTGTTGGGATGTCTAGTCGTTTTTACTGTCGCTGAGCAGGATAGGAAAATGCCAGTTCTCTTGTCGGTTACCGAAGGTAATAGCCAGTAGGAAACCGATGACCATCGCACTGGCGATCAAGGCCCGGATAATGTTGGTGATAGCATCAATATCGGCCATCGTTTCGGCGATAAGCTTGTCATGCTCTAGCGTGATACGGACAAACCCTACGACTTGGTGCTGGCTCATGATTGGCTCAATCAGTTGCTGGCGGCCATAGCTGGCAACGGCCAGTGGGGTCGAAAGTCCTGTCACTTGCGGCAGCGGCAAGGCATCTTGGCTTTTGGCCAGGGTAATGCCTTCCAGATCATAAATGCTGGCATCGAGCAGCAAGGGCTCCTTGGCCAGTTGTTCGACAAGCAGTTGCAGTCGGTCTTGGTTTTTTTCAATCACGTCCGTCGATGCGGTATCGGCGGCCTGTCGGACAACCAAGCGTGATAGCTGCTGGGTTTGATCGCTCAGAGTACGGTAGTTTTGCTTAGCCAGGCTAGAGCCATATTCAACCATGGTGATTAGCGCCGCCAGGCAGCCAAAAAGGATGAACAGCCGCCAGGCTTTTTGGAATTGGGTATGTTTTTTCTTCATCATATCAGCGCTGTATTCAAGACCAATCTCATTTTTGGGCTTGCCCTGGTAATTTGCAATAGGGTAAGTTGTTTAACCAAGCGACTTCAAAATGCTCGGTTCAGTGTGGAATCCTGCATCTTGAGGTCACTTGGATATTTAGGCGATTACTTTAACATGGATGGTTTGCAAGTGCTCAAAATAAGGAAACACACCTCTTTACTACAGCGATTTCCGCAAGTGGTGTCGGCCAGCAATCTTGACCGACAGCGCTCGACAGCCTTGATTTTTGGCCGTTCTATAGATGCGGTTACGGTTCACGCGATAGAAGCCGCGTATGGTGCACCGCTGGTGCTGACGGCTGCTTGGAAAGTAGGGCAATACGACTGTTTGTTGTTGGCGACCCCGTATTCATTGCAGTTGGAACAATGCGTGACCAGTGCGCAGCTTGATATTGCCGATCTTACTCAGTTTCCAGATCTACGCGAGCCCGGCTTGGTGGTGATGGATATGGATTCAACGGCGATCGAAATCGAGTGTATTGACGAGATCGCCATATTGGCAGGTGTCGGTGAGCAGGTGGCTGAAGTGACCGAGCGGGCGATGCAAGGTGAACTGGATTTTGAACAAAGCCTGCGCCAGCGGGTCGCGGCACTGGCGGGCAGTGATGCGGCCATTCTCGATCAAGTCAAAAGCCAGCTGCCGTTTATGCCTGAGCTGCGTGAGCTGGTGGCCACCCTGCACCATTATGGTTGGAAGGCCGCGATTGCATCAGGCGGCTTCACTTACTTTTCCGATCACCTCGAACAAGAGCTGGATTTGGCTCATGCCCAGTCGAATACGCTGGAAATTGTTGATGGTAAACTCACGGGCAAGGTACTGGGAGATGTTGTGGACGCACAGGCCAAAGCGACAATATTGCGTAACTTGGCCGAGCAATATGACATTCCACCGCACAATACCGTGGCTATTGGTGATGGGGCCAATGATTTGGTAATGATCAATGCTGCAGGGCTTGGTGTGGCCTACCATGCCAAACCGAAAGTCGAAGATGAGGCCCCGGTAGCAATCCGCTTTGCCGATCTCGGTGGCTTGATTTGTTTGCTGTCGGTCTCTTTGGTGCCGCAGCAGCTGGGCTGGTAGGCACCAAAGATAAGTGGGCGGGTTATCGAATTTCTAGCCTGATCAGCACTTCATCGGTGATGTCGAGGATCTCGCCGCCACCGATGACCGAATTGAGCTCTTGCTCCAGTGCCCTTGCCCGGTGCAATACCAGGCGGGCAAGTTCGCCCAGCTCTTTGCCTATCAAAGCGGTCATCGGGCTGAGTACCGGGGCGGCGGTGAGTCTGAGCGCCATAAAGTTGCCGGCCGTTTTTGCGTGTTTGATATAGTTGATCCGCTCTTCGATAGTGCGGAATTCATCAAGTAGCTTGGCATCGACCCGTAGGGGCTGTCCCGGTTGCTGTTCAACCGCCAGATAGATCTCATGGATGTAGGGCTGGTTGATCTCAACCGGGCGCATGGTTTCGGCTAGCAGTTGTTTTACCCGGTTGCGGAACAGTGGTTCCAGCGAGCAACCTTTTCCGTCGGCCAGTTGGTTGAACAGTTTGATCGGCGGCGGAGGTGGGAAGTTACAGCCAACCGCCTTCAATTTTATCTTGTGGTCAACTTTTTCGGCAAAGTACGGAATCGTCTTCAGTTTGGTCAGCAGCATTTGGTGCATGGCCAGCAACAACTCTCCCTGCGGTAATTTCTCCTCGGTCATCACCAGTTTATTTTCATTGTGCAGTATTAGCTTGCGCAGGAAGTGCTCGCTTCGCGCCGCTTGTTGCCCTGCACCTGTCGTCAGCTGGATATTGCAGTAGTCAGAGCTGACCCTGACGACACGGTAGGGGACGTGGCTCAATGGGCTATTTTTATTGCTTTTTTGCAGGCCGGGAAACGAGACCTCTACCTGTTCGTCGCGGCGTAGGGCGACCGGGCTGGTTAGTTTGATATTTAGGCCACGGGTAGAAAAGTCGATACTTTGCCCAGTGACCGTCTGGCTATCCGCAGTGGATAGGGCGATAGGCGTATCGAACAGATATCGGTCTTCGCTACGCTGTGGCCGTGGATCAAAATACACCGCTTTGGCTGCCGAAACCGGGTTGCGAGGATGGCGGAATGCCTGCAGGGTCTTACTAGGCAGTTGCGGTTTGACGCTCAATCGGTAATCTTGTTGGGCATTGCGGTTAGTGAGATCTTGCAGCACCCCGACATGGGTCAGGGTGCCTAGCTGGTCGACCATATCAGGCGCAATTTGCTTGAGGCTATCGATGTCTTCTTGGTCGATAGGCTGCAAGCTCAGACGCATTACCCGCCAGGTGTCACGCTGTGCTCCTACATGCCAGAATAAGCGACGCTGCTCGGTATTCATCTCCGGCAGGGCTGCTGAATAGAAGAAGGTTTTACCATCATGTTCATGGCTGAAACTGTACAGCAGTGTGCTGGACTGTTTCAGGCCAGCTTTCCCTAAGCTAGCTAAACGATCTTGAGAAATTAGGTGGTTGAGGACCGGTTGGTTCCTTTCATCGTGCCAGTGGGTCCAGATATGGCGATTGTATTGGGTCAGCAGACAGTAGGTCAGCTGGGTATCGGAGAGAAATACCGGCAGGCTGGTACTGTGCTTGAGAAAACAATGCTCATAGCCACGAGTCCGGATTTGGATGACTTTGTCATCGTAGTTGTGCCGGGTTCGGTTTTGGGATTGGTTCAGGCCCTGATCAATCACCGATTTAATTAATGTATTGTCACTCAGCAGCTTCAGACGTAGCCACTTATAGCTGTCGTTATCCGGGTTTTCGTCAATACCGAGGATCCGGTAGCTCATCCCCTCAATCAAGCGGGGGTCATTCAATTTATCGGCCAGAGTCGGAAAGCGTACCACAATGTTCATACCTAGCTTGTAATTGAACGCGGCAGGGACTTTGAATTTGGCGCCGGAATAAGATAGATCTGCGCTGATCCCATTGATCGTCTGGCTCAAAGGGAGTTCCAGCACGACTTGGGTGGCAATTTGCCAGCGGTTTTCGTCACGGGTCAGGTAGTGGCCAAAACGAAGCAGCGGTGCTATCAGCGGGTTGTCAGGTTGCGAAGTTGCTTGGGCGATCGGTTTGGGTTGCAGCTTTCCTTGCTGGTGCATTACCCGAAAGTTGTTGCGGGTGTTCATCAGCGCTTCGTATAGGCCGACCCTGAACTGGTTACCAAAGATTTTGATCCGCTTGTGGTAAGTATTGATTGCCACATCATCGAGCCAATGCTGGCGACCGTTGAGTTGGTAGGGGCGGCATTCACCCTGAACGCGACCGCGCAGGTCAACGGCTTTCATGCAAGGTGACATGATGCGGTTCAATTCCATTTTCAACTGCAGCCGGGTTGGGCCGTCTTCGCCTTCGGTCATCATCTGGAAGACGTCGTCAAAATCCTCGCTATCGTAGACAGGGATGAGTCTTTCAATCAGTCCTTTGTAATCGTCAAGCACCATAGTTATTTTTGATTATCTCATTCTTCGTTTATTATCGGCATATTGCCCTAAGAGTTGAGCTTTTCTTCAACCTACAGGCAAGTTCTATTCTACATCCCTTTTGTGGATGTGTTTAACCAAATATATCAAGGTGAGTCATGGCAAAAACCAAGCGGGCTTATGTATGTAGTGATTGTGGCGCAGACTTTCCCCGCTGGCAGGGCCAGTGTAGCGCGTGTGCGGCATGGAATACGATCACCGAGTTCACAGTTCCCAAAACACGATCCGCCTTGGGCGGGGCTTCGGCAGTTGGTACGAGCAGCTATGCAGGTGCGGCGACCAAGATACAAAAACTTTCTGAGGTCGAAACCAAAGATTTGCCTCGCTACAGTTCCGGTATTTCTGAACTGGATCGGGTGTTTGGCGGTGGGATAGTACCGGGCTCCGTATTGCTACTGTGTGGTGATCCGGGGGCGGGTAAATCAACCTTGCTGCTCCAGAGCATCGGTTCGGTAGCGGCCTCGAAATCGTCGCTGTATGTGTCGGGTGAAGAATCGATTCACCAGATCTCCCAGCGGGCCAAGCGATTGGGGACCCAGAACCTCGATAATATTAACGTGGTGGCCGAAACCTCGGTGGAAGCGATTATCGAACATATTCGGGCGCAGAAAACTGAGTTTGTGATTATTGACTCAATCCAGACCATGACGGTTGCCCACAATGATTCGGCTGCCGGTAGTCCGAGTCAGGTAAAGGAATCCGCGGCGGCTCTGACCCGGTTTGCCAAGACCGAAGGTGTGACCTTCATGATCGTTGGCCACATCAATAAAGACTCCAATGTGGCGGGTCCGATGCAGCTGATCCACATTGTTGATGGTCTGTTTGCCCTGTCGTCGACGGCGGATGAAAAGTTCCGGGTACTACGTACGTCCAAAAACCGTTTCGGTGCCGATTCCGAATCATGCTTCTTTGCCATGACCGAAACCGGGATGAAGCAGGTGAAGAACCCGTCGGCGATTTTCCTTAGCCGATCGGACAAGAACCATGCGGGATCAGCCTGTACCACGCTGTGGGAGGGGACTCGTCCGTTGCTGGTGGAAATACAGGCGTTGTGCAACAACTCGGTGACCGAGAATCCCCGTCGCCTGACGGTGGGTTACGACAATAACCGTCTGGCAATGTCGATCGCGGTACTTGCCCGCCATGGTGGGGTCATGCTGTCTGACATGGATATCTTCGTCAACTGTGTTGGGGGGATCAAGATCGAAGAGACCTCGGCGGATTTGGCGGTGTTATTGTCTATATTCTCCAGCTTCAAAAACGCCCCTATTCCGCAGGATGTGTTGGTGTTCGGAGAGATTGGCCTGAATGCCGATATCCGACCGGCGGCGAACGGGGTGGAGCGGATCCGCGAAGCGGTCAAGCAGGGCTTTACTCGAGCTATCGTGCCCAAGGCCAATGCCAGCCGTCAGATCCCGGGGATTGAAATTATCGCGGTGGAAGATCTGCAGGAAGCTCTCACGGCGTTTGAGCGGGTAGCACTGTAGATTGGTCTTAAATGATAGGGTACTAAACGATAGGTAAAAGAAAGGGCTGCATCATGCAGCCCTTTTTGTATCTAGCGGACGGTAAGTGAGTTACTTAGCAATACGCTTGTACTTGATACGGTGTGGCTCAGCCGCTTGTGCGCCCAGTGTTTTCTTCAGCCAATCCGTGTATTCGGTGTAGTTACCTTCGAAGAAGTTAACCTGACCTTCGTCACGGTAGTCAAGAATGTGGGTAGCGATACGGTCAAGGAACCAACGGTCGTGCGAGATCACCATGGCACAGCCTGGGAACTCAAGCAGTGCTTCTTCTAGTGCGCGAAGCGTCTCGACGTCAAGGTCATTGGTTGGCTCATCGAGTAGCAGTACGTTACCGCCCGCTTTCAGAAGCTTCGCCAAGTGAACACGGTTACGCTCACCGCCCGACAAATCACCAATGCGTTTTTGCTGATCACTACCACGGAAGTTGAAGCGCGATACGTATGCACGAGCAGGGACTTCGTAGTTGTTGATACGGATAATTTCCGAGCCTTCAGAAATCTCCTGATACACGGTGTTGTTGTCGTTCATGCTGTCACGGAACTGATCAACAGAGGCTAGGCTTACGGTGGTACCCATATCAATGGTGCCAGAGTCAGGTTGCTCAGCACCGCTCAACATCTTGAATAGGGTTGATTTACCTGCACCATTCGCACCGATGATGCCAACAATCGCACCCTTAGGCATGCTGAATGACAGGTCATCAATAAGAACACGATCACCATATGATTTGGTTAGGTTCGTTACATCAATGACTTTGTCACCCAAACGCTCACCTGGTGGGATGAACAGTTCGTTGGTTTCATTACGCTTTTGGTGATCGCTGGTGTTCAGCTCTTCAAAGCGCGCCATACGTGCTTTTGATTTCGCCTGACGGCCTTTCGGGTTCTGACGAACCCACTCTAGCTCTTTGGCGATGGTTTTCTGGCGTGCTTGCTCTTGGGATGATTCTTGCTTCAGACGAGCATCTTTCTGCTCTAGCCAAGAGGTGTAGTTACCTTCCCATGGAATACCTTCACCACGGTCAAGTTCCAGGATCCAGCCTGCAGCGTTATCTAGGAAATAACGGTCGTGGGTAATCGCCACAACAGTACCGCTGTAATCAACCAGGAAGTGCTCAAGCCAAGCCACAGATTCTGCGTCAAGGTGGTTAGTCGGTTCATCTAGCAGCAGCATGTCTGGCTTGTCTAGAAGTAATCGGCAGATAGCGACACGGCGGCGCTCACCACCTGATAGGTTCTGGATTTTCGCATCCCACTCAGGCAGGCGCAGGGCATCAGCCGCACGCTCAAGCTGCATGTCTAGGTTGTGGCCATCTTTGGTTTCGATCAGCGCTTCAAGTTCGCCTTGCTCTTTGGCTAGCACATCGAAGTCCGCATCAGGTTCTGCGTAAGCAGCGTAGACAGCGTCTAGGCGAGTAAGGGCATGTTTAACATCAGCCACAGACTCTTCAACGATTTCACGTACGGTTTTCTCTTCGTCCAGTACCGGCTCCTGAGGTAGGTAGCCTACCTTCAAGCCTGTTTGTGGACGAGCTTCACCTTCGATATCGGTATCGATACCCGCCATGATGCGCAGTAGGGTTGATTTACCCGAACCGTTCAGGCCCAACACACCAATTTTGGCACCAGGGAAGAAGCTCAATGAAATATCTTTTAGGATTTGACGCTTTGGTGGGACGATTTTACCCACGCGCGACATGGTATAGACGTATTCAGCCATATCCGTTTGCGATCTCTAAACTAAATGAAAGGGGGTATTTTACCTGTTCTGGACATAAGTTTAACAGCAATGTTCATAATTAGTGCCCCAAGTGAACGTTAAGGTAGCACTCAGCACACATCTTTGTGTTGTCCTTGCATTTTCTTACGTTATATCTTTGCAACATCGTTATGTTAACTTTTTGTTGTATTCCATGGGGTGTGTTTGCTTCTCGATGATAAGAGCGGATATTGCAATTATTAAAATGTGCAAATTGGTATTACGCTCAATAGTGGACAGCCTTTTGATCATGGCAATGCTTTTGCTGGTGCGGAGGCTTGTAGAGATGGAATTAATATGCAATAAAACACACAGGTTTTTTGACCTGAATCAATATGGGCAACGAATGGAAGGGTGCTGTGTCTAGCAATAAAAACGTTAAAGTATTTTCAGGTCTCGTGTTGTTTGTTGGTTTGTTGCTGTCGCCTTTAATGCGAGCGTCGACGCTGGAACAGCAGCGTGAATGGTATGAGCAGGCCCAGGTTTCCCTTGAGGAAAAGGATGAGGCCGCGTACGAGACGTTGCGTGGTAAATTGGATGACTACCCGCTGACACCCTATCTTGATTATCGTGAATTTATTCAGACCTTGTATGCTAAATCGCCTACTGAGGTGGAGGCATTCATCGAGCAATATGCCGCCTTGCCATTCAGCACCACGGTCAAGGATCGCTACCTGACCCACCTTGCAACCACTGAACGCTGGCAGGACTTTGTCGATGTGCAGCCATTGCCTCCGCGCAGTCAGGTGCTGCGCTGCCATTACTATTACGCCCAGAGCAAACTTGGCAACAAAGATGTCGCTTGGCAAGGGGCGAAGGCCCTATGGCTGACCGGAAAGTCGACTCATGATGAGTGCGATCCCCTACTCAATATCTGGCAAAAGGCGGGGAAAAGGACCGATGCGCTTATTCTTGATCGCATGTTGCTGGTATACACCGAAGGTAATCGTGCTCGACTCAATTATCTCAATAAACAGCTAGGCGCCAAGAGTAAGCAATCCGGTAAATCGGTGGTTGATCTCTACGACAAACCGCAGGGCGTCGCTGCATTTTCTAAACGCAGCAAAGTGACGCCGCTAAATCAGAACTTGACCGTGTTGGCCTACAAAAAGTTGGTGCGCAGCGATACAAAGGAAGCGGTGAAGCAGTATGACAAAACGGTGCAGGGCCAGCATTTAGAAGAAGCCAAGCGCCAGTCACTGGCTGATTATACCGCCAGCCGACTGATGGCAACCGATGATGAACCGCTGCAGAAGTGGCGGGATAAAGTATTGGCAAAAACCAGCAATGTCAGTTTGCTTGAGCGCCGTATTCGTCAGGCTATGCGGGAAGACAAATGGAATGAGGTCGAGCTGTGGGTGAACCGCTTGCCTGATAAGGCCAAGCAGAGCACACGCTGGACTTTCTGGCAGGCGCGTTTGGCAGAGCGTGACGGCAACAAAGAACTCGCGACGGAAAAGTACACCCAGATCTTGGGCCAGCGTGATTTCTACAGTGCTGCTGCGGCGACGGTACTGGGCAAGCCTATCACTTACCCGGTAAAAACAGCGGATGATGTTCAGGCTGAGATTAAGGAATATGCGCAGACCCTTGCGCGGGTTAAAGAGCTTATCGCCGTGGATAAATTGCTGGCGGCCAACCGTGAGTGGCATTATTTATTAAGGGGGGTGGACAACGACCAGATCGTGGCATTGGCTGCCTATGCGGCGACCAATAAATGGCACCACCTTGCGGTACAGGCGACAATCTCCGGCCAGCTATGGGATTACATCGAACTACGCTTCCCGGTTGCCCATAAATGGTGGTTTGATTTCTTTAGCAAGAAGCGTGAATTACCGGTCACCACTATGATGGCACTAGCCCGACAGGAGAGTGCACTCAACATCGAGGCCATTTCACCTGTCGGTGCGCGTGGGCTTATGCAGCTGATGCCGGCTACAGCCAAAGAAACGGCCAAGAAGCTGGGGCGTAACTACGAGGGGAAAAGCAGCCTGTTTGATCCCGGCGTCAATATTCGCCTTGGCAGCGGTTATTTGAAAATGATGCTCGAGCAATATGATAACAACCGTATTTTCGCCTTTGCCGCCTATAATGCAGGGCCGAGCCGTGTGACGCGCTGGCGCAAAGGTACGGACGGCCGGTTGGATGTTTATGCGTTTATCGAGGCTATTCCGTTCAATGAAACTCGGGGCTATGTCCAGAATATACTCATGTTTGAAATCTATTACGGCGACCTGATCCAAAGCCCGGTCCCATTACTGACAGATAATGAGATCAACACCAAGTATTAGCTTTTTTGATACAAGGGCTAGGTTGTCGGTGGTTAAAGGGATAGAATCAGTACTCGAGAACGAGTACATCAAATGAGGATGACATGTCGAATAGCCAAGAAACCCCGGAATTTACCGAGTGGCAACAAGTGGTTGATATTTTGCGTCAGGCAACAACAGAGCAGAAAGACGATACTTTGTTGAGGCTGTTGCTCACGCCCGATGAGCGGTCGGTGTTACTTTCCCGGGTCAATATTCTACATGAACTGCTCAATGGCGAGCGTAGCCAACGTAAGATCAGTGAACTGTTGGGTGTTGGTGTGGCAACCATTACCCGGGGCTCCAATGAGCTCAAGCACCATGATGATGATATAAAGGTGTGGTTATCCGCTTTGCTTAAAGAGCAGAGCCCTAGCAACTGATATATCGCTCATCAGCATACAATTGAAAAAGAGCCTCCTGAACGCGAGTTCAGGAGGCTCTTTTTTTCCCAGCAGCTGACCGATATAGCGCTCAATTTACTTTGAAAATAATGCCGGGTGAATAAACGGGATAAGAGCCAATATCAATGCCTGTTGGTAGACCGAGCTACGGCTGAGTAGGTGGTTGGTCAGCATCGCAATCGCGCCGCCTTTTTGTTTGATATTGGTTTGGTTAAACATTTCGTCCATGACATCCCCCAACTCTTGACCCTGGTGAAGTTTGTCCAGCGCCAGCGGTGGAAGCGGCAATGATGCCGAGCGGGCTTCACCACGGGTTTCGCCGCTTTCAATCACCATCCAAGCAAAGGTAAAAGGCCCATCGATACCGGCTTCGAGCCCAACGTAATAGTCTGCCTCCGGAGTTGCTTTTCGGGCGTTACTCACGCGGTTTCTTGCACCCAGCAAGGTTTCGTCTGCACACATTGGCTGGTCGCGGACCCCGCTGTCCACGCTGATCCCCTCAATCGTAAACTGATGGTCGGGAAAGGTGTGGTTGAAGGCATCTTCAACGGCTGAAATCTTGGCTGGATTGGTTGAGGCGACAATAATCTTAGGCATAGCAAACATCCATTATCTGAGTGCTTACTATATTAATACCAAACTGAATAATAGTCTTCATATCAGAGAGGTTTGGTATTTGACTTGGCGACGTGTTGTCACGCCACCAAATTGGCATAATCAACAGGGCTTATTCTACCTGTGATTAACGGTTGTAGGCCCAGTCTGACTGGATGATGTAACCGTGGATCTGGAACTCGCCGTTGTTGACGAACAAGTTAGGGAAATCAGGCTGAGATGTTGAGAATACGACACCATCGGCAAGCTGTGTCATGTGATAGAAATCTGGTTCGCTGCCACGAACAGACGCAAATACCGGTTGCTTAGGTTGGTATGTTGCGGTTTTGGTGGCAAGGGCATAGCTACCCACCGGAGCACACTGAGAAATGTTTTCGTTATCCACCAACAGGCCTAGACAATCTTCACGTAGCAGGTGCTGCGGGATAGCACGCTTGCTGATCACATCTACCGAAGCGCCGCTGCGAAAGGGCATGAAGTCCTTACGGTGGATGATTGGGATGTAGGTACTGGTAGTGCCTTGGTCAACGCTGTTGTTGATAGTCGTCGTGGCTTGAGTGCCAGTATCAACCTGGCCGGTCAACAAATAACTGATTGACGTGCTCAGTGCCTCGGCAATTTTCTCCAACTCGCGAACTTCAATACCGTACTTACCAGATAGCTTACGGCTCATTGTACCTTGCTGAAGATCAAGGGCTTCGCCCAGGTGTTTTTGGCTGATCCCTTGGATTTTAGCTAATCGCTTAATTCGTTCTAAATATTCCATACTCACTAGCTTCCTGCTGAAAATTGTCTGATGCAAAAGCGCATTCTTAAATGTCATATTGATTGTACTGATAACAATCGTTTCGGGATCTGGTAGGTATAAAAAATGCGATTGGTTTCGTTATGGGCATATCAGTTTTTTTCAAGATGGGCAAAAAATGGAACAATTTTCGTAAATTGAAATAAGATCCTAGTGTCAATTTTGTTGGATTAAGATCACTTTTTGTAGCCTTTGTGGTTGTGTGACGAACATAGATAAAGGTACTTGTGATTTTAAAGCTTTAGTCTTAAGTTGTTGATTTTTATGTGTGAGTTTTCTTTTGTTGTATTTTTTACCAGCCGGATAGCAATGCTGAATGAAATGGGCTTATTGTATGGGCTTTGGTTATGAGTTTTTTTCACATTGGTTGGTATTTCATGACAAATAGCAAAAAATTACCGATATGATCTGGGAGGGATGAGTCAAACAGGTATGCTTTTGGGGGATAAAGAGGAAGGTGAACCTTCCTCTTTCAAGGGGATTAGCGAGTTAGGTAGGTGTACAAGAACTTGGTGATCTCTACCATGTCATCAATCTTGATGAACTCTTCTGTTGTGTGTACTTTCGCCATACCCGTCGACAAGTTTACAGTTTTCAGGCCTTTGCTGTTGAAGATGTTTGCGTCGCTACCGCCGCCTGTTGGTTTGGTCATCGGCTCGATGCCATTGGCTTCGAATGCTGCTTTGATCTGCTCAACGTGCGGGTCATTGCCGGCAATGCGGTAAGCGTTGTAAGCACGCTTGGATGCAATATTGATTTCTGCGCCGTGTTTTTTCGCTGCTGCTTCGAATGTGCTGATCATGTGGTCGACTTGAGCTTGTAGCTTGCTGTCATCCAGTGAGCGTGCTTCTGCTTCGATAAACAGCTCAGGCATAACGATGTTCGTCGCCTGGCCACCTTTCACTACACCAATGTTTGCAGTGGTTTCTTCGTCGATGCGAGAAAGCTTCATGTTGGTGATTGCATCAGCTGCAACGGTCAGGGCATTGATCCCTTCTTCCGGAGCAAGACCTGCATGGGCTGGTTTACCGGTGATGTTCACCTTCAGGTTCTGCTGGCCCGGTGCCGTTGTGATGATGGTGCCGATAGGGCCGCCAGAGTCAAATACGATACCCGTTAGCGACTCAACCTTGCTCATGTCAAAGTTCTGCGAACCGTGCAGGCCGCCTTCTTCGTACACAGTGAACGCCAGTTCAATTGTCTGATGCTCTGCGCCGTCAGCCTTGATAGAGCGAACCGCTTCCATAATGGCTGCGATACCTGATTTGTCATCGCCGCCTAGAATCGTGTCGCCTTTCGAGCGGATGATACCATCTTCGATGATTGGCTCGATGTTGTTACCAGGGGTAACCGTATCCATGTGGCAGCTAAGTAGGATAGTACCTTCCAGCTTACCTTCAAGTTTGGCGTAGATGTTGAAGCCGTTGGAGATCTCAGCAGGAACAGGAAGCTTCTGTACGTCAAAGCCCATTTCACCTAGCTGCTCGGCCAGTGTCTCGGCAATCGCTTTCTCGTTGCGCGACTCACTGTCGATTTTAACCAGTTCAATAAAGTGTTGGACCAGACGGTCCTGATTGATATTTGCCATTTAAAGCACCTCCGTTATGAATGCCATATTACGTGAACTGGCTGAACTAACCTTGATCTGCTCACCAATATCGTGGGGGTAATCACTATAAAACTTCAATTGTTAGGGGGATTGTTCTGGGATGTTGGGGAATTGTGCGGGTGGGGTTGGCGGGGTGTGGGGGAGTCGTTAAGAGGGAGGCTTCAAGTTGGTGCTAGTATGAAGCCCTGATTCAGCGGCACGGTGCTACATCAATGTCTCGTAAAATTCATCCATTAGGTTTTCGAGTTGGAAAAGCTTCTCAGTTTCTTCTTCGCTGAGCTCATCTTTGTCATAAAGGAGATCCATCTGTGCTTGAATGATTTCTACCTCTTTCATTACGTGCACGTTGTGCTGTTCTAAGATCTCATCGAAATCTTGCGCGTGAAGCTGGGGGATATAGCATGAGCTAGATAACACCGCTATTGCGGCAAAAAGTAATGGTTTCATCGTTGTTGTAGGGAGGTTCATAGACCGGTTCCGTTGGCTTTATTGATATTTGAGATAAAGCGTATGGGAGTGGTTATACGATAACTATGATATTGCTCAATGATTTAAAGTCGGACATGAATGATTACAAATTTGGAGCCCGTACATTTAGCGCCGGTAGGAAGCAGTGAGATAGGCGAGGAAATAAGAAAAATGGTAATCCATCAATGTTTTATTGGTAACTGATGTTTACGTTAAGTTTTTGATTATTAAACGGTGTTTATTGAGAGTAAAAGAAAGAGCTTATAATATTTTTGAGAAGCAATTAGCATATTAATTTCAACAGTTTAATTGCATTAATTTGCTAAAATATATTGCAGGTGAAATAGCATAGACATAATGCTATTTCTGAGACTACGCTCCTCGTGTCTATGGCACTTATTTGTTACCTTACGGGCGTTTTTGACTCACACTGATCTGACTATGGCTTCACAATACATAATCAATAAAGTTGTAGAAATTGGGGATACACTGCATCGCTGTGGATGCCCACCCTATAAGGTGGAAAAGTATACTCAGCACTATGCTAAAAAATATGATGCGGAAGTCATGGTGCAGGCCATGCCAACCTCGATTAACTATCAGTTTCTTGGTAAGAGAGATACCGTCGTTCTAAAGCGTCATAAACCCGCCTCTATTGATCTTGCCTTGCTGGCTAATACCATTGATCGCATTAATCAACCTCGTAAAGAAAAGCCTGCGCAAGACTTTCACTATCCTAAATGGGGTGTGGCATTGGCCAATATGGGGATTCCCCCTGCCTACCTAATGCTGGTTGGTAGTACACTGGAAGCGGTAGGGTATGCCACCTTGCTTGGATTGATGGTTTGGTTAGTACAGTTGGTTTGCCATGGCCGCCGTGCCATTGCCGCTGAGTTTATAGCGGCATTATTAACCGGTTTGTTTGTTGCCTTTATCGTTAGCCTTGGTACTAATGTGCCTGTTTGGGCGCTGTGTATTGCTTCGATAGTCTTGTTTGTACCCGGATTATCGATTGCTAACTCATTGGAGTGCTTGGCATTCAATGATTTGGTCTCTGGGACCGCTTTGCTAGGGCAAAGTATGTTAACCCTACTCAAGCTGTTTATCGGAGTGATGATTGGTTTGAGCATCGGCGAAGCTTGGTGGGGGCCCGTGGATACTCTCCCGTATACCAATGAAATTCCCCTACGGCTGCATGTATTTGGCTTAATGTTGATTTCAACGTCGATCGGAGTGATCTTCAATGCCCGCCCACGAGATATTTTGCTTGGGCTACCGGTTGCAGTATTGGGGATGTGGGGACCGATGTACTTGGGCTTTGGTGGCGACTGGGTGGTGGGTACTTGGGTCACAACCGTGTTGATCACCTTGTATGGTACTAAAATAGCTAAGCTGCTTAATCTAACGGGCTCTATTTATATTGTGCAGGGAATCATCATTCTGGTTCCCGGTAGCCGAGTTTTGATCAGCGCGAGCCAATCAGTATTCGAGCAATCCATCTTGCCGATTCCCAATATCGGTTTGTCTGCCATCTTCATGTTTTCAGCAATTGTGGCAGGGCAGATCACCGCTTATTCACTTTACTCTCCAAAGATAGATCGATAGACCAATTTCTTTTCGCCTCGACTGATGTGTAAGTCGCAGTCCTGAATGGCTAAATACAAAAAGGGCGGTAATCTTTCGATTACCGCCCTTTCCAAACGTTTGGTGGAGCTGGCGGGAGTTGAACCCGCGTCCAAAATCAGTCTAACAGATGGCGCTACATGCTTAGTCAGTCTTTATTCTCGTACCTACACTGCGAACTGACACGCTATGCAAATACATACCAGAATTCTATTTCGCGGTTCATCTCTCTAGTCAAAGATTCCCTCGCTATCTTGTTTGGGTTTGAACCCCTGTTAGTCCCCGTCTTACAAGCGAAAGCTAGGGCAGGAGCGCTCTCAGCAGGGTATTAAGCTGCTAGTGCGAAGTTTTCGTCGTTTGCGACTATTTTTTGCGGCTTTTTTACGAGGCCAACCGCACCTCGGCATGCTCCACAAGCCTTCGTGATCCTGTCGAATCCTAAATCAGCCCCAGAGTGTTAAGACGATGGTAACAGAATTTCACCTAGCGTCAATACAATTCCCTGTCAGACTGATTTTTATGGATGAAAATCCACCAACATACTGACAGGAAAAGAGTATTAGCGGTTGCTGCTTTTCATGATACGGGCCTTGTCACGCTGCCAATCGCGGGCTTTGGTGTCTGCACGTTTGTCATGAAGTTTTTTACCGCGCGCGGTACCTATCTTTAGTTTAACAAAGGATGCCTTCCAATACATGGAAAGGGCGACAATTGTTTCACCGTCACGGTTTACTGCGCCTGACAACTTATCGATTTCACGACGGTTCAATAGCAGTTTACGGGTACGTGTTGGGTCGGCTACCACATGGGTAGAAGCGGCGTTCAGCGGGGTGATGGTCATGCCTGAAATGAAGGCTTCACCGTTACGCAGGAACACATAACTTTCAGTCATGTTCACTTTGCCATCACGGATGGCTTTTACTTCCCAACCCTGCAGTGATATTCCGGCTTCGTATTCGTCGCTAATCGCGAACTCGAAGCGGGCGCTTTTGTTCTTGGCAATCGTATTGCTACTTTGCTTTGGTTTTTTCTTGGCCATAAATACTCTTGAATGTTGCTGTCCCAGCCTTGAATGCAATGGCTGGTCGAAAAGTGTTTATTTATAAATCAATGAGATGATGACAATAAACACGCTTATTTTGGCTGTTAGCCCAGTAATGGTATCATTGGGTTTGTCCTTGTCATAGGTTTTCACGTGACAGGTGGCACGTTTTAACCGTAAGGAGAAGCTATGCCTCAGATCAGTCGTTCTGCATTAGTACCATTTAGTGCAAAACAAATGTTTGAACTTGTTAATGATGTTGAATCCTATCCTGCATTCCTGCCGGGTTGCTCAGGGAGCAAAATCTTGGAAAGCTCTGAGCTGCATATGATGGCCGCTGTTGATGTGTCCAAGGCTGGGATCAAGAAGACATTTGTGACCCGTAATGATCTGACAGACAGTAGTTTGATCGCAATGCAGTTGGTCGATGGTCCCTTCAGCCGCTTGGTAGGTGGTTGGCACTTCACCGAACTCGATGCCGAGGCATGCAAGGTTGAGCTTAAGCTGGATTTTGAATTTACCAATGGTTTAGTGGAAGCGGCGTTTGGTAAGGTATTCCGTGATTTGACCAATAACATGGTGTCAGCTTTTACCCAGCGTGCACGAGAGATTTATGACTTCTGAAGATAAGTTGATCCATGTAGAAGTGGTGTATGCACTGCCTGATGTGCAGAAGGTGATCCGAGTGACGGTAACGCCGGACATGCAGGTGCAGCAAATCATCGAACAGTCCGGTGTACTGGCACTGTATCCTGAGATTGATCTTAAAAAGAACAAGGTTGGCATTTATAGCCGTAATGTGAAGCTGGATGCGACAGTGCATGATGGCGATCGCATCGAGATTTACCGCCCGTTACTGGCCGATCCGAAAGAGATCCGACGTAAGCGTGCGGAGCAAGCCAAACAAGAAGCGCTGGCAGCCAAGGGCGAGAAAGCCTAACCTCAGGCCACCTGATGTAAAAGACACAAATAAAAAGCTCGCCAATGGCGAGCTTTTTTGTTTCTAGCAACCAGATATTTTTGGTTAAGCAACAACCTTAGTTGAACTGCTCCATGAACTGAGGGCTTTTTTCGTAGTCCCCTTCAAGGCTAGTCAGCTGATTCTGGGCACTGAACTTCAGGATCAGGTTTTTCTGTTGTGGCTCTCCGTGACCAGGCTTGTGGTAGTAAACGTAATACCACGTATCTGGATACTCGGGTTCAACCAGCATCGGTGAGCCAAGCACGAACTGTACCTGCTCTTTGTTCATTCCATATCGAAGGGTGTCGATATCTTTCTGTTCCAGGTAGTTACCCTGATTAATATCAATTCGATAAACCAGTCGATCAACGACTGAACAGCCACCCAATAAACTGACCGCTAAAGTTACGGCAGCAAGGTTTTTCCAACTCATAGCATCCCGGCATGTTCGCTTTATTCTGCAGCGATGATAAACAACCCCCGAGCAGAAGTAAAAAAGCAGTAAAGAAAAAAACTGTAATTGAGACTGTAGTACAACCAATTAGTTGCACTGCCTGTTAAGTTTATTCTATTTATGCCGCAATCAGCAGCTCTTTCGCATTGGCCAGTGTGCGTTCGGTAATTTCACTGCCGCCCAGCAGGCGTGCCAATTCATTAACACGGGCGTCCTGGGTCAGTGGGTACATGTTGGTTTCGGTTTGTCCCTTGCTGGATTTTTTCGCCACGAACATCTGCTGGTGGCCACAGCCGGCGACCTGCGGCAAGTGGGTGACACACATTACCTGGGTTGATCCACCCAAGGTACGCAGCATCTTGCCGACAATAGCGGCTGTCGGTCCACTGATCCCCACATCGACTTCATCGAAAATCAGACTTGGGGTTTCGACTTTCTGGGCGGTGATCACCTGAATAGCCAGGGAGATCCGCGATAGCTCACCACCGGATGCGACTTTGCCAAGGGGCTGCAGAGGCTGTCCCGGGTTAGTAGACACCAAGAAAGTGATAGTATCGAAGCCTAGTGGGCTGAGCATACCTTCAGTATCGCTCTGGACATCAATCTTGAACACGCCGTTTTCCATGCTGAGTTGGTGCATGCTGTCAGAGATCTTCTTGTCGAGCTCCTTGGCGTAGCGCTGGCGGCTTTTGCTGAGTTTCTCGGCGCTGGCCAGGAATTTCTGGCGCAAGCTCTCGACATTTTCGGCGATTTCTTCCAAGCGTTCGTCACTGCAATCAAGCTGCTCTAGTTCTTTGAGCAGTTCTTGGTGCTTGGTGTACAGCTCATCCGGCATCACGTAGTGTTTGCGAGCCAGTGACATGATCTTGGCCAAGCGCTCTTCAAGGTACATCAGGCGTTGTGGATCCATATCCATGTTGTCGAGGTAGCTGCGTAGCTCTTGGCTGGCCTCTTGCACTTGGATAATGGCATCTTCGAGCATCTGAGGGATAGCACTTAGGTTGCTGTCGATATCTCCCAAGCCGGCGACTTCCTGGCAGGCTGTTTGTAGCATGTTCAGCGCGTTGCAATCTTCGTTGTCATACAGCATGGACAGTGCATTTTGGCTGGAAACAGCCAGTTCACCGCTATTGGACAAGCGCTTATGCTCTTCCTCAATCTCGGCAAATTCTTCTTCAGTCAGAGCCAGTTCGTTGAGCTCTTTGACTTGGTATTGGATCAACTGCTTCTGTGCTTCGTTCTCTTCTCGGTTTTGGACCAAGCGCTTGTATTCGTTGTTGGCCTGACGCCAGCGCTGGTAGTGGTTGCGGGTTTTTTCCATCAGATGATGGTGGCCGGCATACTGATCCAGCATTTGTTGTTGGTAATCCGGGCGCATCAGCTGTTGGTGGGCATGCTGGCCATGAATATTGATCAACAATTGGCCAAGGGCTTTTTGCTGCGAGGCGGGTACCGGACTGCCGTTGATGAAGCCACGCGAGCGGCCTTCTTTGGTAATGACACGGCGTAAGATGCACTCGTCACCATCAATCAGTTCGTTATCTTCCAGCCAGCGGCGGGCCGCTTGGTTATTCAGCAGTGAAAAGGCGGCAGAAATTTCTGCTTTGTCTTCATTTGGGCGAACCATGCAGGCTTCGGCGCGATCACCCAAACACAAGCCAAGTGCATCGATGGCAATGGATTTACCTGCACCCGTTTCACCGGTAATGGTGGTCATTCCCGGTTTAAGTTCAAATTCAAGGTTTTTGACAATAGCAAAGTTAGAGATCGTCATATGAGCCAGCATGTGTTCACCTGTTTAAATCAACACCTGTTTTTTTAAACAGTATATACTGTATCTACATACAGTAAAGTACTGTCGGTAAAAAATTGCCGGGAAAGTTTGATCTGAGTTAACGCTATGATAGTTAGAAACAAAAAAGCCAACCGAGAGGTTGGCTTCAGGAGCGGTTATTGATGCTGGTTCTAGCTTAGAATAATCGGCTCGACCAGCCTAGCTTGCCTCTTAGGACTTCGTAATAGCTGTAGTTCTTCGGGTGGATCAGCTTGAGGGTCTCAGGGCTCTGGTAAATATGAATTTCATCGCCAGGGCTGACAGGCAATGAAACCTGACCATCGCAGCTCACTTCCAGGGTACTACCGTTGGTTGGTGAAACCATTAATTTGATCCGGCTATTGCCATCGACGACCAGTGGGCGGCACGACAGGGTATGCGGGAACATGGGGACCAGTGAAATCGCATTGAGTTCGGAGGACAAGATTGGACCGCCACCGGACAGGGAATAAGCGGTTGAGCCCGTTGGCGTCGAAATGATCAGTCCGTCGGATCGCTGTGAAAAGGCGAAGGTATCATCAATGTAGACTTCGAACTCAATCATGTGGGCGATTTTGTCTGGGTGCAAAACGGCTTCGTTGAGGGCGGCATTACGACTTTTAATTAAGCCATGGCGGTGGACTTCCGCTTCTAGCAAAAAGCGTTTTTCGACCACATATTCGCCATTGAGCACTTGATCGAGTTCGTCTTCGAAGTTGTCGGGATCAAGATCGGTCAAAAAGCCCAGGCTGCCACGGTTAACACCAATCACTGCGATATCGAAACGGGACAATACCCGCGCTGCGCCCAGCATATTGCCATCACCACCGACTACGACGGCTAAGTTGGCTTTGTCGCCAATGGTTAGCAAGTCACAAAATACCGCTTTTGGCAGTGACAAATCGTTGGCTAATCGGTGGTCAACAAGTACGTCATAGCCTTTTTCAACAAGCCACTTGTAGAGGCTCATATGGGTCTGTAGGGCTTCGGGGTTACGGGGTTTGCCAATTATCGCGATAGTTTGGAAAACGCGTGTCATGTCCATGATCCGACAAATAAAGAGAAGGCCAGTATAGCCTCAGGATTGGACAGTTGTCGCGCATTGTGATCGATATCGGCTTGAATCATTGAACTTCATCCCCATAATATGCGCATAAGCGAGTTTTTTGGATAGAGCTGATTAATCTATCCCCCGATTGAAAACCATGATCTTGGCGGAGAGCAAAAGCATGAGCAACGAAGAGAAAAAAGTACAGGACGAACAGCTACAGCAAGATGTTGAAGCAGTTGAAACTGAATCTGCTGAGGAACAAGTGGTTGAGATGACCCTTGAAGAGCAGCAGGCAGCCCGCATAGCTGAGCTTGAAGCTGCATTGCTAACCAGTGATGCAAAAGTACGTGAGCAGCAAGATAGCGTATTGCGTGCCCGTGCCGATGTTGAAAACATGCGTCGCCGCAGCGAGCAGGAAATCGACAAGGCACGTAAGTTTGCCCTGAACAAGTTTGCTGAAGAACTGCTACCAGTTATCGATAACATGGAACGTGCTATCGAGATGGCAGACAAAAACGACGAGGCAATCAAGCCAATGGTTGAAGGTGTAGACTTAACCCTTCAGACCATGATGGGTACGGTTGAGAAGTTCGGTCTGAAGCAGCTAAACCCAATGGGTGAGGCCTTCAACCCTGAATTCCACCAAGCAATGTCTATCCAGGAAAGTGCCGAGCACGCGCCAAATACCGTGATGCTAGTGATGCAGAAAGGTTACGAGCTGAACGGTCGTGTGATTCGCCCTGCGATGGTCATGGTGTCAAAAGCGGCATCTGGCAACATCGATACCCAGGCGTAAGCGGGACTAGGATTAAACTGGCCCGCTCTAAGGCGGGCTTTTTAATTTTTTTTGATTTTTTTTCGATGTCGCCCTTGAAAACAATTTGGCTGCCCCTATTTAGTAGTCATACGACATCGTAAATCATTTTCTGCGGGTGATACCGCATTGTCAGTGGCGTTTAGATAACGGGCTGGCAAATAAGCTAAACGAATTTCGGAGAAAGCCTGATGGGTAAGATCATTGGTATTGACTTGGGTACAACTAACTCTTGTGTAGCAGTACTTGATGGTGACAAGCCACGTGTAATTGAAAATGCTGAAGGTGAGCGCACAACAGCATCTGTTATCGCATACACTCAAGATGGTGAAACTCTAGTTGGTCAACCAGCTAAGCGTCAGGCGGTGACAAACCCTGAAAACACGCTATTCGCAATCAAGCGTCTTATTGGTCGTCGTTTTGAAGACGAAGAAGTTCAGCGCGACATCGAAATCATGCCTTTCAAAATTGTTAAGGCAGACAACGGTGATGCATGGGTAGAAGCGAAAGGCCAGAAAATGGCTGCTCCTCAGGTATCTGCTGAAGTTCTTAAGAAGATGAAGAAAACAGCTGAAGACTTCCTTGGCGAAGAAGTAACTGGTGCAGTTGTTACTGTTCCTGCTTACTTTAACGATGCTCAGCGTCAAGCAACGAAAGATGCTGGCCGTATCGCAGGTCTAGAAGTTAAGCGTATCATCAACGAACCAACGGCTGCTGCTCTGGCTTACGGCCTAGACAAGCAAGGCGGTGACCGCACTATCGCTGTTTACGACCTTGGTGGTGGTACATTCGATATCTCTATCATCGAA
The DNA here is from genome assembly GCF_052873915.1 of Photobacterium sp. DNB22_13_2. Taxonomy (NCBI): domain Bacteria; kingdom Pseudomonadati; phylum Pseudomonadota; class Gammaproteobacteria; order Vibrionales; family Vibrionaceae; genus Photobacterium; species Photobacterium sp. DNB22_13_2. The sequence continues at coordinate 177,391 of NZ_JBNNXU010000009.1, forward strand.
ATCGATGAAGTTGAAGGCGAGAAAACATTTGAAGTTCTAGCAACCAACGGTGACACGCACCTAGGTGGTGAAGACTTCGATAACCGCATGATCAACTACTTAGTAGAAGAGTTCAACAAAGAGCAAGGTATCAACCTTAAGAACGATCCGCTAGCAATGCAGCGCGTAAAAGAAGCGGCTGAAAAAGCGAAGATCGAACTGTCTTCTGCGCAGCAAACTGACGTGAACCTACCTTACGTTACTGCTGATGCGACTGGTCCTAAGCACATGAACATCAAAGTGACGCGTGCGAAACTAGAATCTCTAGTTGAAGACCTAGTTCAGCGCTCTCTTGAGCCACTAAAAGTTGCTCTTGCTGATGCAGACCTATCTGTAGGCGACATCACTGACGTTATCCTTGTTGGTGGTCAGACGCGTATGCCTATGGTTCAGGCGAAAGTAACTGAGTTCTTCGGCAAAGAGCCACGTAAAGACGTGAACCCAGACGAAGCTGTTGCTGTCGGCGCTGCTGTTCAGGGTGGTGTACTTGCTGGTGACGTTAAAGACGTACTTCTACTAGACGTTACTCCATTGTCTCTTGGTATCGAAACCATGGGCGGTGTAATGACTAAGCTAATCGAGAAAAACACCACTATCCCTACTAAGGCGAACCAGGTGTTCTCGACAGCTGAAGACAACCAGAACGCGGTAACTATCCATGTTCTACAGGGTGAGCGTAAGCAAGCGGGCTACAACAAGTCTCTTGGTCAGTTCAACCTTGAAGGTATCAACGCAGCTCCACGCGGTATGCCTCAAATCGAAGTAACTTTCGACCTTGATGCCGACGGTATCCTGCACGTATCTGCGAAAGATAAGAGCACAGGTAAAGAGCAGAAGATCACTATCCAAGCATCTAGCGGCCTGAGCGACGACGATATCGAGAAAATGGTACAAGAAGCAGAAGCTAACAAAGAAGCGGACAAGAAGTTCGAAGAGTTGGTAACTGCACGTAACCAAGCTGACCAGCTAGTTCACGGTACGCGTAAGCAAATCGAAGAAGCGGGCGATGCACTTCCAGCAGAAGACAAAGCGACTATCGAAGCAGCTGTAAACGAGCTTGAAGAAGCACGTAAAGGCGAAGATAAAGAAGCTATCGATGCTAAAGTTCAGGCGCTTATCGCAGCTTCTCAGAAGCTGATGGAAATCGCTCAACAGCAAGCTCAAGCGCAGCAAGCTCAAGAAGGTGGTGCTGAACAGCCACAGCAAGAGAAGCAAGACGATAACGTTGTTGACGCTGAGTTCGAAGAAGTTAAAGACGACAAAAAATAAGATAGTTAATTCATAATCTTATTTGAGCGCGGGCGTTGGAGGTTACTCTTGCGCCCGTAGCTGTATTAAGGCAGGTAACAGATCAGTATGTCAAAACGAGATTTTTACGAAGTTCTGGGCGTAAGTCGTGATGCGTCAGAGCGTGATATCAAAAAGGCCTACAAGCGCCTTGCGATGAAATTCCACCCTGACCGTAATCAGGGTGACGATCAAGCGGCTGAGAAATTCAAAGAAGTTAAGACTGCATACGAAATCCTAACGGATCCTCAGAAGAAGGCAGCCTATGACCAGTACGGTCATGCAGCCTTCGAACAAGGTGGTATGGGCGGTGGCGGCGGCTTTGGCGGCGGTGCTGACTTCGGTGATATTTTTGGTGATGTGTTTGGCGATATCTTCGGTGGCGGTGGCCGTCGTGGTGGTGGTCAGCAGCGCGCTCAGCGTGGTGCCGATTTGCGCTACAACATGGAGCTGACACTGGAAGAAGCGGTTCGCGGTTGCGGCAAAGAGATCCGTGTTCCTACCTTGGTTCACTGTGATACCTGTGACGGTTCTGGTGCTAAGAAAGGTACATCTGCAACCACTTGTGGTACCTGTCATGGCCAAGGCCAAGTACAGATGCGTCAAGGCTTCTTCGCGGTTCAGCAAACCTGTCCACACTGTCACGGTCGCGGTAAGATCATCAAAGATCCATGTGGCACTTGTCATGGTCAGGGCCGTAAAGAAGAAACCAAGACCCTGTCTGTTAAAATTCCAGCTGGTGTCGATACTGGCGATCGTATTCGTCTATCGGGCGAAGGTGAAGCTGGGGAATTCGGTGCGCCAGCTGGCGATTTGTATGTACAGGTGCATGTTGCTCAGCACAATATCTTCGAGCGTGATGGCAACAACCTATACTGCGAAGTACCGGTAAGCTTTACCATGGCTGCTATTGGCGGTGAGGTAGAAGTCCCGACCCTTGATGGCCGTGTGAACCTGAAAGTACCATCTGAAACCCAGACTGGCCGTATGTTCCGCATGCGCGGTAAGGGCGTGAAGTCTGTACGCGGTGGCGCAGTGGGCGACCTTATTTGTAAACTTGTGGTTGAAACGCCAGTGAGTCTAAGTGCTCGCCAGAAAGAGTTGCTTCAAGAACTTGAAGAGAGCCTAGGTGGGAAAAGTGCAAGTAAGCACAAGCCTAAATCTGAAGGCTTCTTTAATGGTGTGAAGAAGTTCTTCGATGACTTGACCGGTTAAGGCTAGTTTCGTCTTTGATAAAAAAGCCAGCGAAAGCTGGCTTTTTTTTACCAGCAGTCACTAGGAGTGGTTGCGCCATTTCCTTTTATGGACAGAGTACCGCAGCTGTCACCATCCTGTGGTCCTCCGTTTACTACGTTGCTGAAGATCTCGTAGGCGGTATGTGGCGGCAATACAGTTGTTGTAATGCTATAGGTATAGCGTGTTGCGTCAAAACTACATGTCGGACACTCACTTGCCGAGATAGCTCCACCTGTTAGGGTTCCTGTCCTCATTTGATCTTCGGCCCATAGTTGCATCATCACTAGGTTAGTTTTTGCCTGTGCACGATGGCTTTCCACTAAATGATGTGTGTAAGCCGGGTAGGCAATTGCGGCTAGAGTGCCAATAATAACTACCGCTATCATTAGTTCGATCAGAGTCACGCCTCGTTGCTTCAATTTTTCCTCCCGTTACTTTGTTATTCGAAATGCCTCGAACGATTATTTATTTAAAATAACCAGCTAGAGATGCAATGGTATCCTTCTATGTGTTGTAGATCTTTGGGGTATTATTGTCTTATTAGGTTTTTTGGAAATGACTCACATTGATGTATCGCAAGCTAAGCAACGAAAAAATCAAAGCTCCTACTTTGTCGTAGGCTTTACCTTAATGGAGCTGGTGATCTCGATAGCAGTGCTCGCTATCTTAGCTGCGGCGGCGGCACCTTCTTTCCAGACTTTGCTGGAACGCAATCGTGTAGTGCGCCTGGCTGAAGAATTGCAGGGGCTATTAATACAGGCAAAAGCAGAGGCGGTGATGAGAAGTGAGGAGTTGAATCTAGAACTGGTACGGGATGATGGGAATGATGTCACTAATTATCATTCTGATGGTGAATGGGTATTGGCGCTGTTGCCGGCGGCTATTTCCGGCACATCGATAACAGACAGTATTGATAATGCTTATTCTGTTATTCAAGGGGATGGATTTAAGCAAGTTAATCTTAAGGCCAGTGCCTCGGCCATTGTTACTTTCAGTCCTGTTAGGGGAACTTCTAATATTCATATTACTTACCAGATCTACGCGTCGGATCCGGCTAAAAGTATCGAGGCAAAAATGAACCGGATGACGGGGCGTATTTACATTTGTTCTGACTCGGGATCCTATGGTTATGCCATATGTTAATAAGCAATACGGTGCTTCGCTGGTGGAATTTGTCGTTGCCGCTGCCGTTAGCATGATTGTTATCACTAGTGTTGGGGCGGTGTATCTTTCCGGGTTTAAGGCTATATCAGAAAGGGCAAAGAACCTGTCTCTTCATCAGGATGTTAACGACGCAATGAGGCTGATGAAAGAAGAACTGGTAAGGGCTGGTCACAGTGGTGATACCGGGAGTGTCGCGATGCTGTCAGGATCGACCAACATGATCGAGGGGGGAGCTGATGAAATCGGTTTTGTCTATTTAGATGAAGATGCTGAGTGGCGAGGCATTAAGTTCCATAAAACGATCTCACCGGCTGGTACTGAAACCGTTCAAATGTGCCAACGACGTGAAACCTTATCAACGCCCTCTTTTTCTTATGCTGAACTATGTTCATCGGCGGAGGTCGCCGCAATACTTCCCTATAAACAACTCGAAGTGAATAGCTTCAATGTTGTCCGTAATATTGCTTCTACAGCAACGGCGACTAGTTACAAAATAACCCTGACGCTCAATGTAACCAATGGCATTCAATCTTACGAGAAGCAAACAAGTTTTTTGATAAGGAACTGGCAATGATACGTAAACAGCATGGAATGATGAGCCTACTCATTACAGCCATTATGCTGGTAGCGGCGCTTATGATGACTTTGGGAGCATCAAGAACAGTGTTTTATCAGATAAAGCGGGCCGATAATGAACTGGCGGAACGAAAGGCCTATTGGGCTGCAGAAGGTGGGCTCGAGTGTGCTTTTACTAAGGCTTCCGTTGATTTAGACCCGGCTATGCTTGATGACAGTACTTACCCCGGTTACCTTGCATCAGAATGCAAGACACCACTAGGACTCTCAATATTAAAGTTCCAATTAAGTGGAATGAATTACGATGTTATTTCTGAATACAGCACGCAGGGTATAAAGAAGCAATTAGCGAAGAGAATGGCATTTGATGCCAGTGCTCCCGGTGCACTTAAGTCAACAGCTGATCTTTACATTTATGGTTCGTCTGTATTTTCAACTCCGGATCCTACAGTGCTTGGGCCCTCAGGGTGGCAGTGTGTAGCGATAAATTATCAGCGCAACTTAACATCATTAGCTGGTGCCACTAATCAAGGGATACTCCATGGTGCTGCACCTTATCAAGGCTTTGATTCTCAGGGTTTCGATTGTGCTTCAACCCATATGACAAATGTATCCAGTGATTCTGGCTATCGTGCGGACTTCGTACAAACAACAGGCCTTGACCCGTTTTTTGACATGTTTAAGCGGGACAAGTCTGAATGGAATGCTGTGAGAATAGACACGGAGTGGGGGTTTTCAACGATTCACGCTTCAAAAACGGTTCCGATTTCGGGGGTAGATTACGGAATAGTTGAAAATTGCGGAGAGAAAATTGCGAGTAAAGTTGAAGTCGGAGTGTCCCACATCTGGGTAGAAGGTTCGTGTGAGCTAACTTCTGGTGCAGGTGGGGGAGTTGAGAAATTGTCTGAAGCTTTCACTAGTATGAATAATCCATCCACATTTCTAATGATTCACGATGGCATCTTCTCAGTTCAGGGTTCATTGAGTTTTCCGGGGATGCTGTATCACTTGACAACAGGCTTTACGCCAGTCGAAGCGCTTTGGGATGAGTTTGAAGCCAGCAGCTATTTTGGTAATTATTTACATTTCCCGACTTTGACAAAAGGTAACACCGTTTATTTTCAACGGGGTTCTTTTGCGTTTTCAGGTGGACAGATACTTGATACTGAAAGTTATGATGCCTACTTTGATCAGTCTCTTAACTTTGCTTTTAATAAGAATAATATTGATGATGTTACCATTGTATTGCCACCAGTTTGGATCGAGGGTTCCTGGCATGACTTCTAGACAAAAAGGTTTTAGTTTGCTGGAGGCGGTGATCTCTTTGACCGTACTGTCGGTGGGGGTGCTCGGGCTAATTCGAATGCAGAGTTATCTGGAACGAAAAACAGACTATGCACTTAACTCTCTTGAAGCTGTAGCTCTGGCTGAATCACAATTGGATCTGTATCGTACTCGTTCAACAAGCATTAGTGCAATTGGCACAATTTTGTTTGATGGCACTTCCATGGCTGCGGGAACTTACTCAGACAGTGGTTTGTCTGTTTCTGGCTCGGATTACAACTTTAACCGTCAAGTTGTGATCTCTGATTCGATGGTAATACCAGGAACGACATCTGCAGCGGCAAAGACTATCGAGGTGACGATCGACTGGACAGATCGCTGGGGTACGCTTCATGCAATAGAACTTAAGACAATGGTTTCTAGGTTTAGTGAATTTGGCTAGGAGTATGTTGGCCTTTGGGTAGGGGATTCAAAGATAGTATTTAGAATAAAGGCTCTTAATTGGGTGTTATAATGCTCTTGTTGCCTATATTTTGTCCGGGTGGGTCTTTTTAATGAAAAAACTTACTGAAAAGGCTTGCCAAGGATTTTATCTTCCCTATAATTTGCCTCCGTTGTCACGACGAAGCACTGAATTAGAGCTGTTGTGGCAAATATTGCTCTTTAACAATTTGACCATGCAATCTGTGTGGGCACTCGTGAAATGATAGTCAACAAAAGAATTATCAATGAAACTGAGTGACCAATACAAATAGTAAGTTTACTTATTATTTGGCACAGTCAATTCAATCATTACTTCGGTAATGGTTTAACAGTATTTCATTGAGCCAAAACTTTAATTGAAGAGTTTGATCATGGCTCAGATTGAACGCTGGCGGCAGGCCTAACACATGCAAGTCGAGCGGCAGCGACAACATTGACCCTTCGGGTGATTTGTTGGGCGGCGAGCGGCGGACGGGTGAGTAATGCCTGGGAATATGCCCTGATGTGGGGGATAACCATTGGAAACGATGGCTAATACCGCATAATCTCTTCGGAGCAAAGAGGGGGACCTTCGGGCCTCTCGCGTCAGGATTAGCCCAGGTGAGATTAGCTTGTTGGTGAGGTAAGAGCTCACCAAGGCAACGATCTCTAGCTGGTCTGAGAGGATGATCAGCCACACTGGAACTGAGACACGGTCCAGACTCCTACGGGAGGCAGCAGTGGGGAATATTGCACAATGGGGGAAACCCTGATGCAGCCATGCCGCGTGTATGAAGAAGGCCTTCGGGTTGTAAAGTACTTTCAGTTGTGAGGAA
>NZ_JBNNXU010000010.1:0-183353 GCF_052873915.1 Photobacterium sp. DNB22_13_2
GCTCCCTCAGCTGCTGGCAGTCGCAGATACCAGGTGGCTGCAACTGTTTATTAAAAACACAGCACTGTGCAAAATCGAAAGATGACGTATACGGTGTGACGCCTGCCCGGTGCCGGAAGGTTAATTGATGGGGTTAGACTTCGGTCGAAGCTCTTGATCGAAGCCCCGGTAAACGGCGGCCGTAACTATAACGGTCCTAAGGTAGCGAAATTCCTTGTCGGGTAAGTTCCGACCTGCACGAATGGCGTAATGATGGCCACGCTGTCTCCACCCGAGACTCAGTGAAATTGAAATCGCAGTGAAGATGCTGCGTACCCGCGGCTAGACGGAAAGACCCCGTGAACCTTTACTACAGCTTGGCACTGAACATTGAACCTACATGTGTAGGATAGGTGGGAGGCTTTGAAACCATGTCGCTAGATATGGTGGAGCCGTCCTTGAAATACCACCCTTGTAGTTTTGATGTTCTAACGTCGCCCCGTTATCCGGGGTGCGGACAGTGCCTGGTGGGTAGTTTGACTGGGGCGGTCTCCTCCCAAAGCGTAACGGAGGAGCACGAAGGTGGGCTAATCACGGTCGGACATCGTGAGGTTAGTGCAATGGCATAAGCCCGCTTGACTGCGAGAATGACAATTCGAGCAGGTGCGAAAGCAGGTCATAGTGATCCGGTGGTTCTGTATGGAAGGGCCATCGCTCAACGGATAAAAGGTACTCCGGGGATAACAGGCTGATACCGCCCAAGAGTTCATATCGACGGCGGTGTTTGGCACCTCGATGTCGGCTCATCACATCCTGGGGCTGAAGTCGGTCCCAAGGGTATGGCTGTTCGCCATTTAAAGTGGTACGCGAGCTGGGTTTAGAACGTCGTGAGACAGTTCGGTCCCTATCTGCCGTGGGCGTTGGATGATTGAGAGGGGCTGCTCCTAGTACGAGAGGACCGGAGTGGACGAACCTCTGGTGTTCGGGTTGTGTCGCCAGACGCATTGCCCGGTAGCTAAGTTCGGAATCGATAACCGCTGAAAGCATCTAAGCGGGAAGCGAGCCTCGAGATGAGTCATCCCTGAACCTATAAGGTTCCTAAAGGGTTGTTGAAGACTACGACGTAGATAGGCAGGGTGTGTAAGCGCTGTGAGGCGTTGAGCTAACCTGTACTAATTGCCCGTGAGGCTTAACCATACAACACCCAAGGGGTTTTTACGGACTCCATGAGCACTTGAATGAGTGTTGAGAACCTAGTCAGATTTTCCCAGATTATGAAGATATTCCGCCTACCAGAGGTAGCGCCGGGATAAAGTTCGATAGCAAGACAAGTTGTGAGTCGAGTAAGGGAGTTTAGCCTGCTAAATGACCGAGCGAGAGAGCAACTTAACGTAGCTAGCGGGCTTTATAGCCAGCGGAATGTATTCAAAAGAATTTGCTTGGCGACCATAGCATTATGGACCCACCTGATCCCATGCCGAACTCAGTAGTGAAACGTAATAGCGCCGATGGTAGTGTGGGGTCTCCCCATGTGAGAGTAGGACATCGCCAGGCTCCCAATTTAGATATACGTATTGAACGACGGATATCGGATAGAGACGAAAGTGTCTATCACCGTGTGGAGCGGTAGTTCAGTTGGTTAGAATACCGGCCTGTCACGCCGGGGGTCGCGGGTTCGAGTCCCGTCCGCTCCGCCACTTATACTAAGCCCAAGCAGAAATGCTTGGGCTTTTTTACGTCTGGATATTATCTTCACCCTGCGGTCGAATGAATCCCACTTGTGCACAAGCCCAGCAGCTCCGCCATTTATTAAGAGGTCAGTCGAAAGGCTGGGCTTTTTAGTATTTATTACAATGGTCTTTATGATCAATAGTTTGCTTCTTTGTTACTATCGGCTGTGGCGTTATAAAGTGGATAGTAATGGAATGTCTTTTATATATAACAAACAGGAATTGGTACTGCCACATTTGGAGGCTTACTGCGAAATCTGTCAATTCGAGTCGAGTGAATTTGAGCATTCGCAGTTCGAGCACTTTGGGGTGAGGTGTCCTGATGAAATAGCGAGATCTGTATATAAGCGCCAAGCTGAGTATTTGGCCGGTCGGTATTTGGCTAAATCGGCATTACAGCAACTTGATTATCATGCTGTATATGTTGGACGAGGAGCGTCACGGGAGCCCCTTTGGCCACAAGGTGTGGTTGGCAGTATTAGCCATAGCAAGGGATATGCGGTGTGTGTCGTTGCTTTAAATAACGCTCCCGATGCCGGTATTGGTCTAGATATCGAGAGATTGATTGAACCGGATATTTATCAGAGCTTTGTTGGTATGGTGATAGATCAGGCTGAAAAACAGAAAATTAATGAAATACCATTGGAAGATAGGCTACTAAACACTTTGCTATTTTCAGCCAAAGAAGCAATTTTTAAAGCTCTTTTCCCGCAAGTTGGACGATATTTTGATTTTCTCGACGTGGCGTTTGAGTTCGTTGAAAAGCAGTGTCTGTATTTCACTTTGAATGTGAATCTAAGCGGTGATTTGCCGAAGGGATCAGGAATTAAAGTGTATTGGCTTCAAGATCAATACGGTGTCCTTTGCTATACCGATTCAAGTTATATTTTTGATAATGGTTATACCCCTGCGGCTAGATCTGATTAGAGGTATGCCTTTTCTGCGTTGGCTGCCAAAGTTAAATGGGTAGTCTTTTTAGCTTTAGGAACATATTGCTTTAAAAGCTATTTGTATAAGCTGGATGAAGGGCAAAGTCTCATTTCTACGGGCTGTCTGGGGTTGGTACTCGCTGTCTTTTCCGATAACCGCTAAAATAGCTATTCAGTTTTAACCCTATTTGTAACAAAGGTATGGCCATGACAGCGCCCCAGAATGACACCACCCACGTTGACAGCGACAAGCTTACCGAGATAGCCATCGCTTACTATCAGGATGGGGCAACGCAGGAAGAGATCTCCAAGATGTTCGGGATGTCGAGAGCCAAAGTCGGCCGTTTGCTTCGCCGCGCCAGAGATGAAGGCGTGGTCGAAATCACCGTGAAGTACCACCCGGTATTCAGCGAGAAACTGGAGCAGCAGTTGGTTGAGCGTTTCAACCTGAAGCGAGCACTGATAGCCCTTGACCAGCCTGATGACGAAAGCCAGCGTCAGCAGGTGGCAAGCTTAGTGTCTAGCTACCTGTCCTCGATATTGACCGATGATATGGTGGTGACCGTGGGGCAGGGACGTAATATTGCTTCCATTGCCAGCCATGTAGGGGTTGTCCCCCACCGCAAGTGCCGTTTTGTGTCTGGTATTGGCGGTACTCATCGTTCCGGTAATGCGATTAATGCTGACCATATCTGCCGTCTGTTGGCAAAGAAATATGACGGGATCAGTGAAACCCTTTATGCACCGGCCTACGTGGAAGATATCACGGTAAGAGAAGCCTTCATGAAGAATGGCACGGTGAAGGAGACCCTTGATCGTGCACGCCGGGCTGATGTGGCCTTGGTCGGTGTCGGGGACATGAATGAAAACAGTCATATGGTTAAGCTGGGCTGGTTTACCCCGCAGGAAATTGTCGAGGCGAGGATCCGTAAAGGCGTGGTTGGTGATATAGCCGGTTACGACTTTTTCGATAGCCAAGGTCGACGTGCCGATACCATGATGAGCGACAGGGTGATTGGGCTTAGTATGGAAGAGCTCAGGCATATACCTACCGTGGTGGTGACCGCTGCGGAGAACAGTAAGGCGTTGGCCTTGCTCGGGGCATTACGATCTGGTGTTGTCGATGTGTTGGCAACCAGCGTCAGTAATGCTCTGACCATTTTGAACTTGGATCAGCAAATGAAATAAAGATCGTGTTTTTGCTTTTCGATCCCAAATGATCAAGCTGCCTACGGGCAGCTTTTTTATTGCTTGCTATGCTGAAGAGAGCAAGAAAATAAAGACAAAAGGATCAGTCATGAGGTACTTTTTTGTGCTGTTGTTGGGGCTCGCGCTGGGCTTGCCGGTAGCTGCCAGCCCATGGGAAAAAGTAAAAGCGCCGACACAAGGCCAGTCGGAGTCTATCGGTACTTACAATAACGGTTGCTTGGCAGGGGCTGAGCCTCTGCCGTTGGAGGGAGATGGCTATCAGGTTATGCGCTCCCAGCGGGGGCGGTTTTACGGCCATGAATCGATGATTCGTTTTTTGCATGATTTGTCTAAAAGCGTCCATCAGCTAGAGCTTGGCCAATTGCTGGTCGGTGATATTGCGATGCCTCGTGGTGGGCGTTTTTCGTCTGGCCATGCCAGTCACCAGACCGGGTTAGATGCGGATATCTGGCTCAAGCTCGGAGAACGTCCGCTAAACGAGACGGAGCTGATTGATGTCCAGCCGCTGCCGATGGTGCACATCAAGCAGTATAAAATCAACAAGAAGAACTGGGGTGATAAGCAAGCCCTGATGGTACAGCTGGCAGCCGCCGACGAGCGGGTCGCACGGATATTTGTCCATCCGGTGATCAAAGAACAGCTATGCCAGCGCGAGTGGACAGACCGGACATGGTTGCAAAAAGTCAGACCATGGTGGGGGCATTATTACCATTTCCATGTCAGGCTCCATTGCCCTGATGGCGACAGTAACTGTAAAGCGCAACAATCACCGCCGACAGGTGATGGATGTGGAGCAGAGCTTGCTTCCTGGAAACCTAAGCCAAAACCGAAGAAAGAAAAGGTGGCTAAGGTGAAGAAAAAGCCTAAGCCAAAGCCTATTCCGCCATCACAATGTGTGGCCTTGTTGCGGACGCCAGTTGAGGGATAATTAGTTAGGATAAAGATACAAAAAAAGCGCCTTACGGCGCTTTTTTCGTTAAGCCAATCCTTGAAGGGTAACAAACTTTTCGAACAGGGCTTCGTCTGTTTCGACGTTGTCAGGATCGGTAATGATACAGTTGGTGATAGGACATACCGACTGACAGGTCGGCTTGTCATAGTGCCCTTTACACTCGGTACATTTGTCGGGGTCGATCTCGTAGATTTCGGCCCCCATGACGATCGCCTCGTTTGGACACTCGGGATCACACATGTCACAGTTAATGCACTTTTGGGTGATCAATAACGCCATGGCGATTATTTACCGTCTTTAGGTGCGTGTGGGTTACGGGTGTTTTCACCTGAGTTTAGGTTACGCATCAGCAATGCGTATTCTAGATTCATGTCTTGTGGGACAGGAATGAACACGAAGTGGCCGTTACCTTTGGCATCATCAATCACTTCAGATTTGCGGTTCTCCATCGCTTCAAGGGTGAAGATCACGTTGCCCTGCGGAGTCATGACTTCTAGGCTGTCACCCACGATGAACTTGTTCTTCACTTCGACTTCGGCCAAGTCACCACGGCGTTTGCCGGTGAACTCGCCCACGAACTGCTGGCTGTCAGAAATTGAGTAGCCGTAGTCATAGTTCTGGTAAGCATCGTGCGTGTGGCGGCGCAGGAAGCCTTCGGTGTAACCACGGTGAGCAAGGCTCTCCAGGGTACCCATCAAACTTTCGTCAAATGGCTTGCCGGCAACCGCGTCATCAATCGCTTTGCGGTAAACCTGTGCAGTACGTGCACAGTAGTAGAAAGATTTGGTACGGCCTTCGATTTTCAGAGAGTGGACACCCATCTTGGTCAAACGCTCAACGTGCTGGATAGCACGCAGATCTTTCGAGTTCATGATGTATGTGCCGTGCTCGTCTTCGAAAGCGGCCATTTTTTCTTCTGGGCGGTGTGCTTCACTTAGGAGTACGACTTCGTCAGTTGGCTTGCCAAGACCCAATGTATTGTCTGGGCGCTCTTCAGCTTCTTGCACCTGAACACTGGCATCTTGTACTTCAACAATCTGACCGGCATCGTTTTCAGTGGCTTTCTCTGTTTTGTATTCCCAACGGCAAGCATTGGTGCAGGTACCCTGGTTAGGGTCACGCTTGTTGATGTAGCCAGATAGCAAGCAACGACCAGAGTAAGCCATGCAGAGTGCGCCGTGAACGAATATTTCCAGCTCGGTTTCCGGGCAGTGTTCACGGATCTCTTCGATTTCTTCTAGCGAAAGTTCACGAGACAGGATGACACGCTCGACACCTTGCGTGGACCAGAATTTCACGGTAGCCCAGTTAACGGCATTAGCCTGAACGGATAGGTGAATTGGCATCTCTGGGAAGTTTTCACGAACCATCATGATAAGGCCAGGATCTGACATGATAAGTGCGTCAGGGCCCATTTCTACGATAGGTTTCAAATCGCGGATGAAGGTTTTCAGTTTAGAGTTATGTGGCTGAATGTTACATACCACGTAAAGCTTTTTGCCTTGAGCATGAGCTTCGTCGATACCGATCTTCAGGTTCTCATGGTTGAATTCGTTGTTACGGACACGAAGGCTGTAACGTGGTTGGCCGGCGTAGACTGCATCTGCACCATAGGCGAATGCGTAACGCATGTTCTTAAGGCTGCCCGCAGGCGATAACAATTCAGGTTTAAACATAGCTCTTAAATTCCAGTGTCTGATTGCAAATCAGGCCGTATCGCAGGGGGATACGGAGTTGAGGCGGGATTTTACTGTGATCTACCCCTCAATAGCAATGCTAACTCAGTAAACAGGGGAAGTTTCGTGGCTTGTGGCTGTAAATGGCAAATTGACTGGATCGGTGAGATGGCTTTGTGGGGGGACTTGGCTAATAGTGTGGTGTGTACTTCGGTCGGAGGTGGTGAAGCCAAGCGAAAGGAAAATGTGGCACTAATAGAGATAGTGCCACCATCATTGTTACAGGCTGTTAGCCTTTGGCTTCAAGGCCGCCAAGGACTTCGAATAGGTTCGGTAGGAAAGCGGAAAACTCACCAGCCATCAGAGAAAGATCGGCATCAATACGCACAGCCATCTCGTCACGGTCGATGTCTTCATTTTGATCTTTCAGCTCGTCCGAGAACTTCAGGCGCTTGATTGACAGGTCGTCGCCAAGGACAAAATCAATGCGGTCCTGCCAGTTGATAGACAACTTGGTCACTAACTTATCGGCTTCGATGTGGGCCATTATTTCATCGCTCGACAGGTCCTGCTGCTTACAGCGGATCACACCGCCGTCTTCCAGAATTGCTTTCAACTCGGCTTCTTCACCAATAGTGAAGCCGTCTGGAGATGTGTTCGAACGAACCCACTCGGTCATGGTTAGCTCTGCGGGCTTCTCTGGTGTTACCGGAATAACCGGCAGGCTACCGATAGACTTACGCAGCAGTGCCAGCATATCTTCGGCTTTTTTGAAGCTACCCGCATCAACCAAGACATAGCCTTCTTTTGGCATGATCAGCGCGTAGGTTTGGCTCTTGCGGCTGAAGGCGCGAGGTAGAAGATCCATCACGATTTCATCCTTGATGGTGTCTTTTTCGCTTTTCTTTAGCTTGCGGCCTTGTTCAAGTTCTTGGGCGTCCACCTTCTCATTCAATGTTTCTTTGATCACTGAAGCTGGTAGCATTTTTTCTTCTTTGCGCGCACAAATCAGGATGTTGTCACCAATCACATGGGTGAACATATCGCCGTGCTTACCCAGAGCATGGACCCAACCAAATTTTTGCTGATCCTGGCTACCACAAGGAGTGAAGCGGAATTCTTCAAGCTGCTTTTCCAGTTGGTCAGGATTGAGGTCGATCTCGCGGCTGAAGCGATAGGTAAGTACGTTTTTAAACCACATCATGGCTGTTACAAATCCTTGGTTGTGCATTTGGCTGTCAATCTTATTGCATTGGTTGGCTTTTGTCTTAAGTTTTCGTGCTCTGCTGCTTGGGCATATCACAAAGTGCGGTACAATTCGGAACAGTTTTTCCAGCACGGCATATTGACCGCAATGAAGATCCTTCATACCTCCGATTGGCATCTGGGTCACCAGCTGCATGGCTATAACCGCGATTTTGAGCATCAGGCATTTCTTGATTGGCTGGCGCAGACCCTTGAGCAGGAGCAGATAGATGCCCTGCTGGTCGCTGGTGATATTTTTGATACCGCTAACCCGCCGGCGAGTGCGTGGCGGATGCTGTACCGTTTCTTGGCTCGTATGGCGAAAAGCATGCCGGCTTTGAACGTGGTGATGATTGGTGGCAATCACGATTCCCCTAGTAAGCTCGATGCCCCGCATGAGCTACTCAAGGCGTTTGACTTACATATTGTCGGTGGTGTTCACCGCCTTGCCGATGGTGAGTTGGATACCGAGCGAATGCTGGTCCCGCTGACCAACAAGGCGGGTCAGCAAGCCGCGTGGGTATTGGCGGTACCTTTCTTGCGCAGTGCCGATCTTCGTACCGAAGATTTGGATGAAGAGGAAGACCGCCTTATCAAAGGCGTCGAAACCCTGTATGGCGAGGTGAGTGATGCCGCACGCCGGTTACAGCAACCGGATCAAGCCTTGATCGGAATGGGGCACGCTTACATGGCGTCGGGAAAATTGTCGGAAATGTCTGAACGCAGGGTACTCGGTGGTAACCAACATGCCTTGCCGGCCACTATTTTTGCCGACGATATAGACTATGTCGCACTGGGGCATTTGCACCTGGCGCAGATGGTGACTAAGCAGGACCACATTCGCTACAGCGGCTCGCCGTTACCGCTGTCGATGTCTGAACGCCGCTATAAGCACCAAGTCGTATTGGTTGATTTCGAGGGCCAGCAGGTAACAGCGATTGAGCCGTTATTGATCCCCCGTGTGGTTGATATGCTAAAAGTTCCGGCTAAGCCTGCCTCGTTGGACGAGGTGTTGGCTGAACTTGAGACCTTGGAAGTTGAAGACGTACCGCGTGAGCAGCAGCCTTTCTTAGAGGTGCATGTGCTGCTTGATAAGCCTCAGGCGTTATTGCGTGAAAAAGTCATGCTAGCGATAGAAGGCAAAGCGGTGCGCTTAGCCAAAATCACCCCGCACTATCAGCAGCAAGAGCAGCAGGATGGCTTGAACCATCGTCGTTTATCGGAGGTTTCCCCTGAGCAAGTGTTTGCGCTGAGTTGGGCGAAAAAATATAACGGAGAGCCGGATACTGCGATGGCATCGGCTTTTGAGCAACTATTGATCCAGGTTGAGGATGAGGCGGGTAATGATCGTGATGCCGCGTCACGTGAGGGAGAAAAACAATGAAAATTATAGCCTTACGTGGTGAAAACCTAGCGAGCCTGCAGAGCCAGTTTGAAATAGATTTTGCGGGTGGGCGCTTGGGTGAAGCTGGCTTGTTTGCCATTACTGGCAAAACCGGGGCAGGGAAATCGACCTTGCTTGATGCCATTTGCCTGGCGCTGTACGACCGTATTCCCCGTTTGCAATCTAATAAGAAAAACGATGCCGAAATTGGCCGTGACGGTGACGGTAGCCGTATCAAAGCCAACGATGTACGCAGCATCTTATCGCGCGGTAAGGCAGAGGCTTACACTGAAGTCGATTTTGTCGCCAATGACGGTAGCCATTGGCGAGCTCACTGGCATGTCCGCCGCGCACGGGGCCGGGCAGAAGGTCGTGTGCAGGCTGCTGAGCAGTGGCTGGAAAATATCGACACGGGTCAACGGTTTGCAGGGAAGAAACAAGAGCTTCAAGCCGAAATAGAACGTTTGATTGGTTTGACCTTTGAGCAATTCCGTCGGGCGGTAATGCTTCCCCAAGGTGAATTTGCTGCCTTCCTCAAAGCGGGCGCCGATGATCGTGCGGCGTTGTTGGAGCGCATGACTGGTGGTGAAATTTACGGTCAGCTTTCGGTTGCCGCGTATGAACGAGCCCGTGAAGAGAAGCTAGCCCTAACGCAATTGCAAGATAAGCTAGGCGATATTGCGCTGCTGTCTGATGAAGAAAAACATGCTCTGCTGAGCCAAGTAGCAACCTTGAAACTGCAGGTGGAACAACTCGATAGCCAGCTGCAAGCGTTCAAACAGCATCGGCAGACACTGCAGACAGCGAGCATGTTGGCGACACGTGTCGAACAGGCGAAAACCCAGTCTGCAGTCGCAAGCCAGCAAAAAGCCGGCGCGGCGCCACGGTATACCCAACTGACCTTGATTGAGCAGGTACAGCCCGCCCAGCGCGATTTGTCATTATTGCAGCAAGCGCAGGTACAGCTCAAAAAAGTCACTGATAGCTTAGCTGCTGCGACAGCGGCTTTGGCGACAGAAACCCAAGGCCATCAAACAGCTGAGCAGCAAGTGGTGGCAGTGCGGGGGGCACTCAAAGACGTAGAGCAACAGTGGCAAGCCATTGAATCAAAGCTCAAAGAGGCGACGAAATGGGACCAGAAAATATCGGGGTTGCACGACCAGTGGCGTGAACTCAATGTACAGTGTCAACATTATCGTCATACCCAGCAAGAGCAACAACAACTCGTGGCGCAATTGCAACACGCGCAGCAGAGCTAT
Organism: Photobacterium sp. DNB22_13_2; assembly: GCF_052873915.1. Taxonomy (NCBI): domain Bacteria; kingdom Pseudomonadati; phylum Pseudomonadota; class Gammaproteobacteria; order Vibrionales; family Vibrionaceae; genus Photobacterium; species Photobacterium sp. DNB22_13_2. The sequence continues at coordinate 10,364 of NZ_JBNNXU010000010.1, forward strand.
CAGCAGCAAGCTGAACAGTTACAGGACTACTTTACGCAGCATCACGATGTAAAGCGGTTGGCAGAGCAAGCCTCCTCAGTCGAAGATAATGTGAAACGCTATCTTGCCGCGCATCGGGCCAATAGCGATTTGCGTAAAGAGCAACAGCAGATTGGACGTGAGCTACAGACTCATTCCCAAAGTAAAGCGACATTGGATCAGCAAGCTAATGATCTACAACAGCAGCTGCAGGCTTGCGAAGCACTACGCCAGAGTCTTGATGTCGCGGCTCTGGAAGTACAGCAGACCCAAGAGCGGGGGCATTACGCAGATAAGCAGCAATGGCGTGATACCTTGCGCCAAGGTATTTCTGGTGCGAAAGAATGGCAATCGCTATTGCTTCAGCAGAGTAAGGCCGATGGGGAATGGCAAGGTAGCACCAAACGTGTAGTCGATGCTACGCAGCGTTTGGCTAGCTTGGTACCCCAGTTGGCAACGTTGTCGACACAGCACAAAGAAGCCGAAGGCATGCTGCAGCAAAGTCGTGCGGTGATGCAGCTCGACGATTACCGGGCTGAATTGAAAGGCGGTGAAGCCTGTCCATTGTGTGGCTCGCTCGAACACCCCTATGCCACAGACAATCCGGTGGTTGAAGGGCTGCTGCAGGCCCAGCAACTGCGAGTGACAGAGTTGGCTGAACAGAAACAGGTAACGGAAGCGAAAATCAACCAATTGCAGCAGCTACAGGTAACTGAACAGCCGCGTTTGCTTGCACTAGAGGCTGAACGTCAGTCTCTGGGGCAGCAGATTGGGCTGGTCTACCAGCAATATGAGCCTGCCTTTGTAACCCTGTGCCAAAAAGTGGTTTCGGAGAAAACAACTTCGGATAGAACCACTTCGGAGCTAACGGCTGAATCGGATCTGGCAGGGGTAACCGTGTTGTTTGAACAATGGCAAGCGGATGTCGTGCAGGTGGATATTGTCTTGAAGCAGCTGCAGCAAGCCGGTGAGGAGCGTCAACGCAGTATTGAGCAAGGGCGTCAGCTGGAGCGGCAGTGGCAGCAGTTACAACAGACCCAGAGCCAGCTAGTCGATCAGCTGCATGGCCATGCTCAGAAGGAGACGCAATGGCAATCCCGCCTGCAGTCACTAGAGCAACAGCAAGCAACCCAAACGGAAATCTTGACGGCACGCGCAGAAGCATTGAATGGCCAGTACGGTAATGATGCGTGGTTAGTGCAGCTGAAAAATGTCGGGGAAGAAGCTTTCTTTACCCAGCTCCATACACAGATACAGCAGTTCTTGACCAATCAAACCGCATTGGTTGAGGCAGATAAGCAGTTAGGCTTGCTAGCACCGCAGTTGGCTGAAGCACAAACGGCGCTGCGTAATACCGATCAGCGTAGTACGGAAATCACCGCTGCAATGACGACGTTGACCAAGGAAAAAGAGCAGCTGTGGCAGCAGCGTGTAGCGCTCATTGGTGAGCAGGATATCGCGGCGGTTGAAAACCATCACAAGCAGGCAATTCATAACCAGCAACTGGCATTGGACCATGCTCAGCAACAGCAACGCCAATCGGGCGAGGCCATGGCAGCGGCGGATGCCGCCTTGAAAGCGATGCAACAGCAGTATAGTGATGCTACACAGACTCTGGCTGAGCAGAAAACACAGTGGATGCAGTGGCTGACGCAATTTGAGTTGACCGATGAGGCGCTGACCGCCTTGCTGACCCATAGCGAAGGATGGCTAGCGCAAGAGCGTGAAGACTTGAAACAGCTGGAGCAAGCGTTGGCAGCGGCGAACACGGTATTGTCCGAGCGAGAGCTGGCCGAGGTCGAACATCAACCGGCGTTAACTATTGCTCAGCAATGGCTGGATGCACATAGTATCGAGATTGACGATAGCAATATTCAGCTTGATCAAAGTGACGCGGCTGAGCCCGTTGCTTCACCGGTTGTTGCTGGTTGGGAAACGGATAAGGCGGCGTTGGATGAACAGATCTTCCAGGACCGGCAGCGCTTGGTACAGGCCGAGCAAGCCGAGTTACAATCCGGGGCGTTGACCGAGCAACTCAAAAGACAGCAAGCCACCACTGAACTGTGGCTTCAGATGAATGAGCTGATAGGCTCGGCAACAGGTAATAAGTTCCGTACCTTGGCTCAGGGGCTGACCCTGCAGCAATTGGTGGTACTGGCCAACGAACATTTGCATGACTTGGCGCCACGCTATGCGTTGCAGCCCGTTCCGGGTAGCCCGTTGGCGCTTCAGGTTATTGACCATGATATGGGCGATGAAGTGCGTAGCGTGGAGTCGTTATCCGGCGGTGAAAGCTTCCTGGTCTCTTTGGCTCTTGCTCTGGCGCTAGCGTCATTGGCGGCGGATACCCGCCAGCTGGGCTCGCTGTTCATTGATGAAGGGTTCGGTACCCTCGATCCCGATAGCCTAGAGATGGCGTTGGCCTGCCTTGATGCCTTGCAGGCTGATGGGCGGCAGATCGGGGTCATTTCCCATGTCGGGACCTTGGTTGAACGTATCGGTGTACAGGTTTCTGTAGAGGCGCAAGGTGGTGGCCGGAGCCGGATCCAAGTAAGAGGTTGATGTATGGGCTACTTGTCATTGAAAGCGAAGTAGCCCTAATCATGTTTTTTATCAATATGTTGCAGTTAAGTGCAACAAAGTGCTATATGACAGTATGATATACGTTCAGTTACGTATTTCTCCGTGAAAGTCACAAAAGTGTCATACTTAACACACATAATGGCGCCGAAAGACAGCAATTAATAGGTATTGACTACGATGGTAAGACGGATTCTTGTTGTAGAGGATGAAGCTCCAATTCGCGAGATGCTTTGCTTCGTTCTTGAGCAGAAGGGATATCAGGCTGTTGAAGCCGAAGATTATGACATGGCGCTTGAGAAACTGTGCGAACCTTATCCAGAGCTGATTTTGCTCGATTGGATGTTACCAGGTGGCTCAGGAATTAATCTTATCAAGCACTTGAAGCGCGATGAAATGACTCGTCAGATCCCGGTTGTTATGTTGACAGCCCGTGGCGAGGAAGAAGATAAGGTACGTGGGCTGGAAGTGGGTGCGGATGATTACATCACCAAACCATTTTCGCCGAAAGAGTTGATGGCACGCCTGAAGGCGGTAATGCGCCGCGTTTCGCCGACGTCTTTGGACGATGTGATTGATGTTCAGGGCCTGAAGCTTGATCCGGTATCTCACCGCGTGACCTCTAACGAACAACCGCTGGACATGGGGCCAACCGAGTTCAAGATGCTTCACTTCTTCATGACTCACCAAGAGCGTGTATACAGCCGCGAGCAGCTGCTGAACAACGTTTGGGGTACCAATGTGTATGTTGAAGACCGAACGGTTGATGTCCACATTCGTCGTTTGCGTAAAGCACTAGAGACTGGTGGTCACGATAAATTGGTTCAGACGGTGCGTGGAGCGGGTTACCGTTTCTCGACCCGAGTTTAGTTTTAATAGTAACAATAAAGCAGGCGCACTGCGGGTAACGTGGTGACGGAGTTATAAATGGTAGAACGGCTTTCGTGGAAAAAGTTAGTCTGGGAACTACTCTTTTTCTACTTGCCTTGGATCGCACTGGGGTGGGTATTTGGTTATATGCCCTGGTTTTTGCTGGTCGCAACATGGATCCAGTTGATTTGGCATTTTCATAATCTGCTGAAGATGTCTAATTGGTTATGGAAAGAGCGTAGCCTGACGCCTCCTTCGGGATCGGGCAGCTGGGAGCCTCTTTTCAATGGTATTTACCGTTTGCAGCAACGTAACCGACGTCGTCGCAAAGAGCTGGCAACCTTGATCCGCCGTTTTAGAAACGGTGCGGAATCCCTTCCTGATGCTGTTGTTGTCTTTCGCAGCGAAGGGAACATCGTGTGGTGTAACAAGCTTGCCCAACACCTGCTTGGTTTCCGTTGGCCTGACGATGCCGGCCAGCCGATCAGTAACTTGCTCCGGAGCCCGGACTTTGTTCGTTACCTGAGCAAGCAATCTTTTGAGGTTCCGCTCGAAATTACATCGCCGCTCAATTATGACCGTACTCTTGAGCTACGGATCATGCATTACACCGAAGGTGAATACCTGATGGTGGTGCGGGATGTTTCTCAGGTTAAGCAGCTTGAAGGTATGCGCCGCAATTTCTTTGCTAACGTATCCCACGAACTGAGAACCCCGATGACGGTGCTACAAGGCTATCTGGAAATGTCGAAAGACCCAGAAATGCTGGTGGGCCCGATGTGGGATAAAGCCCATGGGGTGATGACGGAACAGTTGACCCGGATGAACTCGTTGGTCGAGCAGTTGTTGACCTTGTCGAAAATCGAGGCGGCACCGAACATCGAACTCGAAGAGACTATTGATGTTCCGGCGATGCTAGATGTGTTGGAAAAAGAGGCCATTTCGCTCAGCGGCGGTAAAGAGCAGCTGTTTACTTTTGAAGTGGATCCTTCGCTCAAAGTTTTGGGTGATGAAGACCAGCTGCGCAGTGCGATTTCCAATTTGGTCTACAATGCGGTTAAGCATACACCGCCGGATGCTGAAGTGAAGGTACGCTGGTTCCTGACGTCGGCAGGTCCGAGACTGGAGGTCACTGATCAAGGGCAAGGTATCGAGCCGCAGCATATTCACCGCCTGACCGAGCGTTTCTATCGGGTTGATAAGGCACGGTCGCGTGAGACTGGTGGCAGCGGATTAGGCCTAGCGATTGTTAAGCATGCCTTGAGCCATCACGACTCACACCTTGAGATTGAGAGTGAAGTGGATGTCGGCAGTACTTTCTCATTTACTTTGCCACAGCGCTTGATCGCACACGCGGCATAAGTGTAAAGCACGCCGAATTGCGGTGAAACATGCTAAAGTATTCAGCGGCCTAAGGGCCGCTGTTGTCGTTTAAGGAGTTACAATAACCGAATGATTAACCGGATCAGGCAAGCTATTAGCCGATGGCAGAAAATAGCGCTCACTATTGTATTACCTCTTCTGCCAGTCTTTGTTGCTGGCCCTGTTCAGGCCGATCATGGTCCATTGCCTCATTATGAAAAAGTGAAAGGGATCTCCGGTAATTTATCCTCGGCTGGTTCGGACACTTTTGCCAATCTGATGACCTATTGGTCGGAAGAATTCAAGCGTACTTACCCGAGTGTGAATATTCAGGTACAGGCGGCAGGTTCATCAACAGCACCAACGGCTTTGATAGAGGCGACTGCCCAGTTCGGGCCGATGAGTCGGCAGATGAAGGCACGGGAAGTCGCTGCTTTTGAGCAGGAGTATGGTTACAAGCCAACCGAAATCAGGGTTGCAATCGATGCATTGGCGGTGTTTGTTAACGAGGATAATCCACTTCAAGGGCTGGACTTTAGCCAACTCGATGCCATTTTTTCGCAAACCTTGCGTTGTGGCGGTAACCAGTCGATCACCCGCTGGGGACAGTTGGGGCTAACAGGTAGTTGGGAAAAGCGAGGGATCCAGCTTTTCGGCCGAAACTCGGTCTCCGGCACCTATGGTTATTTCAAGCAAAAAGCCCTGTGTCAGGGAGATTTTCGCAATAATGTCAACGAGCAACCGGGCTCGGCCTCGGTTGTACAATCTGTATCGACATCCCTTAATTCTATTGGCTACTCCGGTGTAGGTTACCAGACCACCGGGATCCGGGCGCTGCCCATTGCCCGCAAAGGAAGCGATTATATTGCGCCGACCATAGAGAATGCAGCCAGTGGCCGTTACCCATTAGCGCGCTACTTGTATGTCTATGTTAATAAACACCCTGAGCGTCCATTGCCGCCGCTTGAGAGCGAATTTATTCGTTTTATCCTGTCGGACCAAGGGCAGGATCTGGTGAAGAAGGATGGTTATGTTCCCCTTCCAGCCGAGGCGGTGAAACAAGCACTGACTGAGCTGGGGCTTTAGTTAAGTGTGTTTTGAAGATAACAAAGCCGGAGTCATACCTCCGGCTTTTTTACAGACTTCTTATTGTTAGTCGGAGGACTTGGCAGCTACTTGCTCTCTGGGCTAAGGCCCAACTCCCAACCTGCTTTACGCCAGTATTCCTGCTCTTGGCGCAAATCGGCGGCTAGTAAGCGGTTACTCTCTTCCCAGTCATCGGGCAAGGTCAGTTGCCATTTTTCCTTATCAGCATCGACAGTGATCGCTGGTAATGACTCGTCACTGCGCTGGCCATTGAGTGCGACGGCCAACCGGAGGGTGCGGATCAGCGGGTAGAGGTGCTTGCGCTTATAGATACTCAATTCCGGCATTTCATCCAATTTCAAGCTCTTGCGCTGGAAGCGAACCAAAGTCGCCAGCACAGTTTGTTGCTCGAGGTTGAACCCCGGCATGGTACTGAAGCGCAGCAGGTAGGCTGAATGCCGGTGAAAACCGGGGTAGCTGATGCTCAGCCCCACTTCGTGAAGTAATGCTCCCCAGCTGAGCAGGGTTGCCAGTTCGACTTTGGTTAAGCCCGGTTGCGGCTCAACTTGGTTGTACAGCTGTTCAGCGGTTGCCTTGACTCGGTTGGCCTGGGCGATATCGACGTTGTACTGCTTGGCCATTGACGTTGCTGTTCTGACCCTAATATCACTGTGGCGGAAGCGCTCTTCCATTTCATACAGCAAACCTTCGCGCAGGGCACCATCTGAAAAGATCATCTCATTGATATTCAGCGACTTGAACACAGCACTGAGAATGGCGACCCCGGCAGCAAAGACCGGTTTGCGGTCATCGCTGAGGCCGACAAAATCGAGATCATCCGAATTTTTGAACTTGAGGATGGCATCATAAAGCTGCTGCAGGCGCTTGGCGGTGATCACCCCATCACTGTGCCCTTGGCCTATCAGCACTTCTCGGATCGCCTTGATGGTCCCCGATGAGCCGACGGCCGTTTGCCAACCTTTACGGGTATATTTACTGGCAATACTTTCGAGTTTTTGCTGTGCGGCAAGCTGTGCTGCTGTCATGTTCTTGCTGCTGATTTTACCTTTGGCAAAGTAGTGCTTGTTGTAGCTGACACAGCCCATGTGTTTGCTGTAAGCCAGTTGAGGGGTAAAGCCATCACCAATAACGAGTTCGGTACTACCACCTCCGATATCGACAATCAGCTTTTGTCCGTTGTCTGGCTGGGTGTGGGCGACCCCCAGATAGATCAGACGGGCCTCTTCAGTACCAGGAATGATTTCTATCGGATAGGGGATCAGGGTCTCAGCGCGTTTGAGAAAGACATGGGCATTGTTTGCCTGACGCAACGTGTACGTTGCGGCAATGCGAACATTTTCCGGCTCAAATCCTTGCAGGCGTTCAGCAAACATTGCTAAGCAATTCAAACCGCGTTGGATAGCGGCCTGATCGAGATTTTGGTGTTCGTCCAGCCCGGAGGCCAGATGAACACGCTGTTTGTGACGGCTGATGATTTGTAGGCTTTGCCCGACAATACGGGCAACCACCATATGAAAACTGTTCGAGCCAATATCTATCGCAGCGACTTCTCTTGGGCGTACAGGTTCTGTCATGTATTGCTTTCGCTCTTAATTTTTTTCTTAAGCTGTTTTTCTGATTGCTTGAGGTAGTCGTAGATCGCTAGCTGGGAGCGAATTTTACGTTTATTGCCTCGCGGAACGTATTGATTGGACATTTCTTTATCAATAATACGGGCCTTAACGGTATCAGAAAGCTGGATATTGAGTATGTCGATAATCTTCTTTTTCAGCTCCGGATCATAAATTGGGCAGCCAACCTCAATCCGGTTGTCGATGTTTCGCGTCATCCAGTCGGCAGAAGAAATGTATACATCAGGCTCGCCGTTATTCTCAAAGACGACGACCCGAGGGTGTTCGAGGAAACGGTCGACGATACTGATCGCCGTGATATTCTCGCTAATCCCCTTGATCCCCGGGATCAAAGTACACATGCCACGGATAATCAGTTTGATTTTCACACCTGCATTACTGGCTTGGTAAAGTAGGTTAATCAGACCTTTATCGACAAGGTTGTTCACCTTTAGTGTAATACCGGATGGTAAGTTTTGCTTGGCATGGGCAATTTCCCTGTCGATTGAGTCATAGAGACGTGAGCGGGAGTTGCGTGGCGAAACAATCAAGTGGTTGAATTTTACCGGGCGGTAAGGGTTTTGGATGTAGTTGAATACCATCCGAACTTCATCGGTGATCTCCTTGCGGCAGGTCATCAGCGAGAAATCGGTATAGATCCGTGCTGTTTTTTCGTGGAAGTTGCCAGTACCGAGGTGGGCATAGCGCACCAGATCATCACCCTCCTTGCGGGTAATGAGACAAAGTTTGGAGTGGATCTTGAGTCCCGGCACGCCAAAGAGTACCTGTACACCCGCCTCTGTCAGACGGCGGGCCCACTCGATATTTGCTTCTTCGTCAAACCGAGCCTGAAGCTCGACCACTACCGTGACTTGTTTACCGTTATTGGCTGCATCGATCATCGATTCGATGATTTGTGAGTTTTTTGCCACGCGGTAGATATTGATTTTTATACTGCGTACTTTCGGATCATAGGAGGCCTGGCGAACTAGCTCAGTCATATGGCCGAAGGTGTGGTACGGGTAGTACAGCAGGATATCTTGCTTCTTGATCGCATCGAAGGCATTGCGAGCATTAACAAACTGGGTGCTTTCTAGTGCTGGTAGCTGTTTGTTCTCAAGGTAGTCCCGGCCCACATTTGGGAATCCGATGAAGTCCTTGAAATTATGATAGCGTCCGCCCGGAATGATACTGTCGTAGCTCGAGACTTTCAGTAAGCCGCAGAGTACGTCGACCATATCGGCAGGCATATCGCGTTGGTAGACAAAACGGACCGGCATAGCAGTCAGGCGCTGATCTAGGCCTTCAGACATCTGCTCGAGTAGGCTATGTTCAACCTCTAGGCTCAAGTCATATTCGGCATCACGGGTCATTTTCATCGCATAGGCGGACAGCTCATCGTATTCGAACAGGCCACTGAATATGTCGTCGAGGCAGAAGCGGATGATGTTATCGAGAAAGATAAGGGTTTTGCGTCGTTTACCTTTGGCTTCAGGCAATTGGATAAAGCGCGGCAGTTGATCGGTTGGGATTTCAATCAGGGCGTAACGCTTACTATTGCCTTGACGCATTTCTACGGCAAGATAGGAATACTCGTCTTTCAGGAATTGCAGCAGATCGATATCGTCGGTCAGCAAGATAGGCGTGACATGGGGCAGAATACGGGTGCGGAAGTGCTTTCTCAGCCAGACCTGCTGGTGGTCATCGAGTTGTTGCTCATTGACCAGAAAGATATGACGTCTTGCCATCTCCAGCAGGATTTCATTGTACAGGGTGTCAAAATCCTGATTTAGCTTGAGTACCCGGCTTTGGATCTTGCTCAATAGATCCTTGGCCCGGTCATTGCTGCCTTGCTCTTCGTTGATCAGAATACGGCGTTTGACATCCGCAAAGCGCACTTTATAGAACTCATCGGTATTGCTCGAGTAGATACCGAGGAAACGGACCCGTTCAATCAGCGGGACAGACTTATCTGCGGCTTCTTGCAGCACGCGCTCGTTAAAAGATAGCCAACTCAGTTCTTTGTCGGTGTAGAGTGGTTCTGCGCTCATTGTTATCCTACTTGCTAATGGGGCATAAGAGGGATCAGTTATCGTCGATATCTACAGTGAGATCATCGGCGATCTTTTCTAGCTCTTCTTGGACGTACTCAATACTTAAACTGCTTGGCAACTCCAATTGGAAGCGGGCCGAAAAAATAGGGTAGCCCCAGTTGGGTGCACTGTCAGAATGCGTTTTGAGTTTGTGAATATTTATCCCAAGCTGGTTGAGCTTGGTCGTGACGTCTTTGACAATACCTGAGCGGTCATTACCCGTGACCAACAGATGGTGCACAACGGAAGTTTGCAGGGTTTTGCTTTCTTCTTCGACCACCTGAACTTGAAGGGCATCAAGCTGTTTGAGCGCATTACTGAGCACGCCGACATATTGCTCGGCGACTTCTACTTGTAGGATGCCGGTAAACTGGCCAGCTAACTTACTGAGGCTGCTTGAAAGCCAGTTGCCATGGTTTTGATAAACCGCGTCTGACAGCGTTTCTACTAAGCCAGGGCGATCTTGGCCGATGACAGTGATGATCAGATGCTTCATAACGATGTCCTTATACCCATAGGCGTCATTGCCCGTTCTATATTGACTATTATGTGAGCATGTGAAGTGTGTGTCTAGGCTAACAGACCGATCAAGATATTGAATTTTTTACGAAATCACAGAATTGAATAATAAATATTTTTTATTTCACTTTTATGTCATTTATGTCTATGTGCCCGACATGACGGAGGAGGCGGCTTGTCATATAATTGTCATCTAAAGGAAATATTATTAGTAAACGTGTAAATTTATTGAGGTAATGATGGCAAAGGCCGGTGCGATATTGATGGGAGAGAGTCCTGGCCGTAAGGTAAAAGATAAATTGGTTCGTTATGGTGTGACGTCCGGTGGGATCTTTGTCCTTGTTACCCTCATTCTGATTTTTTTCTATCTCCTGTATGTGATCCTGCCTATCTTCTCATCTGTCAAGGTGATCCCCCAGCAGCAATTCACCACCGCTTTTATCAACAAAACCGCTGATATCCGCGTCAGTGACAATAATGATCATCTGTATCGCCTTGCTGCTGACGGCTCCCTGAGTGCGATAAGCCTTACCGGAACTGCTGCGGGTGAAGTTGTCGGCGAGATTGAGCTTCTCGACAATGTGGCCAGTATTGGCCGTACGCTCCCAGCAGACAGGTTATACGCGTTGGGAGGAGAGTCTGGTGAGGTGCTGATTGCTAAACCCTTTTTGGTTACAGCACCGGGTGATAGCGCCCTTTCATTGAGCTATCCATTAAGTCATAACCGGATTCAACTTGACCCTAAAGGCCAACCGATTGTTACCTTAGCGGCTTCGGTCCGTGGGCAGCGGGGGATTATTATCGGGATCACTGCTGATGGCCGGGCCAGAGTGGCGTTATTTACTGAAAACAGCAATGTGCTGGGTGTCAATGGGACGGACTGGCAATCTTCCTCCTTTGCTATCAGCGGGTTGCCAACTACTGTCAAAGATATTGTAGTGACACCTGATGCCCGTACGGCCTATGTCCTCGCGGGTGAAAAGGTGTATGTTGTCGCGTTTGGCAGTACTTCAGGTTGGGTGCGTGAAGTGGTTGAGATTGAGCCAACAGGAAATCAGGCGCAACAGCTGGCATTGCTATCGGGTGCCAACTCCCTGCTTATCAGCCACAGTGATCAATCGTTATCCCAATGGTTTGAAACACGTAAAGACGGTAAGCGAGCGCTGGTAAAAACCCGTGACTTTGAGGTTGGTGACAGTCCGGTAGCCGCTTTGATCCCGGAATATACCCGCAAGGGCTTTTTTGCTTTGCAGCAGGACGGAGAATTATCGGCATTTTATACCACAGTAAAAGGGGCGATATACCGCGATCCGGTTTTTGCTGATGGTCTGCCGCAGCAGATAGTGATTTCGTCACGAGCAGATCGCCTGGTTGCTCACAAGGACAATGATTGGCAGGTTTTTGATGTCGATAACCCCCATCCGGAAATTGGCATTGCATCACTATGGCAAAAGATTTGGTACGAAGGCTACCCGGAGCCCGACTATGTCTGGCAGTCGACATCGGCCAGTGATGAGTTTGAACCTAAGTTAAGCTTGGTACCACTGGTCTTCGGCACCTTGAAGGCAGCACTTTATGGTTTGATGTTTGCGGTTCCGCTTGCGCTTTCAGGAGCGATCTACACTGCTTATTTTATGTCTTCGCGGATGCGCGGCATAGTGAAGCCTACCGTGGAGTTGATGGAAGCGTTACCGACCGTTATCCTCGGTTTTCTTGCCGGTATTTGGCTGGCACCGATAGTGGAATCCCATTTGGTTGGTATGGTTGTTTTGGTGGTGATGTTCCCTATGGGTATGCTGTTGGCCGGGATTGGTTGGTCTTTGTTACCGGACAGTTGGCGAAGTAGGGTCCCGAATGGCTTTCATGTTCTCATACTGATGCCGGTTATTGTTTTGATAGCCTATGCCTGTTTTGATCTTAGTCCTTGGCTTGAACAAATGTGGTTTGCTGGAGATGTTAGGGCGTACCTGAGCGACGAGTGGGGGATTGGTTATGATCAGCGCAATGCCTTAGTGGTAGGGATTGCGATGGGGATCGCTGTGGTTCCGACCATTTTCTCCATTGCCGAAGACGCGATTTTTTCAGTGCCAGGTCATTTGACCAGTGGCTCACTGGCTTTGGGGGCGACCCATTGGCAAACGCTTACACGAGTGGTGCTGTTAACAGCCAGTCCGGGTATATTCTCGGCCATTATGATGGGGCTCGGACGAGCGATCGGTGAAACCATGATTGTGCTGATGGCCACTGGTAATACCCCGATCATGGATTGGAATATTCTTGAAGGAATGCGCACATTGTCAGCGACAATCGCCATTGAAATGCCGGAAAGTGAAGTGGGCAGTTCCCATTATCGGATAATGTTCTTGGCCGCTTTTGTGCTGTTCGTCTTTACGTTTATGTTTAATACCGTGGCTGAGTTAGTACGCCAGCGTCTACGTGAAAAATACAGTTCACTGTAATTTATTACTGAGTAGGCATCGATGAATGATCTGGGAACATTAATAACAATGAAACGAATTGAATGAATAGGTGGTTAAAATCAGGAGCACCTTGGATATGGCTAACCGCAGGCGCTGTTAGCCTGAGCTTGATCGTGGTGCTTGGCTTATTGCTATTGATTGGTTGGAAAGGACTAGGTTACTTCTGGCCTGCGCCTGTTTATCAATTTGAAATCCAGCAAAACGGTCACCAAAGTACCGTTATTGGTGAGATCTATGAGCGTAAAACGGTTCCGGTTAACCAACTGACAGAGGCAGGTATCAATACCATTGATTTTGATGGTGATACTGTTTTTCGTTACGTAATCAAAACCGGTAACCGGGATGTGCTGGGTAGTGACTTTGTAACCATACTGGGTCCACATATTGTCAGCCAAGAGCCGGCTGCAGGTGTCGCCGTGATAGAGCGGCTGAAGAATGGTCGTTTCTATGGTTTCCCGGTCGGTCTCATCGACGATGGTGTGGAGATCCCGCTGGAAGAGATTGAGCACAGCCTAGAGCAAGCCAATATTGTTCGTGATTTAATTAGCCAGATTGAGCAATCGGAACTGGTGAGATTGAACCAACAGTTTGAGCTGCTTAATGCTAAGGCTCGTCAGTATGATGATCCTTCACAACTGATTGGCGAACGGCAGTTACTAGAGCAGCGGTTTGTCCAAATCGAGCAACAGTTGTTAACGCTTCATCAGCAGCTCAGTCGTGATAGTTTGATAGTCCGGGAGATGACGGGACGGGAAATTACGCTGCCGCTCGAGCAGATTTTAGATCTATGGTTCCCCAATGACTTTACGACCGCCGGTAAGTTTGGTCATTGGTTCAGCCAGTTAGGCCACTTTGTCAGTGATGATCCCCGAGAGGCTAATACCGAAGGTGGTGTGTTCCCGGCTATTTTCGGCACCGTGTTCATGGTGTTGTTGATGAGTGTGATTGTGACTCCGTTGGGGGTGTTGGCAGCAGTCTACCTTCATGAATATGCGGGAAAAAGCATATTTACCAAGTTAATTCGGGTTGCCGTGATTAATCTGGCGGGTGTACCGTCGATTGTTTACGGCGTCTTCGGACTGGGTTTCTTTGTTTATATTGTCGGGGCACAAATTGATGATGTGTTCTTTGCTGATCAGCTACCTGCGCCAACATTTGGTACGCCGGGTATTTTATGGTCGGCGTTGACCCTTGCGATTTTGACGTTGCCGGTGGTGATTGTTTCGACCGAAGAAGGCTTGGCCAGGATCCCGACGTCGATCCGTCATGGCTCTCTTGCTTTGGGTGCGACTCAGGCTGAGACCTTGTGGCGGACTGTTTTGCCGATGGCAAGCCCTGCGATTATGACGGGCTTGATCTTGGCGGTTGCCCGAGCTGCTGGTGAAGTTGCGCCTCTGATGCTGGTGGGGGTGGTAAAGATGGCACCGTCGTTACCGATCGACAGCCAATTTCCTTACCTGCATTTGGATCGAAAATTTATGCATCTCGGTTATCATATATATGATGTAGGTTTTCAGAGTCCGAATGTGGAAGCGGCACGACCGCTAGTGTATGCCACATCATTTTTGTTGGTCACCGTTATTGTGGGTTTGAACCTGACAGCCATTGGGATCCGTAACCACTTACGTGAAAAATTCCGCTCCTTGGAGCAATAGTGAGATTCAGGAAAGAGTATGTTTTCAATTAATTCCCCAATTGGCCTGTTTGAGCCTGTTGATTTGTCAGCGTTACCGGAAGAGAAAACGGCGCTGTCAATTGAGGGGCTGGATCTCCACTATGGTGCCCATCAGGCCCTGTATGATATCAACATGCGGATTGCCAAAGGCCAGGTGACGGCATTTATCGGTCCTTCAGGCTGTGGTAAATCTACATTGCTGCGCTGTATCAACCGTATGAACGAGCTCGTTGAAGGCTGTAAGGTTGACGGCAAGGTGATGTTACACGGGCAGAATATCTACGACGGCAGAGTCGATGTTGCTTCGCTGCGCCGCCGGGTTGGTATGGTGTTCCAGCGACCGAATCCATTCCCCAAGTCCATATACGAAAATGTAGTTTATGGCCTTAGACTGCAGGGGATCAAAGATCGCCGGGTATTGGATGATGCTGTGGAAAGTTCGCTCCGTGGTGCAGCTCTGTGGGATGAGGTTAAAGACCGTCTGCATGAAAATGCCTTCGGCCTTTCCGGCGGCCAGCAGCAGCGTTTGGTCATTGCCCGGGCGATAGCAATTGAGCCGGAAGTTTTATTGCTCGATGAGCCAACGTCAGCGCTGGATCCGATTTCAACGTTGACCATCGAAGAGTTGATTAACGATCTGAAAACCAAATATACGGTAATTATCGTTACCCACAACATGCAACAGGCCGCGCGGGTGTCCGATAACACGGCTTTTATGCACATGGGAGAGCTGGTGGAATACACCAGTACCAATGATATATTCACCACCCCAAAAGAGAAACGGACCGAAGATTACATCACGGGCCGATACGGTTAAGGAGAACGTAATGTTAGATAATTTGAGCCTTGGCCGTCATATTTCAGGCCAGTTTAATGCTGAGCTAGAAAGTATTCGTACCTATGTACTGGCAATGGGCGGCTTGGTCGAACAGCAACTGGCTGATGCGCTCAAGGCTATGCACAAGCAAGATATCGAACTGGCGCGTCGCGTTATTAAAGATGACCATAAGGTCAATGCGATGGAAGTGGCTATTGATGAAGCCTGTACCCGTATCATTGCCAAGCGGCAACCGACGGCCAGTGATTTGCGTTTGGTGATTGCGATCATCAAGACCATTACCGATCTTGAACGTATCGGTGATGTAGCCGAAAGTATTGCCAAAGTGGCGTTGGAAAATTTCACCAACAAGCAATATAACTTGTTGGTTTCGCTGGAAGCTCTGGGTCAGAGTGCGGTACGTATGCTGCACGAGGTGTTGGATGCGTTTGCCCGGATGGATGTTAAAGCAGCGATTGAGGTCTATCAGGAAGATGACCGTATTGACCGTGAATATGAAGCAATTATCCGTCAGTTGATGACGTATATGATGGAAGATCCACGCTCGATCCCCAATGTTCTTCAGGTGATGTGGTCGGCACGCTCAATTGAGCGGGTCGGGGATCGCTGCCAGAATATTTGCGAATACATTATCTACTTCGTGAAAGGTAAAGATATTCGCCATACTAGCCAGGAAGAGATCGAAAATATTTTGAAATAGATCTTCTGTGATACCCAAATAACAATTATTCGCCCTTGCGAAATTAGGGGCGAATATCGCTACTTAGAACTTGTAATTAATACCAAACCCATAGCTTCTATAGTAGTTATCTTCGCCGAACATATTTGCTTTTTGGTAATTGAAGTAACCGACAATATTGAGGTTAAGTGTTACTTCACGGCCTACCTCAAAACCATAGATGCCCGTAGTGTCATAGTCGCGATCTTTTTGATACTCACCTCCACCAATATAGTATTTCCGACTCTCCTCGACCCTACTCATCCCAAAAACGGCAGCGACATAAGCTGGCTGGTAACCAAGCGCCAGAAAGTGGTATTTAGGTTTCAAAACGGCACTGTAGCTATAGGTTTTGTAGTTGATACCGCTAAAGCCTCTGAAGAAAATGCTATCGCCTAATTCAATGGCATTGAGTTCGATATCCAATGAAACTCTAGGATCAATGGCAAAAGCATAACCTGCCGTTAAACCATATTGGCCGGCAATCGTTGCCTTGCTGTAATCGGTAAAGCCAAGTTTTACACCAGCATATGGACCTTCTACTGAGCTAGCAAAAGCACCTGTCGATAGTAAGGTTGCAAGTAGCAATGCAATACGTAATTTCATTGAGTAGGTTTTCTATGTTGAGTTATAAGCAGTAAACCTGACGGCGAGACGCCGTCAGGTTAATCTAGGAGGGGGAGTTTAGAAGTTGTAGTTGGCACCGATGTAGAAGGTATCGTAGTCTAGCTCAGAGGTCGATGTGCCACGGTAACCACCTTTGACTGTGACATTGTTATTAAAGTCGTATCCGGCTTCTAGCCCGTATGAAATGCCAGTATTCGTTTCGTCGAAGTTAACAACATCGATATTATCTTTTAGTTCTTCAGATACACGGTGAACACCTAGCTGCGCACCTGCGTAGAAGTTATCGTTGATGTAGTACTTAGGTTTAACATTGACGCCGAATGAGTGAGCTTTATATTTGATTGAATAACCTTGTTCGCTGAACTTTTCTTCACCCATGTTGCGGTATTCACCTTCAACACCAATCACAACCTGTGGTGAAATTTGGAAATTGTACCCTCCGACAAGGCCAAGTCCGGCATCTACAGATTCACCATCAATTTTGTTAGAACCAATGTCGGCACCAACATAAAAACCTTCTTTAGAGGCCAGAGCTGGCGCTGAAAGAATTGAAGCGATAGTCAGAGCAAAAAGGGTCTTTTTCATAATAGGTCTCTAAATTTTGTAATAAGTGTTGGTTCGCACAGATGAACGTTAGCTCTTCCAATGCGATAAATATTAAATTGAACACCGTACATTATCTAATTAGTTCGATTGATAAGGCTGATAAGCGATGCTTATTGCACGATGTTTTTATTGATAACTGAATGAGTGCAAGACTTAGTGGAACTTGTAGTTCACACCTATGTAAACGGTGCCGAATTCGGTGTCGTAGCCAAGAACATCGGCTCGTGCAGACTTGATGCCACCGCGGAAACTGACATTACGGTTCAGCTCATAACCTCCTTCGATACCAAAGGCAAAGCCATTGGCTGTCTCTTTGCCACCTAAGATGTCGTTGTCGATGGTGAGCTTCTCTTTGTAAGTGATACGGTGCATACCGATCATAACTGCGCCGTAAAAACTGTCGGTGAAGTAATACTTGGGCTTGATGTTAAGGCCATAGGAAGAGGCACTGACATCTGCACCGATGTTGATTCCTGACGTTCCATCAAAGGCACTGTCACTGCCCATATTGCGGTATTCACCTTCAATGCCGACAATAATTTTCGGTGATAGCTGAAAGTCATATCCGGCGACCAAACCAATATTGCTGTCTAGGTAGTAGGAACCGACGTAATTGGCACCAATGTCTGCACCGATATAAGCGCCTTGCTTGTTGGCAAAGGCTGACGACGAAAACAGGGCAACGAGCGATAGAGTGAGTAGTGTTTTTTTCATTATTTACCTGCTGCAAAGAATCTGACTTTGTGATGCCGGGCTTTCCTTGCCAGCGAGGTAAATACTAAATTTTGCTTTGTTATTTCGCTAATTACTAAATCTGAACACTGTTATTCATGGTGCTTATTGCAATGAGTTGGGCTATTGATGTTCATCGTGTAATTGCTTGATGAGTTCAAACAACCATTGGGTCAACGGGTCTTTATGTTTTGATTGGTGGTAGAAGCACACAGAGGCGAAATTGGCTACGGGAAAGTCAACATATGGCTCAATTTTTCGAAAGTCTGGATTATCATCGGTAATCATGATGTCCAGCGTCGGGAACAGTAAATCGGTTTGTTTCACTACTTGTAAAATCGTTTCCGGTGAAGTGGAACGAAAGCTAATATTTGCCTCTAAGTTATGGTAAGCAAAGTATTTCTCTACATCAGTTACCTGTTCATTGCGTTCCGGTACGATTAGGCAGGCAAAGCTTTCATCTTTTGCATCGGGTATGCTCATCATCGCTTCATTAAAAGGATGATCCCTACGTACAATGATCACCCCCTTATCACCAGGAATAGTTTGGCGATACAGCTCCTTGCTGGTGTTGTCTATATCATAGTTAAGGGCAATTTGTAGGTTACCATTTAGTAGATCTGGAAAGGTCGTTGCACTCCAGCTGATGATCTCAACCTGGCAATTTGGTGTTTGCTCTTGGATTAATAAATACAACTTGCTGCCAAACGCGTAGATATATTGGGGGGCCAAGGCTATCTTCAGTTTGCCTGTTAATTTTTGCGGGTCAAACTCTTGGTTGGTATTAACCGCTTTGAACAGCCCATCGAGAGCAGGTGAAAGCTCAAGGCATAACTGATCGGCATACGGAGTGGGTGTCAGACCTGTTCGGGTTTTGGTGAACAACTCATCATTGAAGTGCAAACGCAGCTTTTGCAGCGCATGACTAACTGCTGGTTGAGTAACGAACAACCGTTCTGAGGCCTTGCGTAAGTTCTGCTCTTGATAGATAACCAGCAGGGTTTTGAGTAGGTTTAAATCAAGATTGGCAGCTAGATCCTTGGCCATAATTTCATCATATCCTCAATACGTATTGTTCACACCAAACATACTACCTCACCCCAAATGAAAAACATCGTTTTATTGATGTTGAACATATTGAAATAGCTTTCAACGTCATTCATCCGAGAATCTATCGGGAACAAAGGTTTGGTTCTCTTCAGGTACACGAACATAGCCTTCTTTGTTGACTTCTGGCAATTTAATGTTTGGATAGTGGATATCTTGATAAGGGATCTGGCTCAAGAGGTGGGAGATACAATTGATTCTGGCTTTCTTTTTGGTATCGGCATCAACGACCCACCAAGGGCACTGCTTGGTATCGGTGTAAGCGAACATCCGATCTTTGGCGGCAGAGTAGGCGGCCCAGCGACTACGTGACTCCAAGTCCATTGGGCTAAATTTCCAGCGTTTTATAGGGGTATTGATGCGCTCAAGGAAACGCTTTTCTTGCTCCTCATCCGAGACCGAGAACCAATATTTGAGCAAGATAATACCGGATCGCTTGAGCATCCGCTCGAACTCGGGGCAGGATCGAAGAAATTCCTCGTATTCATCATCGGTGCAAAAACCCATCACGTGCTCGACACCGGCGCGGTTGTACCAACTGCGATCAAATAGCACCATTTCACCTTCTGCTGGAAGGTGCGCAACATAGCGTTGGAAGTACCACTGAGTTCGCTCTCTCTCGGTGGGGGTCGCCAGAGCGACAATACGGCTTATCCGTGGATTGAGCTTTTCAGTGATCCGCTTGATGACCCCGCCTTTCCCGGCGGCGTCCCGCCCCTCGAAGACCACAACGACTTTCAGCCCTTCTTGTTTGATCCATTCCTGGAGCTTGACCAATTCAATTTGCAGTCGCTCCAACTCGGCATCGTAATCGCTTTTTTTGAGTTTTTTCTTCGGCGGGGTATAAGGCATAGCGAGTCTCTACTTTGCTTCAATTTGATAACAAAAGAGTAACTCGGAAACTGGGGTTTGACGAATGGGATGGTGAATTGCTTGATGTAGATAGCACTATTCTACCAATCTAGATAAATACGAGATCAACGACTTATCCAGATTGATATGGGTCAATAGATAGCCTCGAAAGGCAAAAATAACCACGGTGACTTTTAAAGAGCAACTAATGCGCGAACCACGTCAGCGATTTTCTCAGGTGCTGTGACCGGGATAGCGAAATCATCGATCTCGGCATTGCCCATATGGGCTGAATCGGCATAGCTGCGCATCTGGGAAGGGCGGGTGGATTTACCCGATAAATGCACTTCTCTGACGCCGGCTTGCTGAACGATTTGCACGACATTGGTGGCATTGACACCAGCACCGGCCATAATCGCCACATGTTCACCACAGTGCGCTACCATTTTTCGCAGCATCGGGATACCGTCGAAGGCATTGGCTTTAAGCCCGGAGGTAAGTACGCGCTCGCAGTTATGCTTCATGATGAGATCCAAGGCAGCCATTGGATCTAGGCACTGGTCGATCGCACGATGGAAGGTCAGTCCCATTCCGTTAGCTAGACGACTGAGTTCGGCAAGGAAATCCTCATCAACGGTACTGTCGTTGTTAAGTGCACCGATCACCAGTCCGTCGAGTCCAGCCTGTTTTGCGGTATGGGCATCTGCCAGCATGATTTCTTTATCTTGGCTCGAGAACAAGAAGTCCCCTTGGCGTGGGCGGATCATGGCATAAACTGGCACTTTGGCGTGTTTGGCGGCAAGCTTCATTAACCCTGCATTGGGAGTGAGCCCGCCAAGCGCGAGTGAAGAGCAGAGTTCGATACGGGTGGCACCGCCTTGCTGGGCAAGGTGGAGTGATTCAATGTTGTCGATACAAACTTCAATATGGTTAACGGTCATGGCAACGACTGTACAAAGGATTGGGTGACAAGCAGTGTAGACGATATTGGGTTTTGAGACGATTAGTCAGATCAAAAATCGAATGGAAGGTGGAAGGTGGAAGGTGGGTAAAATGGCATAGCCCAGATGCAAAAAGGGCCCGGTGTGTCCGGGCCTCATTCTATTTTTGCCTATTGGCTGACTTTGGCTTTACGCTATTGCGTTTGTTGCCTGATTAACACCGTGAGCATGGTGTTAATTGCTAATTACTTAGCTAGGTCTGCAGTGTGCTCTGATAGGTAGTCAGCAACACCTTTTGGCGATGCGTCCATACCGGCTTTGCCTTCTTCCCACTGTGCTGGGCAAACTTCACCGTTTTTCTGGTGGAAGTTTAGCGCATCAACCATACGTAGCATTTCGTCGATGTTACGGCCTAGTGGTAGGTCGTTAACTACTTGGTGACGTACAAGGCCGTCTTCGTCGATTAGGAAAGAACCACGGAAAGCAACGCCTGCTTCTGGGTGCTCAACGTCGTAAGCTTTACAGATTTCGTGCTTAACGTCAGCGATTAGTGGGTACTTAACTTGACCGATACCACCGTTCTCAACAGCAGTGTTACGCCATGCGTTGTGAGAGAACTGAGAATCGATAGAAACACCGATTACTTCAACGCCTTTCGCTTGGAAATCTTCAAAGCGCTTGTCAAAAGCGATTAGTTCTGATGGGCAAACAAAAGTGAAATCTAGTGGGTAAAAGAAAACTACTGCTTTTTTACCTTTAGTGAACTCTGCGAAGTTGAAGCTATCAACAATTTCGCCGTTACCTAGAACAGCTGCAGCAGTAAAATCTGGTGCTTGACGACCTACTAGTACCATTTTGGTGCTCCTAAAATATTCGGTTTGTCGCCGACCTTTCGGTTGGCTCCTTGTTTGGACGAGACAAACTATAACGAAACTGTTAGATTGGAAAAAGCGGAATAAATAGATTGATGTAATCGAAAAATACGATGAATAAGTTTCCCTCTCTAAAACAATTGCACTATTTAGTGACTTTATTTGAAACTCGACATTTTGGTGAAGCGGCTAAGCGTTGCTTTGTCAGTCAGTCGACCTTGAGCTCAGGGGTGCAGAACCTTGAGGAGCTGATAGGTTGTCAGCTGATTGAAAGAGACAATAAGTCTTTGGTCTTTACTTCGACTGGCGAAGATGTTGTCGCCCGCAGTAGGGAGCTGCTAGCCAGAAGCCAAGATTTGATGGAGCTGTCAAATTGTACGGGAGATGGCATGGAAGGCCAGTTGCGGGTGGGGTGTATCCCGACAATCGCTCCTTTCCTGCTCTGTGATTTGGTACAGGAAGTG
Organism: Photobacterium sp. DNB22_13_2; assembly: GCF_052873915.1. Classification (NCBI taxonomy): domain Bacteria; kingdom Pseudomonadati; phylum Pseudomonadota; class Gammaproteobacteria; order Vibrionales; family Vibrionaceae; genus Photobacterium; species Photobacterium sp. DNB22_13_2. The sequence goes on from NZ_JBNNXU010000010.1 coordinate 32,435, forward strand.
AATCGCTTGCACCCTAATCTCAACTTATTATTACGCGAAGATACTACGACCAACTTGCTGGCAGCACTGCGTAATGGCGAGATGGATGTTCTGATCTTAGCTTTGCCGGTAGAGATTAAAGGCATGCATAGCCAAGTAGTTGGTCGTGATGCGTTCAAGATGGTGATTAGCCGTAACCAGGCGGAGCAAGTCACCACGCCATTGCGCTATGCTGATTTACCTGATGAGTCAGTCTTCTTGCTCGAAAAAGAGCACTGTCTGACCGATCATGCAGTTTCGGCCTGTAAACTGACTACGAAAGAGAAGATCAACCCGTTTACAGCAACTAGCTTACACACGTTAGTGCAAATGGTTGCCAATGGCTTGGGAACGACTTTTATCCCGCAGATGGCTATTGATCATGGTTTGCTGCATAACCAAAATTTGGTTGTGGTTGAGCCTCCCGGTCAGGAGGCGTACCGCGAAATTGGTTTGGTGTGGCGGCCGACCTCCAGCCGTACCCGCACCTTCCATCAACTTGCTGATATTGTCGAAGAATTACTGTAAGCACTTCATTCTGTCATCATTTTTAGTATAGAGCCGCAAATTTTGCGGCTTCTTTGTCTTATTTCCTTTCTGTAAATTAAGTGCTTGGATAAAACCACCTATCTCAGCACAAAATGCTAATTCCCCATTCCTTGTTGGTATTTTCCAACTATCCAATCTGATGAAACTGCCTTTAATTTGTAGGTTTATTATGTTTCGCTCTAAAAATAAATGAAACCTGTTGATTAAGGGACTATGCTTCCTGTGTATAAAAAATAGACATAATGACGTATTTAACGATTATTTTTTAAGCACATAACGGCTTTTGGAGAAAACATGTATGTTTGAAACGCAGATCGGTACAAGTGTTTGAATTGTTGTTTTATGTAATCTAATTACGTAAGTGGTTACGAAATGGCGGGAATTAAGATTTGGTAATGAAAACCGAGTTTTTGCCTGAAATTTGTTTCAATTCAGTGTTTTGAGTTATTGCTCTACTTTTTGTAAGTTGTTGTTTTTAATGGTTGTGAGTGGGTTATTACTAGCGGGCTTAAATTGTCATGTCTTGCAATTGGGCGTATGTTACGGCAACGTAAATAGGGCGTTAAGGTCAAGTTTGTTTGCGTGTAGACGAAAGCGTACTTGGTTTGGGTGGTGATTAAGTTACATTCGTAAGGGAGCGTGAGGAATGGAAAACGATATGTCTACTAACCATGAAGTGAAGCTATCGCTACAGACACCGTTATCGGCAGAGCAGGCTGACATCCTCAATGATGAAGCCTTAGCTTTCTTGGAAGGGCTAGTACAGCGCTTTGCTGGCAGGGTTCCTGAGCTACTGGCAACGCGAGAACATCGTCAGCTTGCGATTGATGCAGGTAGCCTGCCAGACTTCCTGCCTGACACCGCTGAAATCCGAAACAGCGAGTGGACCGTTCAAAATATCCCGCAGGACTTACAGGATCGCCGTGTTGAGATCACTGGCCCTGTCGAGCGCAAGATGGTGATCAATGCGCTCAACGCTGATGTCAAAGTATTCATGGCCGATTTTGAAGATTCCTTCGCACCGGCTTGGGGTGAGGTGCTCGCCGGGCAGCAGAACCTCAAAGATGCCGTTAACGGCACGATTTCCTACACCAATCCCGAGTCAGGCAAGCAATATCAACTTAACGATGACCCTGCGGTGCTGATCTGCCGGGTGCGCGGTTTGCATTTACCTGAAAAACACCTGCTTTGGCAGGGGGAGCCCATTCCAGGCTGCCTGCTCGACTTTGCTTTGTATTTCTACCATAACTACCAGAAATTGCTGGAGAAAGGCAGTGGCCCTTATTTCTACATTCCTAAGCTACAGGCTTATCAGGAAGCAGCATGGTGGAGTGAGGTATTCAGCTACACCGAAGATAACTTTGAATTACCCAGGGGGACGATTAAAGCCACCGTTCTGATTGAGACTCTGCCAGCAGTATTTGAGATGGAAGAAATCCTCTACAGCCTTAAAGAACATATTGTGGGGCTTAACTGTGGTCGCTGGGATTATATATTCAGTTATATCAAGACATTACGTAATCATCCCGATCGCATTTTACCGGATCGCCAAGTCGTGACGATGGAAAAACCTTTCCTCAATGCCTATTCACGGCTGCTGGTCAGAACCTGCCACCGCCGCGGGGCATTTGCGATGGGGGGGATGGCCGCCTTTATCCCATCCAAAGATCCTGAGCGCAATGAATGGGTACTCAACAAAATCCAAACTGATAAGTCATTGGAAGCCAACAATGGCCATGATGGGACTTGGGTTGCCCACCCAGGGCTTGCTGGCACCGCCAGAGCGGTATTTGACGAGGTGCTGGGAGCACGGACTAACCAACTAGACATCTCACGTAGCGACGATGCTCCTATCACCGCCGACATGCTGCTTGAGCCATGCCAAGGAAGCAGAACCGAAGAAGGTATGCGTCATAACATTCGTGTCGCCGTGCAATATATCGAGTCATGGATTTCTGGAAATGGCTGCGTGCCTATTTATGGCCTGATGGAAGATGCGGCGACCGCAGAAATCTCACGCGCTTCGATCTGGCAATGGATCAAGCACGGTAAATCGCTAAGTAATGGCAGTGTGGTAACCAAGGCGCTGTTTGAACAAATGCTGAAAGAAGAGATGCAAGTGCTTGAGCAAGAATTGGGTAGTGAGCATTTCCAACAGGGAAGGTACAACGAGGCTGCGGTATTGATGTCACAGCTGACCACCAGTGATGAGCTGGTTAACTTCCTGACCTTGCCGGGCTATGAATATCTGCCATAGCGGCGGATAGGTAGCCCCCAAAGAATTAGTAAGACCTATTAACAACATCTAGCAACATCAGAAAGCCAATAATGAGAAAAGGCCCGTGACAGTTCAGGCTTATCGGGCCAATAAAAAGTCAGTTACGCCAATAACAAAATGTGATGCGGATTATCGCCAAATGAAACGAGGGACATCATTATGACATTGACTCGCCAGCAACAAATTGAAGCATTGGAAAAGGATTGGGCGGAAAACCCACGTTGGAAGCATGTTAAGCGTACCTATACCGCTGAAGAGGTCATTAACCTACGTGGCTCTTTTGCCCCGGCTAATACCATCGCGCAGCGTGGTGCCGACAAACTGTGGGATCTGGTCAACGGTGACGCGAAAAAAGGGTACGTTAACTGTTTGGGCGCGCTGACCGGTGGTCAAGCTGTACAGCAGGCAAAAGCGGGTATCGAAGCGATTTACCTCTCAGGTTGGCAGGTTGCTGCCGATAATAATACGGCTTCAAGCATGTACCCTGATCAGTCACTGTATCCGGTGGATTCTGTACCGGCAGTGGTTAAGCGTATCAACAACTCATTCCGCCGTGCGGATCAAATCCAATGGTCAACCGGTAGTTCGCCAGAAGAAGGTATTGATTACTTCCTACCAATTGTCGCGGATGCTGAGGCTGGCTTCGGTGGTGTACTGAATGCCTATGAGCTAATGCGCAATATGATTGATGCTGGGGCGGCAGGTGTACACTTCGAAGATCAGCTCGCGTCTGTGAAGAAGTGTGGTCATATGGGCGGTAAAGTACTCGTACCGACTCAGGAAGCGGTACAGAAATTGGTTGCGGCACGTCTGGCTGCGGATGTATCAGGTACTACCACCTTAGTCATTGCCCGTACTGATGCCAATGCGGCTGACTTGCTGACCTCAGACTGCGATCCATACGATAAAGACTTTATTATCGGTGAGCGCTCCCAAGAAGGCTTCTACCGCGTGCGTGCCGGTATTGATCAGGCGATTGCCCGTGGCCTTGCCTATGCACCCTATGCTGATTTGATTTGGTGTGAAACGGCAACCCCTTGCTTGGAAGAGGCACGTAAGTTTGCCGAGGCTATCCATGCCCAATACCCAGACCAGCTGTTGGCCTACAACTGCTCGCCGTCTTTCAATTGGGAGAAGAACCTGGATGCAGAAACCATTGCCAAGTTCCAGCAGGAGCTATCGGACATGGGCTATAAGTACCAGTTCATCACCCTAGCGGGGATCCATAACATGTGGTTCAACATGTTCGAACTGGCACACTCGTATGCTCAGGGTGAAGGTATGCGTCATTATGTTGAGAAGGTTCAGCGTCCAGAGTTTGAAGCGGCAGATAAAGGCTATACCTTTGTCGCTCACCAGCAGGAAGTGGGCACTGGCTACTTTGATAAGATGACTAATACCATCCAAGGTGGCAATTCATCTGTTACGGCCTTGACCGGCTCGACAGAAGAAGAGCAGTTTAAATAACCGATACACCTAACCTCCTAGCAATTGTTACAAACCTAATTTGATTTTTGAGCGCCTAGACGGCGCTCTTTTTTTATCCATACAGTTTGGTTTTACAACACAATTTAGCTTTTGGGCGGACTCGTGGGCTGCTTGCTGTTAGGCTGAAAACCCCGTGCGGCTAGCTCCACTTGCGGGTAGATTGAAAAGAACTGGTGCTCAAGCTGGTTGTAGTGCGTCATTAATACCGCAGGGGTAAGGGCGAGCTGGTGGAGTTTGGGTCGACGGCTGGCCATCCGGGTTAAGGAGGTTTCCAATGACTCGGGGTGCTGGTATTGCAGTAGCCAGTTTTGCTGCCACATTCGGCTCATGGTAAGGAGATAGTTCTCTGGCATATTGTACTGATATTGCTCGACTACTGCTCTGGCTTCTCGAACAAATTCAGGCAGTGTCTGGGGGTGGAATTGTTGCCAGTGACGGGCCAGAAAGTGGTCCCAGACCATATCGAGGGCAATACCGCTGACCCGACGGGTGTCCGATCCAAACAGTTGTCGGCATTGGCGTACCTCCGGCATAGCATCGATATAGCTATCGACGAAGCGGTGAAGCTTGATGCCATCGGCGATGTCTTGGTCGAACTGCCGATAGGGATCGCCCCTGACAAAATCGGCTAATAAATTACCCGCAAGGTGACTATTGCATTGCTGGGCAAGGTGGAGATGGGCCAGAAAGTTCATGCGCGGTTAGATGTTGCTGGGCTTTCTGGCACAGTGCTTGGATGATGTTCAATAGGTGGATGCAGAGTCGCTTTCAATCGGTTCGACCTCTTCTTGCAGCTCCAGTAAATTGATGGCGATGGAGACAAAGTCGGTATCAGTGATGATCCCTACTAGTTTATTGTGGTCGACAATGGGTAAACAGCCAATCTGGTGTTTCTGCATGTAAAGCGCAGCTTCTTTCAGCCCAGCCGTCGGTTCGACGCTCCTCAGGTTACGGTGCATGGTTTGCTCTAGGGGGATGTCCAGAGCTGAGATAAAGGTGCTTTTAGAGATCTGTTCAAGACTCGACTCCTGTGCCGACAAGATATCTCGCTGACTAACCAAGCCAATAAGGTGGTTGTCTTTGTCGGTAATAGGAACATGATGGATATGATGTTTTGCCATTATCCGCTTGGCATCGGCCAGAGTGTGGGATGCGGTCAAGGTATGGGGGCAGGGCGTCATCATGTCGGAAACGGTAAACATAAAGCCTCCTCAATAACGGTAAATTATTTGTTGTTATTGCCCGCATTGCAGGCTTCATAACTTCCTTTTTTTTGCTTTCTCTATGAATGTAGCCAATCCTGGCTGCACGACCTATGACACCCGTCAAAGAACTTGCAAGTTATTTCCCTGTTTCTCATTTGTTTCTCATAAGTTAAAAAAGAGATTGTGTCGTATACTCAATAAAATGATGCTGTAGAGGAATGAGTTGATGCGTAAGCTGCTGTTTATTTTGCTGTCTTGGGCGATGGTGTTTCCATTCTATGTACACGGCGATGACCCCGTTCCACAAGCCAAAATCATTGGTGGAATTGAGTCGGGAGCGAATGAAATCCCTTGGCAGGCTTACCTTAATATGACCTTCGGCGAAGGATCGGACGAAAGGACATTTATCTGCGGTGGTGTTGTCATCAGTGCCGATGTGGTATTGACCGCCGCCCACTGTATGCGTAACGGTAGCGAGACGGTCAAGCCCGAGAATGTTCGGGTCTGGGCAGGTATCACCAGTATATTCAGTGCGGGCTCGCTAAACTCTGTGTCAGTGAGTGAAATCGTACTCCATCCCAACTACAACTCATCCCGGTTTGCCAACGATATTGCTATCCTCAAATTGTCCAGCACCCTGCCGGACGACGCTTTGCCAATCCGTCTTGCATCTACTGAGCAACAGCAACGTGCTGATCAGGCGTTTGCCAATGGTTGGGTAACAGACAGTGATCGCCAGCCCAATTTGTTGGTATCCGGTTGGGGGAGTACCGATGCCAGTGACTCTAGCTCTGGGGCAACTCGGCTTCAGCAAACCTTGCTTTCAGGGGTACCGGACAATATCTGTAACTCCATGTGGGGGAGCAATATTAACAGTAGCGAATCTGAGATTTTTCTCTGTGCAGGTTCGGTATCGCCTACGCTCGGCAGAGACAGTTGTTTTGGTGATTCGGGAGGCCCCTTGGTGTGGCAGGATCCGCTTGCCGCTGGAGATAGCGACTTTGGTTTGCGCTTAGTTGGGCTGGTCAGCTTTGGAGAAGGATGTGCCGGGCGATTGCCGGGTGTCTATTCGGAAGTGGCAGGTCAAACGACCTGGCTGGAGGGAGAAATAGGCCAGGGCTTCCTCAATCAGGTGACACCGGAGTTTGCCGTTGATCCCTTCCTCGCTAATTACGATGGGGCGGGTGATGCCGTCGAAGGCTCTCAGTCGGTCGCCAGCGGCGGAAATAGCAGTAGCGGTGGCGGCACGATAGGTACCGGTAGCTTGGTATTGCTGAGTATGGTTATTGGGCTACGCCGACGTGTCGTGGTTTAGCCGTTGCGTCGATTCCAACCCCACCCGGTCAAGGTGATCTTTGCTTGATATTGCAGTGTGGCAGCCTATACTAGCTGCCTGCTGTAATTTAGGGCCCTAATGATGCAAGTTTCCGATTTTGACTTTGACTTACCTGATGAGCTGATTGCTCGTTATCCACAACCTCAGCGTACTGCTAGCCGCTTGTTACAGTTGACCGGTAATACTGGTGAGCTGGCGCACAAAGGCTTTAAGGATGTACTGGATCTGGTAGAGCCGGGTGATTTGTTAGTATTCAACAATACTCGAGTGATCCCAGCCCGCCTGTTTGGGCGAAAGGCCTCTGGCGGTAAGATGGAAGTCTTGGTTGAGCGTATGTTGGATGACAAGAGCATTCTTGCCCACGTGCGTGCGTCAAAATCACCAAAACCGGGTAATGAATTGTTCCTTGGCGAGAATGATGAGTATCAGGCTGAAATGGTTGCCCGCCATGACGCATTGTTCGAAATTCGCTTCAATAGTGACAAAACGGTGTTGGAAATCCTAGAAGAAGTAGGCCACATGCCGCTTCCTCCTTATATTGACCGCCCTGATGAAGATTCAGATAAAGAACGCTATCAAACTGTTTACAACGCCAAGCCGGGTGCTGTCGCAGCCCCAACGGCTGGTCTGCATTTTGACGATGAGTTGATGGCGGATCTCAGGGCAAAAGGGGTGAACTTTGCCTTTGTTACCCTGCATGTTGGCGCGGGCACCTTCCAGCCGGTGCGTGTTGACAATATCAACGACCACCACATGCATGCCGAGTATGTTGAAGTACCTGAAGACGTTGTTGCCGCGATTAACGCAACCAAGGCCAACGGTAAGCGCGTCATCGCGGTCGGTACGACATCAGTGCGCTCCCTGGAAAGTGCCGCTCAGGACGCTATCAAGCAAGGTACTGAGCTGAAGCCATTTTTCGGCGATACCGAAATCTTCATCTACCCAGGTTATGAATACCAATTGATTGATGTGCTGATCACCAACTTCCATTTGCCGGAGTCCACCTTGATCATGCTGGTAAGTGCCTTTGCGGGTTACGAGAATACCATGAACGCATACAAGCAAGCTGTTGATAATAAATACCGTTTCTTCAGCTATGGCGACTCGATGTTTATTACCCACAAAACTGCGTAATCGCACTTTTCATTGACGAAGTCAGTGTCACTTAAGGCTGCATTTGATAAAATGCAGCCTTTATACGTTTCATCTCTCGGCGAAAAGCCCAGACGATGACATATTCTTCCACTAGGCTTTAGGGCGGAGTGGATCACCTGCTGTTTTATGGCGGGTATATTTAGGTAGGGCTGGCGTGTTTGCCGGGTACTGCCATTGTTGTGTCCCTGACCTTAGCGGGATGGGGGCGTTTATGTCAGATTGTTTCTCTGGCTGTTGGAGGCTTTGTGAAATTTGAATTAGATAAAACCCTAGGACGTGCCCGTCGTGGTCGTTTGCAGTTTGAGCGTGGAACGGTAGAAACACCGGCCTTCATGCCTGTAGGTACTTACGGTACCGTTAAGGGTATGACCCCGGAAGAAGTGGAAGAAACCGGCGCGCAAATTCTGCTGGGTAATACCTTCCACCTTTGGCTGCGTCCTGGCCAAGAAGTCATGAAAATGCACGGTGATCTGCACGACTTTATGCAGTGGCAGGGACCGATCCTGACTGACTCAGGCGGTTTCCAGGTATTCAGCTTGGGTGATATCCGTAAAATTACCGAAGAAGGTGTTCACTTCCGTAACCCAGTAAACGGTGACAAGATTTTCATGGACGCAGAAAAGTCGATGGAAATCCAACAAGACCTAGGTTCTGACGTAGTTATGATCTTCGATGAGTGTACGCCATACCCGGCGACACACGACGAAGCGAAGAAGTCGATGGAGATGTCTCTGCGCTGGGCACAGCGTAGCCGTAACCACTTTGACAAACTTGGTAACAAAAATTCACTGTTTGGTATTGTCCAAGGTGGTGTATACGAAGACTTGCGCGATGTTTCCGTAGAAGGTCTGACTAACATTGGCTTTGACGGTTATGCGGTAGGTGGTCTTGCTGTCGGTGAGCCGAAGGAAGATATGCACCGTGTGCTTGAGCACACTTGTCCGCAACTGCCTGAAGACAAGCCGCGTTACCTAATGGGTGTGGGTAAACCAGAAGACTTGGTTGAAGGTGTTCGCCGTGGTATCGACATGTTCGACTGCGTGATGCCGACTCGAAATGCCCGAAACGGTCACCTGTTTGTGACCGGAGGTGTGATCAAGATCCGTAATGCGAAACATAAAACGGATACAACCCCTCTCGATCCACACTGTGACTGTTACACTTGTCGCAAGTATTCGAAGGCGTATCTGTACCACTTGGATAAATGTAATGAAATCCTGGGTGCGCGTCTTAACACAATCCACAACTTGCGTTACTACCAGCGTTTGATGGAAAGTATCCGCAGTGCGATTGAAGAAGATCGTTTCGATGTGTTTGTAGAAGAGTTCTATGCACGTCGTAACCGTGAAGTTCCACCATTAAATGACAACAAATAATCGAGGACGTTAGTAAATGAGTCTGATCTCTCAAGCACACGCAGCAGCTGAAGGTGCACCACAGGGCGGCGGTATGCAGCTATTCATCATGCTTGGCCTTTTTGCCGTAATCTTCTACTTCATGATTTACCGCCCACAGGCGAAACGTGTTAAAGAGCACAAAACCCTAATGTCTTCTATGGGCAAAGGTGATGAAGTCCTTACCAGCGGTGGCCTTGTTGGCAAAATCGCCAAGGTTTCTGAAGAAAACGACTACATTGTTATCGGTCTGAACGACACTACCGAAGTGACTATCAAAAAAGACTTCGTTACTGCCGTTCTGCCAAAAGGCACAATGAAGTCTCTGTAAAAATTTGCTTTGAAGGATCACTGCAGTGCTAAACCGTTATCCCTTGTGGAAGAACCTGATGGTAGTGTTCGCACTACTTATCGGTTTGCTCTACGCACTTCCCAATGTATACGGTGAAGATCCAGCAATTCAAATCTCCGGGGCGCGTGGCGCCTCGGCAGATATGTCCACGCTGGATGCCGTCACCGAAGATTTGGAACAAAATCAAATCTCTTATAAATCAGTCGCTTTCGAAAACGGTACTGTCCTGGTCCGCTTTAACGACACTGATACCCAAATCAGTGCTCGCGATATTCTTAACGAACAGCTTGGTGACGATTTCGTTGTCGCCCTCAACCTTGCCGCTTCGACTCCTGACTGGCTTGAATCCATCGGCGCTAACCCAATGAAACTGGGTCTTGACCTGCGTGGCGGTGTGCATTTCTTGATGGAAGTCGATATGGACGCAGCAATGGAAAAATTGCTGGGCCAGCAAGAAGAAACATTCCGTACTGAATTACGTGAAGCGAAAATTCGTTACCGTGCAATCAGCAAAACTGATGAAGCCGTGGAAGTTCGCCTGCGTAACGCAGAGCAGCTTGACGAAGCCAAGCGTGAGCTACAGCGCCTTCACCCGGATATGTTGTTTATCGACACAACTAGCGGCTTCTTGCTAAGCGCGACATTCACTGATGCTCGCCTGCAGGAAATCCGTAATTACGCTGTCGACCAGAACATCACTATCCTGCGTAACCGTGTTAACGAACTGGGCGTGGCCGAACCCTTGGTTCAACGCCAAGGTGCTAACCGTATCGTGGTGGAGCTACCAGGTGTTCAAGATACTGCCCGTGCCAAGGAAATCCTGGGTGCTACAGCAACGCTTGAGTTCCGCGAAGTGGATAACTCGGCTGACATAGCGGCAGCGGCTTCTGGCCGTGTACCTCCTGGTAGCGAAGTGAAGTTCACCCGTGATAACCGCCCAGTTGTACTGAAAAAGCGAGTGATCCTATCGGGCTCCCACATTACCGATGCCAGCTCAAGTGCTGATGAATACGGCCGTCCTCAGGTAAACATCTCGCTAGACAGCGAAGGTGGTAGCAAGATGACAGCCTTCTCACGTAACAACGTGGGCAAGCTAATGGCAACCATCTTCACTGAGTATAAAGATAGCGGTGAGCGCGAAGAGAGTGGCAAGGTTATCCTGGAAAAACACGAAGAAGTGATTAACCAGGCGACAATCCAAACTGCTCTTGGTCGTAACTTTCGTATAACCGGTATCGACTCGCAGGCTGAAGCCCATAACTTGGCGCTACTGCTACGAGCTGGTGCACTGATTGCTCCTATCTCGATTGTCGAAGAACGTACTATTGGTCCATCAATGGGTCAGCAGAACATCGACATGGGTATTCAGGCGATGATCTGGGGTATGGTCGCAGTTATGCTGTTCACCCTGATTTACTACCGCCGTTTCGGCCTATTTGCCAACATGGCATTGTTGATGAATCTGGTGTTAATTATCGGTGTAATGTCGATGATCCCGGGTGCAACCATGACCTTGCCGGGTATTGCCGGTATCGTTCTGACGGTAGGTATGGCGGTTGATGCTAACGTACTGATCTTCGAACGTATTCGTGAAGAGCTTCGTGAGGGCCGTAGCCCGCAGCATGCGATTCAGCAGGGTTATGCCAATGCATTCAGTACGATTGCCGATGCCAACATTACGACCCTAATCACTGCAATCATTTTGTTTGCTGTGGGTACCGGTGCGATCAAAGGTTTTGCCGTTACGTTATCAATTGGTATTTTGACTTCTATGTTCACGGCCATTGTTGGTACTCGTGCACTGGTTAACTTGGTTTACGGCGGTAAGCGCGTCGATAAACTGTCGATCTAAGGAGACGCTGACATGTTTCAGATAATGAAAGCGGATAAGGCGATCGACTTTATGCGCTGGTCGAAAGGGGCATTTGTCCTTTCGATTCTTATGATTTTAGCGGCCATTGGTACCGTGACCACCCAGAAACTAAACTGGGGCCTAGATTTCACTGGCGGGACCCTGATTGAAGTGGGCTTCGAGCAGCCTGCTGATTTAGGCCTGATCCGTGAATCATTGGAAGAGGCTGGTTTTGGTGATGCCATCGTACAGAACTTCGGTACTGCACGGGATGTCATGGTTCGTCTGCAGCCGCGTGAAGATGCAAAAGGTGAGAAGCTGGGTAACCAGATCATCGATGCTCTGAAAGTGGGTACAGGTCAAGCTGTAGAAATGCGTCGAATCGAGTTTGTTGGCCCGAATGTGGGTGACGAACTGGCTGAGGCTGGTGGTTTAGCGATCTTGGTGTCGCTGATCTGTATCTTGCTATACGTATCTGTTCGTTTTGAATGGCGTTTGGCGGCGGGTGCGGTACTGGCATTGGCGCATGACGTGATTATCACCATTGGTATTTTCTCGTTTACTCAGATTGAGATCGATCTGACTATCGTGGCAGCCTTGCTAACGGTGGTTGGTTACTCGCTCAACGATACCATTGTTGTATTTGACCGGATCCGAGAAAACTTCCGTAAAATGCGTAAGGGCGATGCCATCGAGGTAATGAATAACTCGATTACTCAAACCCTGAGCCGTACCTTAATCACCTCGGCGACTACCTTGTTTGTGGTTATTGCGCTGTTCTTGAAAGGCGGTAGCATGATCCATGGTTTTGCCGCAGCCTTGCTGATCGGTATTACTGTCGGTACTTACTCGTCTATCTACGTTGCTTCGGCTCTGGCGTTGAAACTGGGCATTGCCCGTGAGCACTTGATGCCACCACAGGTGGACAAAGAAGGTGAAGAGTTCGATGCCATGCCTTAATGGCGGAGTATTTACTCTTTGAAAAAAACGGAGCCGTAAGGCTCCGTTTTTTTATGGACGAAACTGGTTATTGGTTATTGGCTTTGGTGCCTTTCTTGTCGGCTGAAGATCCTGGCATGGCAGCGTCGACGGCTTTACCGGCAACCCCCTCATCGGGCAAGGCATTGTTGACTGCACCAGAGGCAGTGTCTTTGGTCGCTTCTTTGGGTGAGCAGCGGCCGCTAACTCCCACAGTCATCTTGGAGGCTGTACTTTTGGCAGCTTTCTCTGCGGTACAGTTGGGATCTTTTATTCCTGCTTGCACTGGTATAGCCCAAATCATACCCATTAAAAGGGGATAAACTAACTTCATTGTCTTCTTCTTGGTACGCAGGAGAAGTGTAGTTGCTGAAATATAAAAAAACGCCCCGGTGATTTTCATCACCGGGGCGTTTGATGTTTTTCAGTTAGCGAGAATTACTTCGCTAGTGCTTCGCTACCGTGTTCACGGATTTTGCTAAGCAGTGGCTTAACTACGCGAGCGTTACCAGCAACGATGTTGCCAGATACAAGGTAGTTAGTGTTGCCAGTGAAGTCAGTACAGATAGCACCAGCTTCGCGTGCGATTAGTTCACCAGCGGCAATTTCCCAAGGCTTAAGACCTAGGCGGAATAGACCGTCAACACGGCCAGCTGCTAGGTAGCATAGGTCTAGGGCAGCACAGCCAGATTGGCGCATATCGTCACATTCAACGAATAGAGCGCTCTGAATCTTGATGTAGCTTTCAGTGTGTTGTTTGGCATCAAACGGTAGGCCAGTTGCCAGAGTTGTGCCGGTAAGGTCACGAGGCTGAGATGCACGTAGACGCTGGCTGTTTAGCTGTGCGCCTGAGCCACGAGTAGCTGTGAAAAGCTCGTTACGCATAGGGTCGTAAACGGCTGCTACTTCAGTGCGGCCGCGCATGCGTAGTGCAACAGAGATTGCATAGTGAGGGTAACCACGAACGAAGTTCTTGGTGCCATCCACTGGGTCAATGATCCATTGACATTCTTTGTCCTTGCCTTCAATCGTACCGCTTTCCGCCGCAATGATGCAGTGGTCAGGGTAAGACTTACGGATAGTGTCGATAATGATAGCTTCTGCTTCGTTATCGATGTTGGTAACAACATCATTGCCTTTATTGGCAACTTCAATAGCTTGTGATTTTTCTAGAGATTTAATGACATGGTCACCTGCCTTTCGTGCAGCACGAATGGCAATGTTCAGCATAGGATGCATAGGATCTTCCCAACGGATGTTAAAGAACTAAAAAGCGGCGGCGAGTATATCAGAGCTAGGGCAAAAGGGAAGTGGTTATTTTTTATTCGCGCAGTCGCTGTAAAGCCAACGGGCAGGATCCTCACCACTTATTGAGTCCGTTTAGGTATAAAGTTTTTACATGTTTTCACCATTTTTAAAATCACTGTGTTAAAATCTTTCGGTTCGATTGATAGAGTTGAAAGTTGCACCTCCTATGTTAGATAAAGTCAGTGTAGTTCTTGTGGGAACATCGCATCCCGGAAATATTGGTTCTGCGGCCAGAGCGATGAAAGTAATGGGTTTAACCAACCTGATTTTGGTTGATCCAGCTTGTGAGGTTGATGAGAAAACCTACGCGTTGGCGGCGGGTGCAGCCGATATTGTTGAGCAAGCACGAATTGTCTCTACCCTTGATGAGGCTGTTGCCGATTGCGGTTTGGTCATCGGCTCCAGTGCGCGATCACGTACACTTGAGTGGCCACAGCTAGATCCTCGCGAATGCGGTATCAAAACCATTGCTGAGGCGCCGTCTCACAATGTGGCAATTTTATTTGGCCGTGAGCGAACAGGGTTGACCAATGAAGAGCTGCAGCGCTGTCATTGCCACGTCTATATCCCTGCTAACCCTGAATACAGCTCGCTAAACCTAGCGATGGCGGTCCAAACTGTTAGCTATGAAGTGCGTATGGCGTTTCTCGAGCAACAAAAACATGTCAACGACGGGCTGGTCGAAGAATACCCGCGTGCCGCAGAGCTAGAAATGTTCTACGAGCACCTTGAAAAAGTGGCCAAGCAAACCCAGTTTATCAACAAGAAGCATCCAGGCATGGTAATGGCGAAACTTCGTCGTTTATTTACACGTGCTCGTCCTGAGTCCCAGGAGTTGAATATTCTGCGCGGTATCTTATCCTCGGTTGAAAAGTCACTCGAATATAAAGACAAATAGACGTATAAACCTTATGGTTAAAAGCCTGACTAAAACAGTCAGGTAAATACTTGACCGTTTTAGTCAGGTATGCGACACTCCCTCTCATAGACAAACGTGGGTAGCGGTGTGTTATGAGATTGACATCAAAAGGAAGATACGCAGTCACGGCCATGTTAGACGTGGCCTTGCACTCTCAGGATGGTCCGGTTCCTCTCGCTGATATTTCAGAGCGACAGGGGATTTCGTTGTCCTACCTGGAACAGTTATTCTCTCGTTTGCGCAAGGCTGGCCTTGTTGCCAGTGTCCGTGGACCGGGTGGAGGATATCGCCTCGGCGAAGATGCCAACGATATCGCTGTAGGTATGGTTATTGCTGCCGTCGATGAATCGGTAGATGCGACAAAGTGTCACGGTAAGGCTGATTGCCAAGGTGGTGTTCGCTGCCTGACACACACGCTATGGCGTGATTTAAGCTCCCGTATCAGCGGCTTTTTGAACAACATCACTCTTGGTGAGTTGATGCAAGACAATGACGTACAAGAAATATCTGATCGTCAAGATCAGGTTCTAACTAAGTCGTCATTTGGACATAAAAATACACACGACAGCACCACAATCGGTGTCGATGTTCGCTCCTAGAGACCAGACGTCCGTGTTTTCGGAGATGAAGATGAAACTGCCAATATATTTTGATTATTCCGCTACTTGCCCTGTAGATCCTCGCGTTGCAGAAAAAATGATGCAATGTATGACCATGGATGGAAACTTCGGTAACCCGGCTTCTCGTTCTCACCGCTTCGGTTGGCAGGCTGAAGAGGCGGTTGATACCGCCCGTGAGCAAATTGCTGAACTGCTGAACGCCGATCCACGCGAAATCATATTTACTTCAGGTGCTACCGAGTCAGATAACCTGGCTATTAAAGGTGCAGCCCACTTCTACGGCAAGAAGGGCAAGCACGTGATCACCTGTAAGACTGAACACAAAGCAGTACTTGACCCATGTCGCCAGCTAGAGCGTGAAGGTTATGAGGTGACTTACCTTGAGCCGGAAGAAAATGGTCTGATTGACATGGCTAAGCTGCGTGACGCGATGCGTGAAGACACTGTGTTGGTTTCAATCATGCACGTGAACAACGAGATCGGTGTTATTCAAGATATCGCCGCAATCGGTGAGCTATGCCGTGAGAAGAAAGTTATTTTCCACGTTGATGCTGCTCAGTCAGCAGGTAAGTTACCAATCGATGTTCAGGAAATGAAAATTGACCTGATCTCTTTGTCTGCGCACAAAATTTACGGTCCTAAAGGTATTGGTGCTCTTTACGTTCGTCGTAAGCCACGTATCCGTTTGGAAGCACAAATGCACGGTGGCGGCCATGAGCGTGGATTCCGTTCTGGTACGCTAGCGACTCACCAAATTGTGGGTATGGGTGAAGCTTGCCACATTGCTAAAGTAGAGATGGACAAAGATTACCAGCACGCACTTGCTTTGCGTGAACGTATGTTGAAAGGCCTTGAAGGTCTTGAAGCGATGACTATCAATGGTGATCTTGATCAGCGCGTACCGAATAATCTAAACATCAGTTTTGCTTTCGTTGAAGGTGAATCACTACTGATGGCACTGAAGGATCTTGCTGTATCGTCAGGCTCGGCATGTACATCAGCCAGCTTGGAGCCATCTTATGTTCTTCGTGCCCTTGGTTTGAACGATGAACTGGCACACAGCTCAATTCGCTTCTCTTTCGGTCGCTTCACGACGGAAGAAGAAGTAGACTACGCAGTTTCACAGATCCGCGGTGCGGTAGAGAAACTACGTGACATGTCTCCGCTATGGGATATGTATAAAGAAGGTATTGACCTGAACACGGTCGAGTGGGCACACCACTAATCTTGCGGTCATCGCCACGTATTCGAGGAAACTGTCATGGCATATAGTGAAAAAGTTATCGATCATTATGAGAACCCACGTAATGTAGGCTCATTTGATAAAGGCGACAAAAACGTAGGTAGCGGCATGGTAGGTGCACCTGCCTGTGGCGACGTTATGAAACTTCAGATCAAAGTGACTGAAGAAGGTATCATCGAAGATGCCAAGTTCAAAACGTACGGCTGTGGTTCTGCGATTGCTTCAAGCTCACTTATTACTGAGTGGGTTAAGGGCAAGACACTGGACGAAGCTGCTAGTATCAAGAACTCTGCGATTGCCGAGGAACTTGAGCTTCCACCTGTAAAAGTTCACTGCTCAATTCTTGCGGAAGACGCAATCAAGGCGGCAGTTAGCGATTACAAAAAGAAACACGAAGAACATTAATTTTCTAAGGGTTGTTGTATGGCCATAACGATTACTGAAGCGGCAGCGAGTCGCGTAGCTAGTTTCCTAGAAAGCCGAGGAAAAGGCATCGGCCTACGGTTGGGTGTCCGGACCTCAGGTTGTTCGGGAATGGCCTATGTACTGGAATTTGTCGACCAGCTGGATGAAGGTGATCAGATCTTTGAAGAAAAAGGGGTGAAGATCATCATCGATGCTAAGAGCATGGTGTATCTGGACGGTACTGAGTTGGACTTTGCCAAAGAAGGTCTTAACGAAGGCTTCCAATTCAACAACCCTAATGTATCCAGCGAATGCGGCTGTGGTGAAAGCTTCAACGTATAATCGCTGAGCCCAATTGGACCTGATTGCTGCCTTTATTCAAGGGAGGATCAGGTTCAGTTATTTTAGACTCAGTCTTTACAGAAACTCACGCGATATGAATCATTTCGAACTCTTTGGGCTACCTTTTCAGTTCCAGCTGGACGGTAGCCTTCTTGCAACTCAGTTCCGCGAATTGCAACGTCATTTCCATCCTGACAAATTTGCTACGGCTTCCGAGCGTGACCGCTTGTTGTCAGTGCAGAAAGCCGCGCAGATCAACGATGCCTTCCAGATATTGAAAAATCCTGTCTCCCGTGCCGAGTATATGTTGTCGGTCAACGGTGTTGATATCCGCGGTGAGAACAAAACGCTGCAGGACCCGGCTTTCTTGATGCAACAAATGGAACTGCGTGAAGAGTTGGAGGAGATCTCTGAGTCGAGTGATCCAGAAAGCGCGTTGTTTGATTTTGAGCAGCATGCCTCAACGCTCTACAAAGCACAGTTGGCTGAGCTTGAACAATTACTTCTTGATGAAAGCTGGGAAGTGGCGGCTGATGCCGTGCGCAAGCTAAAATTTATTGTTAAGCTGCGTGAAGAAGTCGAGCGCTTGGAAGATCGCTTGCTTGATTGATTTTTTCTGAGCCCGGTATAAACACCACAGGAACGAAAATGGCACTGTTACAGATTGCTGAACCCGGTCAAAGCGCTGCGCCGCACCAACATAAATTGGCGGTGGGTATTGATCTGGGGACTACTAACTCTCTCGTGGCTGCAGTACGCAGCGGCGTTCCGGAAACCCTAAAAGACGAACAAGGTCGGGCTATTTTGCCATCGGCAGTTCACTACAGCGAAAGCGGTATTGTTGTCGGCCACGAAGCCCGTAACATTGCCCAGCAGGATCCGGTCAATAGCATCATTTCTGTTAAGCGTATGATGGGGCGCTCGCTGACTGATATCCAAACGCGTTATCCGCAAATGCCATACCAGTTCAATGCAACTGATAACGGGTTGCCTCAGCTGATCACCCGTGGCGGTGATGTCAATCCTGTGCAGGTATCGGCAGAAATTCTAAAGACCCTGAACCAGCGTGCGCAGGACACCCTAGGTGGGGATCTTGAAGGCGTAGTGATCACCGTTCCGGCTTATTTTGATGACGCCCAGCGTGCCGGTACCAAAGATGCGGCTAAGCTGGCTAATCTTAATGTACTTCGCCTGCTTAACGAGCCTACCGCAGCTGCCATTGCCTATGGTTTGGACTCAGGCCAGGAAGGGGTGATTGCGGTCTACGACTTGGGCGGAGGTACCTTTGATATCTCTATTCTCCGTTTGTCTAAAGGCGTATTTGAAGTATTGGCGACCGGTGGTGATTCAGCATTGGGCGGCGATGACTTTGACAATCTGCTAGCAGATTGGCTCGCTGAGCAAGCTGGTATTACTGAACGTGATGCGATAGCACAGCGTAAACTGCAAGATGCGGCACAGGCAGCCAAAGAAGCGTTGTCTGATGCTGACGAGGTTGCGGTTGATGTGTTGGGTTGGCAGGGGAATGTGACCCGTTCGCAGTTCGACGTCATGATCCAACCGCTGATTAAGAAGACCTTGATGTCATGCCGCCGCGCGTTAAAGGACGCCGATGTGGCAGCCGATGAGGTTAATGAAACCGTTATGGTCGGTGGTTCGACCCGCGTGCCTTTGGTTCGTGAAATGGTGGGCGGCTACTTCGGTAAAGATCCGTTGACATCGATTGACCCCGACCAAGTCGTGGCAATCGGCGCCGCGATTCAGGCTGATATCCTTGCGGGTAATAAACCGGATGCTGATATGTTGCTACTGGATGTGATCCCGCTGTCTTTGGGTATCGAAACCATGGGTGGCATGATTGAAAAGATCATCCCGCGCAACACCACTATTCCTGTTGCCCG
This sequence comes from Photobacterium sp. DNB22_13_2, assembly GCF_052873915.1. Lineage (NCBI taxonomy): Bacteria > Pseudomonadati > Pseudomonadota > Gammaproteobacteria > Vibrionales > Vibrionaceae > Photobacterium > Photobacterium sp. DNB22_13_2. The sequence goes on from NZ_JBNNXU010000010.1 coordinate 51,778, forward strand.
TGCCCAAGAGTTCACGACCTTCAAAGACGGTCAAACCGCGATGTCAGTCCATGTGGTACAGGGCGAGCGTGAAATGGTCAGTGATTGCCGTTCACTGGCACGATTTACCTTGCGTGGTATCCCGGCGATGGCGGCAGGTGCTGCACACATTCGTGTGACCTATCAAGTCGATGCCGACGGTTTGTTGTCGGTGACCGCGATGGAGAAGAGCAGTGGCGTACAATCTTCTATTCAGGTTAAGCCGTCTTACGGCCTGACTGATGATGAAATCGCGACAATGATCCGCGATTCAATGACCTTTGCCCAGGACGATAAAGACGCCCGCGCACTTGCCGAGCAACAAGTGGAAGCGGACCGTGTTCTGGAAGGATTGATTGCAGCGCTGGCTCAGGATGGTGAAACCCTACTGAGTAAAGAAGAGCGCGACGAGCTGGAAGCCGTCATGATGGAACTGGTTCAGCTGCGTCAGGGTACTGACTCTTACGCGATTGAAGCCGGAATTAAGAAAACAGATAAGGCGAGCCAGGAATTTGCATCACGCCGGATGGATCAGTCTATCCGTCGTGCACTGGCTGGCCAGTCGATAGATGAGGTTTAGGCATGCCTAAAATTGTTGTATTACCCCATGATGAGCTTTGCCCGGAAGGGGCAGTGCTAGAAGCGCAAGAAGGCGAAACCATTCTTGACGTGGCACTGCGCAACGGTATTGGCATTGAACATGCGTGCGAAAAATCCTGTGCGTGCACCACATGCCACTGTATTGTGCGAGAAGGTTTTGATTCACTGGAAGAAAGTGATGAGCTGGAAGATGACATGCTGGACAAGGCATGGGGACTTGAGCCTGAATCACGCTTGGGCTGCCAAGCCAAAGTAGCCGATGAGGATTTAGTGGTGGAAATTCCGAAATACACGCTGAACCTAGCGTCGGAAAATCACTAATATCCGCGGATATGTATTGAAAGCCCTGATGGTGAATCCATCAGGGCTTTTTTTATGCCAGTGCTTTGCGGTTAGCTACACTAATACCAAACTAAAATTATTCTAGCTAATGGCTATGGACTGAAGAATAGGAGGCAGTTATGGGCTTGAAATGGATTGACTCGCGGGAGTTAGCTATTGAGCTGTCCGAGCAGTTCCCGGACGTTGATCCGGTGACGCTGCGTTTTACCGATTTAAGGGAATGGATCCTGGCGCTGGAGGATTTTGATGATGATCCCGAGCATTGCAGCGAGCGGGTGCTCGAAGCCGTGCAGATGTGCTGGATTGAAGAGGCGGATTAACCCGCTTTCTTCCAAACTCCCACTCCCACGTTTTTCCCCGCTATGATCTTGCTCCTACTCTCGTTGTAAACAGCTTGTTTCTTGTCTGCATCCAAGGCAGAGTAGGATAAATCCTGAAAATTGGCCAAATAGCCTTATTTTCAACTACCACGTTCTCCCTCATTGGGGAGCGTTGTCCGGAACGTGCTGAAATCGCTCTGAAACCCCTTGTAATGCTAAAATGCGCCCCAATAACATCTGTTATAACGGGTAACGCCATTGTCATCTATTTGTTATCTAAATGCATGCAAGATAATGTATTCAGGCGTTAGGTTCGGTCCTATCATATCTCGTTACTGCGCTGGGTATAGCGGAGTAACAATAATCCAAGGAGTCTTTCATGTCTGCCAAAATGAGTGTACTACTGTCTGCGGAAGCAGCTGACGAAAAATGGGGCAAAAGTGCCCTGGTAACCTTCGAAGCTGATGGTGCAGTAGTTCACCTGACAGAAGAAAATGCGTTGCCTGCCATTCAACGTGCCGGCCGCAAACTGGATGCGCAAGGTATCAAGAACGTCGAACTGGCTGGTGACGGTTGGGACCTAGAGGGTATCTGGGCCTTTGTTCAGGGTCACCGTAATGCCAAGCCGGGTAATGAGGTAAGCTGGAGCGGGCTGTCAGATGCTGATGAAGCTGAGCTGCAGGCGCGTCTAATGGCAACCAACTGGGTTCGCGATATTATCAACCAGTCTGCAGAAGTGGTTCGTCCTTCGCAGTTGGCGTCCCGTGCTGGTGAAATGATCAAGTCATTGGCGCCTGAACATGTTACTTACAAGATTATCAAAGGTAATGATCTACTGGATGAAGGTTGGAATGGTATCCATACCGTAGGTCGTGGTTCAGAGCGCTCACCAGCGATGCTGCGCCTTGACTATAACCCAACCGGTAATGCCGATGCGCCTGTTCACACGTGTTTGGTAGGTAAGGGTATTACGTTCGATTCTGGTGGCTACAGCATGAAGGGTTCTGCGGGTATGACCGCGATGAAGGCTGATATGGGTGGCTCAGCGATGGCGACCGGTGCGTTGGCTCTGGCTATTGCCCGCGGCACTAACAAGCGTATCAAGCTGATCCTGTGTTGCGCGGAAAACATGGTTTCAGGACGCGCGTTCAAACTGGGCGATATCATTACCTACAAGAATGGTAAAACCGTTGAAGTGCTCAATACCGATGCCGAAGGTCGTTTGGTTCTGGCCGACGGCCTGATCTATGCGAGCAGCCAGAACCCAGAGCTAATCATTGACTGTGCCACTCTGACTGGTTCGGCGAAGAATGCACTGGGCAATGACTACCATGCATTGTTCAGCTTTGACCACGGCTTGGCTCAGAAAGCCTTGATGGCTGCAAGTGATGAAAACGAGGGCTTGTGGCCGCTACCGTTGGCTGAGCAACACCGTGCCATGATGCCATCAAACTTTGCTGATCTGAGTAATATCTCACAAGGCGACTTTATGCCAGGTGCTAGCACCGCTGCGGCTTTCCTGTCTTACTTTGTCGAAGATTACCAGAATGGCTGGATGCACATTGATGCCAGTGGTACCTATCGTAAGTCAGCCAACGACAAATGGGCGGCAGGGGCAACAGGCATGGGGGTTCGCACATTGGCAAATATCCTGTGCGACCACGAACAAGACTAAAACTATAATGTTGCCGCCTATGAGCGGCAGCTTTTCAGGAAGAAAGTATGTTAAAGATTTCATTATCGTCAGCCCCACACTCGGGAGTCTGGGGAGACAAGGCGCTGGTGGCGTATGAAGCCGACGGGGCCGTAGTCCATTTTGCCGGTGATTACCCGCTGCGTCGTATTCAGCAGGCTGCACGTCAGCTACAGTCGCAAGGGATCACGCAAGCTAGCCTTGAGGGTGAAGGCTGGAGTTATGAGCGCCAATGGGCGTTCTACTGTGGCTTCGCAACACCGAAGGTAGAAGTCGAGCTGCGCTGGGCCTCTATCGACGAGGACGAGCTGGAGCTGCTCAACGCCCGTCGCCGCAGTGCTGACTGGGTACGCAAGGTCGTGAATGCGACGCCGGAAGACATGTATCCGCAGAAGCTGGCGGATGAAGCGATTTCCTTTTTGTCGTCGATTGCCGGTGAAGCACTTTCCCACGAGGTTGTAGTGGGTGATGCGCTTGCCGAGCAAGGCTGGATTGGTACTCACAGCGTTGGTCGTGCCAGCAGTCGTCCCCCAGTAATGCTGACCGTGGACTTTAATCCAACAGGGGATACCGATGCGCCGGTATCGGCTTGCTTGGTGGGTAAGGGGATCACCTTTGATTCGGGCGGCTATAGCATTAAATCGAGCGCTGGCATGGTGACCATGAAGTGCGACATGGGTGGAGCGGCCACAGTAACGGCTGCGCTGGGTTATGCTATCGAGCAAGGTTTGCGTCAGCGTGTGAAGTTGATCCTGTGTTGTGCCGAAAACATGATTGCCGGAAACGCCTATAAGCTGGGTGATGTGTTAACGTACAAAAATGGCCAGACCGTAGAAATTGTTAATACCGACGCTGAGGGACGCTTGGTACTGGCTGATGGCTTGATTGCCGCTAGCGAAACCAAAGCGCCATTGATTATTGATGCGGCGACTCTGACCGGTGCCGCCATGATGGCGGTCGGTACGGATTTTAATGCTCTGTTTGGCTTGAACAAGGAGCTGGTGTTCAAAGCACAGCAGCTGTCTGACTTGGTTAATGAGCCAGCGTGGCCGTTGCCGCTGGAAACCTGGCATCAGGCCAACTGTCCGTCATACTATGCGGATACGGCTAACAGCCGCTCGCAGAAAGGTGGCGGAATGGGGGGCGCATCGAATGCCGCTGCTTTCCTATCGCGTTTTGTTGATACTGACAATTGCGGTTGGGTTCATTTTGACTTGGCGGCTTGCTTCCGAGATAGCGCGGACGCCCGCTGGGCGGCTGGTGCGACAGGAGTTGGGGTTGCCAACATTGCAGCTATGCTGCTTTAGCCGTAGATTTTAGCCTGAGGGAACTATAATAATGACAATTGAAAGAACATTCTCAATCGTAAAGCCAGATGCCGTTAAGCGTAATCTGATTGGTGCTATTTATAACCGAATCGAGAAGGCGGGGCTACGTGTGGTAGCCGCGAAAATGATCCGCATGGATGCCGACAAGGCCAAAGGCTTTTATGCCGAGCATGAAGGTAAGCCGTTTTTTGACGATTTGGTAGCCTTTATGACGTCGGGACCTGTGATGGTTCAGGTGCTGGAGGGCGACAATGCCGTTGTGCGTTACCGTGAGTTGATGGGCAAGACCAACCCGGAAGATGCGGCATGCGGTACCCTGCGTGCCGATTATGCGCTCAGCCTGCGTCATAACTCAGTACACGGTGCAGACAGCCCAGAGTCTGCTGCACGTGAGATTGCCTACTTCTTTGCTGATGACGAGATTTGTGCTCGCGATTAAGCGATGAGGTTAAGCCTTAAGTAAAGAAACGGGAGGCCTTGGCTTCCCGTTTTTATTTCTCCGCGATACCCCCCTGCCGAGTGAACAAGTGGCATCTCACTGCCAAAGCCTGTACAATTTCGCGCCTTAAAACCAAACTGACAAATAGAGAGTCTATTTCATAGCACTGCCTTGCAGTTTGGTACTCAAAGGTCCTGTCGTATACCGCTAATAGGTATACCCAAGGCACAGATAACGTCACGTAATTTAAAGAGGCAACAACCGATGACAACTGTTAAAACAAATCTGCTGGATTTTGATCGCAAGGGGCTGCGTAAGTATTTTGCCGATGAACTGGGTGAAAAAGCCTTCCGCGCCGATCAGATAATGAAGTGGATTTATCATTTCGGTTGTGATGATTTCGATCAGATGACGAACATCAACAAGAAATTGCGTGAAAAACTTAAGCGAGTGGCAGAAATTCGTGCACCGTTTGTAGCGGAAGCTCAGCACTCGAGCGACGGCACTATCAAGTGGGCGATGAAAGTCGGTGATCAGGATGTAGAAACGGTCTACATTCCTGATGAAGACCGTGCGACATTGTGTGTGTCCTCTCAGGTAGGTTGTGCGCTGGAGTGTAAGTTCTGCTCAACGGCCCAGCAGGGTTTCAACCGTAACCTACGTGTGTCGGAAATCATTGGTCAGGTTTGGCGTGCTGCCAAAGAGATCGGTATCGAAAAAGAAACCGGTCGTCGCCCTATTACCAACATTGTCATGATGGGTATGGGTGAGCCGCTGCTTAACATGAAGAACCTGATCCCAGCGCTTGAAATCATGCTTGATGATCTCGGCTTTGGTCTTTCTAAGCGTCGCGTCACGGTATCGACATCAGGCGTTGTATCCGGCCTTGATCAGATGACGGGCACCATCGATGTGGCACTGGCTATTTCTCTGCACGCACCGACCGATGAACTGCGTTCGCAAATCATGCCAATCAATGATCGCTGGAATATTGAAGACTTCCTAGCGTCGGTACGTCGTTACATTGAGTCATCGAATGCAAACCGTGGTCGTGTGACCGTTGAATATGTTCTGCTTGATCATGTCAATGATGATATGGAACATGCGCGTCAGTTGGGTGTGCTCCTGAAAGATACGCCGGCCAAGGTGAACTTGATCCCATTTAATCCATACCCGGGTTCTCCATACAAGAAACCGAGCAACTCTCGTATTGACCGCTTCATGAAAACCCTCATGGAATACGACTTTACGGTAACCGTTCGTAAGACCCGCGGCGATGATATCGATGCGGCATGCGGACAATTAGTAGGTGATGTGATTGACCGCACGAAACGCACACAAGCTAAGGCTCAAAATGCTGAACAAATCCCGGTAAAATCAGTCTAATAGACAATTACCTAGTCAAAGCGAAGAAGGAATTCGCTTTGGCTGCACATTAATATGGACATTAAGGTGGGAATGGGATGGTGCGATGGACGATGTGCCTATTATTGTGTAGTTTTATGACCGGTTGTGTTACCGTCGATGAGACTGGCAATACCCCCCAGAACATGAACAAGATTGAGGCTTCTGAAGCCAGAGTCACTCTTGGACTGGGGTATTTAGAGAAAGGACAATGGCAGAGGGCGCGTGATAATTTTGAGCTCGCCCTACGCTATGCGCCGAGTTATTACCGGGCGCAAAATGCGATGGCTTATTACTACCAGCGGGTGGACGAACCGGAATCTGCTGAAGCCATCTATCGCCAGGCGCTGAAAGATTCGCCAAAAAATGGCGATGTGAGAAACAACTATGGTGTATTCTTGTGTAGTCAGGGGCGCTATGATGATGCCATCGATGAATTTGAGCGTGCCATCAAGCAACCATATTATTACCTGACTTCGGCAAGTTATGAAAATGCAGCATTGTGTCGTCTGGAGCAAGGAAAACAATCACAAGCTCGGGGCTACTTTGAAAAAGCCCTGTCTTACGATCCTTACCGGGCAAGGTCGATGCTGAATCTGTCGAAGTTGGATATTGAGACGCAGAACTTCAAGGAAGCTCGCGTCAGGCTGTTTAAATTTAACAAAAGATACGGGTATAAAGCCGACAGCCTTTGGCTGTTGATCCAGCTAGAGCTGCTGGCTGGCTCTGATAGCCAAGCGGATAAATACGCTGGTATTCTCAAAGCCCAATACCCAAACTCTCAGCAATATCAAAAATATCTAGCCAATGAATACTGAACAGAACGAAGAACGATCAACAGAAGATGTCATTCTTCCAGGGGATATGCTGCGTCAGGCTCGAGAGAAGCTAGGCTATTCACAGAAGGATGTTGCAAGCCGATTGAGGCTTCGCCTCTCGGTTGTCAGCGATATCGAAGATAACCATTTCGAAGAAGCGCAATTGGCCACGTTTACCCGTGGCTATGTGCGTTCCTACGCCAAATTTGTCGGCCTTGACGAGGCTGAGATACTGGCCAAACTTGACCAGCAAGGTCATGCCCAACCCCAAGAGCAGGAAATGCAAAGCTTTTCACGCCGTACCAAGCGTGAAGCGCACGATAGCCGCATCATGCGATTGACTTGGGCTTTAGGTGCCCTGTTTGTCGGCTTGACCGGGATCTGGTGGTGGCAGAGCTTGCAGATGACACCAGAGGCTGAACTTACTGCCGCTCCTGCAGAGGTGCAGGCGCTGGATGAGGCGATTGCCAACGCCGGCAACGGCAGTAGCACTGCGGTGCTGACGGCCGTCACCGAACCGGGTTCGGATGATAACGCGAGTGTCGTGAGCACGGTCGATGCTGAACAACCGGTACAGCTACCAACGATCGATCCAGAGCCTCAGGCCAGTTTCGAAGATAGCTTTACCGAGCCACAAGAGCTTGCAGACGCCGATGTAGACAGCGCTGACAGTTTGGCTGCCGAACAGTTGAACGATGTGGTATCCGAAGAGGAAACGGTCGTCGCTAGCACTGATCTTGAGCTGAGCTTTACCGGCGATTGCTGGATTGACATCCGCGATGCCAACGGCCGACGCTTGGATACAGGTATCAAGAAAGCCGGTGATGTCCTGAAGCTAGACGGCAATGAGCCTTTTCGCGTGGTGCTTGGTGCACCGAGCGTAGTCACCATTAACTATAAAGGTAAACCTGTTGATCTTAGCAGGTACCCTGCAGGTAAAGTGGCGCGATTGAAACTGCCGCAGTAAAGAGTAGATGTAATGCATAACGAGTCTCCAATTAAACGCCGTCAGTCCACCCGTATCTATGTCGGTGATGTGCCAATCGGTGATGGCGCACCGATTGCGGTGCAGTCTATGACCAATACCCGCACCACTGATGTGGCCGCTACCGTCGCGCAGATCCAAGCATTGGAAAAAGTCGGTGCGGATATCGTCCGTGTTTCGGTGCCAACCATGGACGCGGCCGAGGCGTTTAAGCTTATCAAGCAGCAGGTGAATATCCCGTTGGTGGCTGATATTCATTTTGACTACCGTATCGCACTGAAAGTGGCCGAGTACGGTGTTGACTGTCTGCGTATCAACCCTGGCAATATCGGCCGTGAAGATCGTATTCGTGCGGTAGTAGACTGCGCCCGTGACAACAACATCCCAATTCGCATCGGGGTGAACGGTGGATCACTGGAAAAAGATATTCAGCAGAAATACGGTGAGCCGACGCCAGACGCTTTGGTGGAATCGGCGATGCGCCATGTCGATATTCTGGATCGTCTTAACTTCGACCAATTCAAGGTCAGTGTGAAGGCGTCAGATGTCTTTCTGGCGGTAGACTCTTATCGCAAACTGGCTCAGCAGATCCGGCAGCCGCTCCATTTGGGTATTACCGAAGCCGGTGGTGCGCGTGCTGGTTCGGTGAAATCCGCTGTTGGTTTAGGTATGCTGCTGGCTGAAGGGATCGGTGATACCCTGCGTGTTTCGTTGGCGGCCGATCCAATTGAAGAAATCAAAGTCGGTTTTGATATCCTCAAATCCCTGCGAATCCGCTCTCGCGGTATTAATTTTATTGCCTGCCCAACGTGTTCACGCCAAGAGTTTGATGTAATTGGCACTGTGAACGAGCTTGAGCAGCGATTGGAAGACATCACCATACCAATGGATGTCTCCGTCATCGGTTGTGTGGTCAATGGCCCAGGTGAAGCCGAAGTGTCACACCTTGGTATTGCCGGCGGCAACCGTAAAAGTGCGTTTTATGAAGATGGCCTGCGCCAGAAAGAGCGTTTCGATAACGACAACGTGATTGAGCAGCTAGAGGCTAAAATCCGCGCTAAAGCATCGATGCTGGATACAGCAAACCGCATTGATGTGACAGAAAAATAACGAAATTGGCAAGAATCGCCCCTCCTTGTGTTGGGGCGGTTCACTATTTGCGTTATAACCTATATATTCAACTCCATTCCCCATCGGTTAACGAGAATAAACGTGGCGAAACAAATTCAAGCAATTCGAGGCATGAACGACTGCCTTCCAACTCAGTCTCCACTTTGGCAGAAAGTGGAATCGACCATTAAACAAGTTGTAAGCGCTTACGGTTACAGTGAAGTCCGTATGCCTATCGTCGAGTCGACGCATTTGTTTAGTCGGGCAATCGGTGAAGTAACGGATGTTGTTGAAAAGGAAATGTATACGTTTGAGGACCGCAATGGCGATAGCCTAACTTTGCGTCCGGAAGGAACGGCTGGCTGTGTACGTGCAGGGATCCAGAATGGCCTGTTATACAACCAGGAACAGCGTCTGTGGTACACCGGTCCTATGTTCCGTCACGAACGTCCTCAAAAAGGTCGCTACCGCCAGTTCCACCAGTGCGGTGTGGAAGTCTTCGGTCTAAACGGCCCGGATGTCGATGCCGAGCTTATTATGATGACAGCCCGTATGTGGCGTGAGCTGGGTATCGATAAGCACGTGCGCCTTGAGCTGAACTCTATTGGTTCGCTTGAAGCCCGAGCAGACTATCGTCAGGCTTTGATTGCTTTCCTTGAGCAGCACATCGAGATTTTGGATGAAGACTGCAAGCGACGCATGCATACTAACCCATTGCGTGTACTTGATACTAAAAACGCGGCCATCCAGGAAGTGTTGGTAAATGCACCTAAGTTGTCCGACTACCTTGATGACGAGTCAAAACAACATTTTGCCGGTTTGTGTGAACTATTAGACGCTGCTGGTATCGAATACCAAGTAAATGAACGTCTTGTACGTGGTTTGGACTACTACAACCGTACTGTATTTGAGTGGATCACCGAAAGCCTTGGTGCTCAGGGTACAGTATGTGGTGGTGGCCGCTACGATGGCCTGGTTGAGCAACTAGGTGGCAAAGCGACCCCGGCTGTTGGTTTTGCAATGGGTCTTGAGCGTCTGGTACTGATGATGGAAACCCTGGAGCTGACTGAAGTTCGTCGCCCGGTTGACGTGTACATGGTAACGGCGGGCGAAGGCACCATGATGGCGGGCATGAAGCTGGCTGAGAAGCTGCGCGGAGAAGTTGCTGGCCTGCGAGTGATGACCCACTTCGGTGGTGGTAACTTCAAGAAGCAATTCAAGCGTGCTGACAATGTCGGCGCGGCAATCGCATTGGTACTGGGCGAAAATGAAATCGCCGAAAATACCGTGGTAGTTAAAGATCTTCGCGGCGGTGAGCAAACCACGATGGCGCAAGACGAAGTGGCAGCGAAGCTGGCCGAATTGATTTAAGAGAGGACAGGAAGTGGACGGCAATATCACAGAAGAACAACAAGTTGAACAGATAAAGGCTTGGTGGAAAGAAAACGGTAAAGCCGTTGTTCTCGGAACTGTGATTGGTTTGGGTGGTCTGTTTGGCTGGCGTTACTACCAGTCGGAAGTTCAGTCAGCCAAGGAGCAGGCATCCGATGCATATACCCAGGTGGTTAACCGCCTGGAAAATGGCAGCGAGTCAGCCATTGCAGATGTACAGGCATTTATCGCAGCCCACGAAAGCAGCCAGTACTCTGTTTTGGCAGCCCTTCAACTGGCGAAAGCACAGGTTGATAACGGTGACTTGGATGGTGCCGCCGAGCAGTTAAGCTGGGCTATCGCCAATACCAAAGATGTCGCGATCTTACCGATTGCACAAACCCGCCTGGCACGTATTTATGCTGAGCAGGATACTTTCGACAAGGCGCTATCAGAACTGGACAAAGTGACAGCTGAAAGCTGGCAGGCCAAAGTGGCTGAGCTACGTGGTGATGTTTTGTTGCAAAAAGGTGATGTTGAAGCGGCGCGTGAAGCTTATGTGAGCGCACAGCAGCTTGGTACATCACCGGCCTTGCAGATCAAGCTAGACGACTTGGCACAGTAAGGTAGAGCGTATGCAGAAGGTCTTGAAGCAAGCAGTTTCGGTCGCATTGGCTGTCGGTCTGCTTGCGGGTTGTGCCAGCGAAGAAGACACTATCCAGATGGCACCGTTGCCAGTGGTTGAAAGCTCGTTTACCCCGGTGCAAGGGTGGAGCAGCAAGGTTGGGGATGGCGTTGGCCATTTCTTTTCCAAGCTGAGCCCGGCAGTGGGCTATGGTAAGGTGTTTGTTGCTGACCGTACTGGTTTGGTTAAAGCGCTGGATCCGGATACGGGCAAGGAAATCTGGCAGCAGGATCTTGAAGGGGATATTTCCGCAAGATTGGCTGGTGGTATGAGCTTGTCATACGGCAAGGTGTTTATTGGCTCGGAAAATGCCGAGGTCATAGCCCTTGATGAAGAAACCGGTGAGGTTGTTTGGCGCCAAACGGTAGAAGGCGAGGTATTGTCAAAGCCATTGGTCGATGAAGGCTTGGTGGTGGTTAATACCAGTCGTGGTATCTTGCAGGCGCTGGATGCCGACAGTGGCGAAAGCCGCTGGCAGTTGGGTAGCGAAGTGCCAACCCTGACCCTTCGCGGTGACAGCTCGCCAGTGTCGATTTCTGGTGGTGTATTCTGGGGACAGGCTAATGGTCGTTTGGCGGGAGCCTTGATGGGCAACGGCCAGATGTTGTGGCAACAGCCGATTGGTTCGCCAAAAGGCGGTACCGAGATTGACCGTCTGGTTGATGTTGATGCTACCCCAGTTATCGATGGCGAACGTCTATTAGCCCTTGGCTTTAATGGCAGCTTGGTCTCGATTGATTTGCGTACTGGCCAGCCGGCATGGAAGCGCAACTATTCTTCGGCCACTGACTTTGCTATCGATGGTAGTCAGCTATATTTGATCACAGATAAAGACCATGTTGTTGCGGTAGATACCCGCAGTGGCACGGAGCTATGGTCGAATAGTCAGCTGGAGTACCGTTTGCTCAGCGCACCTACTGTAATTGATGGTTATCTGGTGGTGGGTGATAGCGAAGGCTACTTGCATTGGATCGACCCATACAGTGGTGATTTTGTTGCCCAACAGGAAACAGACGGTAGCGGTATTGCGGTACCACCGGTCCGGATGAGTGATGGTTACTTGGTGATCACCCGCGATGGGCGTATTAACAAAATGCAAATGCCGTAATTTGCCGTTATAATACGCGCCATTATTATTCTCGGCTCCTGCTGTAGACACAGTCAGGAGCCGTTGTTGTTATATCCGTTCGCGATATTATTGTCGGATGAAGGTGCAGGCTATTGACCTGGCTGGAGGCAAGAATGAATGGAAAATATGTCATTATGACTATGAAAAGTAAGAGGTACTTATGATTCCTGTTGTTGCCCTTGTCGGGCGCCCAAACGTGGGTAAATCGACGTTATTTAACCGTCTTACCCGTACAAGGGATGCGCTGGTAGCTGACTTTCCTGGCCTAACAAGGGATCGTAAATACGGTAAGGCTGAGCTCGAAGAGCATGAATTTATTGTGATTGATACCGGTGGTATCGACGGAACTGAAGAAGGCGTCGAAACCAAAATGGCCGAGCAATCACTGGCGGCGATCGAGGAGGCTGATGTTGTCTTGTTCCTTGTGGATGGTCGTGCTGGCCTGACATCGTCGGATGAAGCTATTGCTAAGCACCTTCGTAGCCGTGAAAAGCCGACTTTCTTGGTGGTAAACAAGATTGATGGTGTTGATGGTGACAGCGCTTGTGCCGAATTTTGGAAGTTGGGCATGAACGGTATGTACCAGATCGCCGCGGCGCAAAACCGTGGTGTGACGGCACTGATGGAGCGTGCACTGGCCCCTTTCGCGGATAGCCTGAACGAATCAACAGATGAAGACAGTGATGAAGTGTTCATCGAAGATTTGACGTCAGTTGAAGATATCGAGAAAGCTAATCTGTCTGAAGAGGATGCGGAAGCGGCGTATAAGCGCTTGCAAGAGCAGCCAATCAAGATGGCGATTATTGGCCGCCCGAATGTCGGTAAGTCGACACTGACTAACCGTATCCTAGGTGAAGAGCGTGTCGTTGTGTACGATATGCCGGGTACCACCCGTGATTCCATCTACATTCCTATGGAGCGCGAAGGCCAGGAGTATGTTCTGATTGATACGGCGGGGATCCGTCGTCGTAAGAACATGCATCAAGCGGTAGAAAAATTCTCGGTGATCCAGACGCTGAAAGCGGTGGAAGATGCCAATGTTGTTCTGCTGGTCATCGATGCGCGTGAAAACATTTCTGATCAGGACTTGAGCCTGCTTGGTTTTGCCCTGAATGCTGGTCGTTCACTGGTTATTGCCGTTAATAAGTGGGATGGCTTGGATAACGAAGTCAAAGAGCGTGTGAAGTCTGAACTGGACCGTCGCTTGGGCTTTGTCGACTTTGCCCGCCTTCACTTTATCTCGGCTTTACATGGTACCGGTGTTGGTCACCTTTACGAATCAGTACAGGAAGCCTACCAGTCAGCAACTAAGCGTATCAGCACCTCGTTGCTGACTCGCATTATGCAGATGGCGCAGGACGATCACCAGCCACCAATGATCCGTGGTCGCCGTGTAAAACTGAAGTATGCCCACGCTGGTGGTTACAACCCACCGATTATTGTTATTCACGGTAATCAGGTGAATGAACTACCGGGCTCGTACAAGCGCTACTTGATGAACTACTACCGCAAGTCTTTGGAAATGATGGGTACGCCAATTCGTATTCAGTTCCAGAACAGCGAGAACCCGTTCGAAACCAAGAAGCAAAAGCTAACGATTTCTCAGGAGCGTCAGCGCAAGCGTCTGGCTACAGCACTGAAAAACCGTGATCGCGACGGCGATAGCTAATTACTGTTTAGGTCGCTAACAAGCGACTTATTCCGCTGTATAGACAAACCCGGCCACTTGGTCGGGTTTTTTGTTATTATCACCTTCCTATCTACCTGCAAGGATATCCATCATTGTGATCAGCGCGACCCATGTACTTTTTCCTGAGCGTATCTATCAATGTGAAGCGGACGTACAACTGACAGCAGTGGCCACTCCGTCTCAGGGCTGCTACGTTGTTACCGATAAGACGCCATTCCATCCTGTTAGCCATATCTGGCCGGATCACCCAGCTGATCGCGGTACATTGACACAAGCAGGGCATGCGTATGAGGTTGTCGATTGCCTCGTTGGCGCCGTTGAACTGGAGAGCGGTCTGCTGCACGTTGGTGCAGATATCCCGGTGAAACGCGATGAGCCAGGATGGGTGTTTGTGGTGGTGCATCAGCTGGCTGAAGCTGTAGATTTTCCCGCAGGCGGTAAGGTCATGCTGAATGTTGATGAGCAATACCAGTTAGCCCTGAGCCGTGGTCACAGTGGCGGCCACCTGTCATCACTTGCTCTGAACAAGGTGCTGCACCATGATTTCTGGCGCAAGGATGCATCACGCAAAGATGAGCTAGGCCATTATGATTTTCACAGCTACGCGCAGACAGAGAGCAGAGTAACCGAAGATTGCAGCACTGATACCTATCGTATTGGTAAAACCCTGCGCAAACGTGGCCTCAATGCGGCCGATATGCTGGCCGCTTTGCCTGTTATCACCGAGCATATCAATCAGCAGCTTGCGCTATGGTGTGAGGCGGGTTACCTGGTAGATATGCGAAGGGAAGGGGAAGCGCTGACCGATTCCCGCTATTGGCGCTGTGATCTACAGGAAGGCCAAGTGGTGGAGATCCCCTGTGGTGGTAGTCATATCCGCTCACTAGCAGAATATACGGCATTACGGGTAGAGTTCCGTATTGACAGCGATCAGGAGCTGGTGATGTTAACATATAGCTCTCCAGCTTGATCAACTGTTTGAAGACAGGAAAAATCGCCGCTTGGCGATTTTTTTATATTTATCAGTTGATTAGGTTTTTTCGTTAAGTCGCTTGGTATAAGTGCGATCTTTTTAGTGCTTATTTCTAATCTTCTTGATCAACTGGCTTTGTACCGGAAGTTTTAATATTAAATATCGTTTAAAATTGAAAAACAGAACATGTAACTTATGCTTTCGGGATGTGTATTGATAAATGTTCTTTTGGTACCTGATCGCTGATCACCATGGCTTTTAGCGTTGATCACCGGTTTGAAGTACGATCGGGATGCGGGTTATTACTGAGCCGGATCAAAGGTGCAGGCTGGAAAATTGAATTATTATTGGGTGATTGGTATTTATACCAACCTACATAAATATTTGCTCAACCTTGCAGGTTAAAATCGCTGTTTTCTGCGTTAGATATTTTGTAATTAGAGCCACTAGTTACTGCAATATCTGCCTTGATAACAACGATTTTTCCAGTGCAAATACTTGATCAACTACTTATCCAGATTGGTATTAAGGGAAAGAAAATGAACCAGAATATTTGTCCGAGTTGTCAACAAGAACTCGAGTGGCAGGAAGGGAAGTACCATTGCGGGTGCTGCAGCACGACGTTTATCAAAAAGGCTTTTTGTCCTGATTGCGAGGCCGAGTTGGACAAGCTTCAGGCGTGTGGGGCGGCGAGCTATTTCTGCAATAGCTGCAATGAGCTGAAGTCCAAGTCTCGGGTCAGATTTATATTTGAACAAGCGTAATCTCAATCGGAATAAGCAGCTGAAATAGAAATGCCGCCAGGTGTGATTACTGGCGGCATTTTTGATCTGACGCTTTGTAGTTACCAGCGTGTTATGGCTGATCTAGAGGACAAGTTATGGCCACTTAGTCTGCCGATTCAGACACAATAGAATGGATTTCCCCGTCGGCGAGGGTTGTCCGCAGGCTATCACCATGTTTGACTTGTTCAGCACTACGGACGACCTGTCCCTTGCGGTTGCGGGTAATTGAGTAGCCGCGGCCTAGGGTCGCCAGTGGACTAACGGTTTCCAGCTTTTCAGCTGCCATAGCGAGCTTGTGGCTGGCATTGAGCAGGCGGCGATCCATTCCATCTTGAAGTCGTTGCTGTAATCTCTCAAGCCGGTTTTGTTGCGCTTTGACAACTTGCGTCGGTGAGTTGAGTGCCAGTTTGTAGTCAATACGGTCAATGTGCTTTTGGTGACGGCCCAGACGTTGTTTCATTGCTAATTCTAGCTTGCCTGACAATTCGTCCAACTGCTGTTGCTGCTGGTTAAGGCGCACTTGCGGGTGCTGTCGATCAAGGCGATGCTGCAGGCGGACAGTGTGTGCTTGCCTGCCGGATAGGTAGTGGCGCATTGCATGCTGAAGCTGCTGAGTTTTTTGGCTTATTTTCTGGGTCTGGAAGCCCATATCGCGGCTGATCAGCTCGGCGGCAGCGGAAGGCGTCGGCGCCCGGACATCGGCAACAAAATCCGCGATGGTGACATCGACCTCATGGCCGACGGCGCTGACGATTGGGATCTGGCTGGCGGCAATGGTCCGCGCTACGATTTCCTCGTTGAAGGCCCATAGATCTTCTAGCGAGCCACCACCTCGGCCGACAATCAAAACATCACACTCACGGCGGGCGTTGGCACGACCAATGGCTTGGGCAATCGATATAGCTGCACCTTCCCCTTGGACTATCGTTGGGTAAATGACCACCGGTAGGCTGGGATCGCGGCGTTGAAGAACATTGAGGATATCGTGCAGAGCGGCACCGGTCTTAGAGGTGATAACTCCTACTCGTTGCGGTTGATCTGGCAGCGGTTGTTTGAGTGTCTGGGCGAACAGGCCTTCGGCAGCTAGGTTCATTTTCAGTTGCTCAAACTGTTGTTGTAGACGACCATCTCCCTCAGGTTGCATACTCTCGATGATTAACTGATAGTCACCACGCGGTTCGTAGAGTGACAGGCGAGCCTTGACCAGTACCTGGGTGCCATTTGCCGGTTTGAAGGTCACACGGCGGTTGCTGCCTTTGAACATGGCGCATTTAACTTGGGCGCGTGAGTCTTTAAGGGTGAAATACCAATGGCCGGACACGGGCATGGAGAGGTTCGACAGTTCACCAATCAACCAAACCACGCCCATTTCATTTTCAAGGATCAAACGAACTTGAGCATTGAGGCTGGAAACGGTGTAGATACGGTCATTGGTCTGGTTCTGCTGCGCAAATAACGTCACAAGACAAGATACCTGTATTGGATATTGGAAGGCTGGGGTGTGCGGTAGACGCGCCTCAGGACGTGGAGAACAAAGCCTGGGCAGATCTATGGACAGATCTTGGTCGTATTATGCTGACCGAAGCACCGGAAACTTAACCGAAATATACTACACATCAAGGCAAATTTGTCAATTTAAAAAATAAAAAAAAGTCTGGCCAATCGATTGCTTCACCCGTATAATTCGTCCGCAATATTTTATCCTTCTTTAAACCTCTACTTGGTGTGAGATATTGCAATGTTACGAATCAAACAAGAAGCTTTGACTTTCGATGATGTCCTACTGGTTCCAGCCCATTCTACTGTACTGCCTAACACTGCCGATCTGCGCACCCGCCTGACAAAAGACATTACGTTGAACATTCCGATGGTGTCTGCGTCAATGGATACTGTGACAGAAGGTCGCCTGGCAATTGCCCTTGCCCAGGAAGGCGGCATCGGTTTCATCCACAAGAACATGTCCATTGAGCAACAAGCCAATGAAGTTCGCATGGTGAAAAAGTTCGAAGCCGGTGTGGTTTCTGAGCCTGTTACCGTAAAGCCTTACAACACAATTGAAGATGTAAAGCGTCTGACTATTGAAAACGGTTTTGCCGGTTACCCTGTTGTTTCTGATACCAACGAGCTGGTGGGTATTATCACAGGTCGCGATGTCCGCTTTGTTACTGACCTTTCGATGAAGGTTGAAGAAGTGATGACGTCAAAAGATAAACTGGCTTCTGCTAAAGAAGGCGCATCGCGTGAAGAAGTTGAAGCTATCATGCAGCAGTACCGCGTTGAGAAAGTGCTGCTAGTCAACGATGACTTCCAGCTTCGCGGTATGATCACTGCGAAAGATTTCCAGAAAGCTGAGCGTAAGCCCAACGCATGTAAAGATGAGCGTGGCCGTCTTCGCGTAGGTGCCGCTGTTGGTGCTGGTGCTGGTAACGAAGAGCGTGTTAAGGCGTTGGTTGAAGCTGGCGTTGACGTACTGCTTATCGATTCTTCTCACGGCCACTCTGAAGGTGTCCTTACCCGTATCCGCGAAACACGCGAAGCGTTCCCTGACCTGCCAATCGTTGGTGGTAACGTCGCTACGGCAGAAGGTGCCCGTGCACTTATCGAAGCCGGTGTGAGCACAGTAAAAGTGGGTATCGGCCCGGGCTCTATCTGCACCACTCGTATCGTCACCGGTGTAGGTGTTCCTCAGGTAACCGCGATTGCTGAAGCTGTTGCTGTTGCTGACCAATATGATATTCCGGTTATTGCCGACGGTGGTATCCGTTTCTCCGGCGATATGTGTAAAGCCATTGCTGCCGGCGCATCATGTGTGATGGTTGGTTCAATGTTCGCAGGTACAGAAGAAGCACCAGGTGAAGTTGAGCTGTACCAAGGCCGTGCTTACAAATCTTACCGTGGCATGGGTTCACTGGGCGCAATGTCGAAAGGCTCTTCTGACCGCTACTTCCAGACGGATAACGCAGCAGATAAGCTGGTTCCTGAAGGTATCGAAGGCCGTGTTGCTTACAAAGGCCACATGAAGGAAATCGTTCACCAGCAAATGGGTGGCCTGCGTTCAAGCATGGGTCTGACCGGCTCTGCGACTATCGAAGCGCTGCGTACCCAAGCTGAGTTTGTTCGCATTTCTGGTGCTGGTTTGAATGAATCACACGTTCACGATGTGACGATCACCAAAGAAGCACCTAACTACCGTTTGGGTTAATTTTCAACAGCTGCACCAGCAACTGACGAAAACGTTTGCCTAAACGCAAAACTTCTATAAGATCGGGGGCGTTTTTATGCCCCCACCTTTCACTTATTTTTTGAGACAGCTCGAATGACCACGACCACAAATATTCATGACCAGCGTATCCTGATCCTGGACTTTGGTTCCCAGTACACCCAGCTTATTGCACGTCGTATCCGTGAAATTGGTGTTTACTGTGAGCTTTGGAGCTGGGACGTTGATGAAGCGGATATTCGCGACTTCAACCCTGATGGCATCATCCTTTCTGGTGGCCCGGAAAGTGTGACAGAAGAAGGTTCACCTCGCGCACCGCAGTATGTGTTCGAAGCTGGTGTACCTGTTTTCGGTGTTTGCTACGGTATGCAGACAATGGCCGAGCAACTAGGTGGTAAAGTAGCGGGCTCTACTGAGCGTGAGTTTGGTTATGCTCAGGTCAAAGTGGTTGAGCCAACCGTTTTCTTCCAGAACATCGAAGATGCTATCGCAGAAGACGGTGCGCCATTACTTGATGTATGGATGAGCCACGGTGACAAAGTGGTCGAAATCCCATCTGACTTCGTGAAAGTAGCAGAGACAGAGACTTGTCCATATGCTGCAATGGCTAATGAAGAAAAACGTTTTTACGGCGTACAGTTCCACCCTGAAGTAACACATACGCGTCAAGGTATGCGTATGATCGAGAACTTTGTTCTTGAAGTGTGTGGCTGTGAGAAACTGTGGACTTCGGCAAATATTATCGATGATGCAGTCGCAAACATTAAAGCACAAGTAGGTGACGACGAAGTTATCCTTGGCCTATCTGGTGGTGTTGATTCATCGGTTGTTGCGATGCTGATTCACCGTGCAATTGGTGACAAACTGACATGCGTCTTTGTTGATAACGGATTACTCCGTTTGAACGAAGGCCAGCAAGTTATGGATATGTTCGGTGATCACTTTGGCCTGAACATCGTGCATGTTAAAGCGGAAGATCGTTTCCTTGATGCACTCGCTGGCGAGAACGATCCTGAAACGAAGCGTAAGATTATCGGCCACGTGTTTATCGACGTTTTTGATGAAGAATCGAAAAAACTGAAAAATGCCAAATGGCTGGCGCAGGGTACAATCTATCCAGATGTTATCGAATCTGCGGCTTCTAAGAACGGTAAAGCACACGTTATCAAATCTCACCACAATGTTGGTGGTCTACCAGATGACATGGAAATGGGCTTAGTTGAGCCACTACGCGAACTGTTTAAAGATGAAGTACGTAAGATTGGTCTTGAGCTTGGCCTACCTTACAATATGCTTTACCGCCACCCATTCCCGGGTCCTGGTCTAGGTGTACGTGTACTGGGTGAAGTGAAGAAAGAATACTGTGATTTGCTACGCCGTGCTGATGCTATCTTCATCGAAGAGTTGCACAAAGCGGATCTGTATAACAAAGTCTCGCAGGCATTTACTGTGTTCCTGCCAGTCCGCTCTGTTGGTGTTATGGGCGATGGCCGCAAATACGACTGGGTTGTGTCACTGCGCGCGGTAGAGACTATCGACTTCATGACAGCGCACTGGGCTCACCTGCCGTACGATTTCTTAGGTAAGGTTTCAAACCGTATCATCAATGAAGTAGATGGCATCTCTCGTGTTGTTTACGATGTATCGGGTAAGCCACCTGCTACTATCGAGTGGGAATAACCCCCTTATTTTCGCTGACTTCAGCTTAGCTTCATTGAATAAGAAGAAGCACCCTCGGGTGCTTCTTTTTTTTGGCTAAACTGTAGTAATGCCGAGCGGACTATTGCTTATATATGACAGAGTCTTTCACAGGGAGAGCTATGAGGCCATATCAGTTTATGACTTGGTAACACTAACTTGCTTTCATTTCTTATCTGGTCAGGTTTAGATAGCTTATGATGTGATCTAAGGAAAGAGTAAGGAAATAATTTATATAAATGAAAGTATTGTTGTGCTTTGGGTGTGGGGTTGTAACGTGCTTGTTAGTAGGATGTTTTGCATTAATATTTTATTACAATATGGTATTGCGTGAGTTCACTAATGCATGGTGGATCGTGCGTATTTCTTTGAACTTTTCATTACAATTCGCCACAAGCTTTTTCTGTTTTAGAAAAATCGGATTGACGGCGATACAACGACAATCTAACGCCGCAAACTTACAACATCACTAATGACCATGGAGTTCCCATGAGCAATCAAGCTGTCAACAAGACACCTAATGAGTCGCCGAGTGCGATGAATAAGTTTCTTAACTTTATTGAGCGTACAGGTAACAAGATCCCTGATCCTGCCTTGCTCTTCTTCTGGGGATTGATCCTTGTTTGGGTTTTATCTGCCGTTTTCTCTCAGTTCGAATTTGGTTTAATTCACCCCGTTTCTGGCCAAGCAGTAGAAGTTAACAACCTACTGACCGGCGAAGCGTTTGCAAACTTCCTTGCGACTATGGTGACAAACTTCACTGGCTTTGCACCGTTGGGTATTGTGCTTGTAGCAATGCTAGGTGTAGGTGTTGCTGAGGCTTCTGGCTTTATCAATACCGGCCTTAAGAAGATGCTGAACGTAACACCGGCTAAATTCATCACGCCTGTGTTAATTCTGGTTGCAATCGTATCGCACACTGCCGCTGATGCAGGTTACGTACTGGTTATCCCGTTGGGTGGTATTATCTTCCACGCAGCAGGCCGCCATCCTCTAGCCGGTATTGCAGCCGCATTCGCTGGTGTATCAGGTGGCTTTGCAGCAAACTTTGTTCCTTCAGGTATCGACCCTCTATTGGCTGGCTTCACGCAAGAAGCGGCGCAAATTCTTGACCCTGAATATATTGTAAACCCGCTTTCTAATATCTTCTTTACTGGCCTGTCTTCACTGCTTATCGTGAGCATTGGTTGGTACATCACTGACCGCGTTATCGAGCCACGCCTATCTCAAACAGCTATCGATGATGATGCGGAAGAAGCACCGGATATGGGCTCTTTCACTGAGCTGGAAAGTAAAGCTTTCTCACGTGCAGGTTGGGCAATGATGGCCGGTGTTGCCGTGCTGATTGTGTCGCTGATCCCTGAGGCATCACCATTGCGTAATCCAGCAGGTGAAATCACCGCATTTAACGCACCGGTAATGCAGTCTATCGTACCGCTTATCTTTATCTTGTTCGTTATCCCTGGTGTGGTTTACGGCCGCATTGCCGGTACGTTCAAGGCAAGTGACGATATCATCAAGTCAATGTCTGCAACGATGAGCAGCATGGGTAGCTTCATGGTAATGGCGTTCTTTATCGCCCAGTTCCTTGTTGCCTTTACTCAATCTAACCTTGGTACACTACTCGCTCTTTCTGGTGCTCAGCTTCTTCAAGCGATGAACTTACCGGGTCAGGTAACTATCGTTGGTATGATTCTACTAACAGCATTCGTTAACCTACTGGTTGGTTCCGCATCTGCGAAGTGGGCCCTGATCGGTCCTATCATGGTTCCGATGTTGATGGCTGTTGGTATCTCTCCTGAGCTGACTCAGGCGGCATACCGTGTTGGTGACTCTGTATCTAACATCATTTCTCCGATGATGGTGTTCTTCCCACTGGTTGTTGTTTACATGCAGCGCTATGTGAAGAGCTCAGGTATTGGTTCTCTGGCTTCAATGATGATGCCTTACTCGATTGCAATGCTGATTGGTTGGACTATCTTCCTACTTATCTACTGGGCAATCGGTATTCCTCTAGGTATCCAAGCACCTTATACCTACGGCATGTAATTTACTTGCTGAATAAAAAGCCCCGCTCTGCGGGGCTTTTTTTATGCTTGTGATCCGTGAGCTGGCCATTCCTTCACTGAATATGATGTTGGTGAAAAGTAGTCTGATATTGTCGATATCAATAAATCGGTGTTGGATGATTGTTAATGCTGATTTTGTTGCAATATTTGAAATTTAATTTTGCAAAATTTTAATGCTGTACTTTTCCGGTAGTACAGGTTGGTTTGTTGCTTAATATGAGCTGAATGGGGTTTTATTCTATATCTTTCTTGTATTATGGTTTATTGATTTGCTTTTGCTCTGGTTTAGTGGTTTTACTCAGATGGAATGATTTGTTACTTTCCGATTAAAACACAACATTAAAACTCAATCGGTGTATTAAGGAAGTACGATTATGAGTGAGACCATTTCGAACCCGCCTTCGCAGAAAGGCATCATCGCGTTCATCGAACGGGCTGGTAAAAAAATCCCTGATCCTGTCATTATTTTCATGTCGCTATTTGTATTCTGTTTGGTGTTGACTGCTGCTATTGGAGGCTTACAGTTTGACATTACAGGTGCTGATGGCGGTGCGGTGACCCACAGTGTCAAAAATATGATGGCAACGGAGAATGTCCGTTGGATGTTTGATAATGCATTACTAACCAACTGGCTGTCATTTGGTGGCGGTGTCCTTGGCGTTATCTTGATTGTGATGCTAGGTGTCGGTATCGCAGAAAACTCTGGCTTGCTATCGACGGTGATAAAGAAAGTCGGTCTGCGAATTAATGACCGCTATCTACCGTTGTTGGTTGTTTTCCTGGGTATCATGAGCTCGATTGCAACAGATGCTGGTTACCTGATCCTGATCCCTCTTGCAGGTCTGCTTTATGCTGGCTTGGGTAAGAACCCACTTATTGGTATGGCTGCTGGTTTTGCTGGCGTATCGGCAGGTTTCAGTGCCAACTTGATTCCTGCGACGCCTGTTGACGTTATTTTGGGGGCTAATGCACGTATCTTTGCTGAATCTCAAGGGATCCCGTTTGAAAACGCGGCGGGTGAAGCGCTTAATCCTGCAACAATGCACTATTTCTTCATTTTTGCTTCAACTTTCCTTCTGGCAGGGCTAGGTGCTTGGGTAACGACGCGTTTTGTTGCTCCTCGCCTTGAGAAAATGTCTTACCAGCTGCCGGAAGACTTGAATTTAGATGACTTCAAGGTATCGGATACAGAGAATAAAGGTCTTCGTGCTGCGGGCTTGGGGCTGATCATTGCTCTGGCTGCCGTGGTTGGCTTGGCAATGGGGCCTTTGGCGACGTACACCAACGAAGCTGGCCGCGAAGTGACCCCTTACCTTGATAATGTGATCTTGCTGATCGCTATGGTCTTTGCGGTTGTCGGTGTTTTCTTCGGAGCAGCAACAGGTAAGTTCAAGTCGCTGCAGGATGTCGTAAAGGCAATGGTGACGCAGATGAACACCATGGGCTATATCTTGGTGTTGACGTTCTTCTGTTATAACTTCTTGGCGCTACTTGGCTTCTCCGGCTTGGGTACCTATGTAACCTACCTTGGTGCGAGCTTCCTGAGTGCTTTGGGTTTGCAAGAATTTCCAATCCTTCTGATCATCGGCTTTATCCTGACAACTGCGGTAATTAATCTGTTTGTGGGCGGTCTGACGTCGAAGTGGATGCTACTGGGCCCGATCTTCGTGCCAATGCTGTACCAGGTAAACCCAAATATGACGCCGGATCTTGTCACAGCGGCTTATCGTGTGGCGGATTCATCAACCAACATTATTACGCCAATGATGAGTTATGCGGGGGTTATTTTGGCCTTCATGCGTAAGTATAAGCCTGAGCTATCGTTCGGTGATGTGATTGCGATGATGGTACCTTATTCGGTGGCGTTCCTGACGGTATGGACCACGGTACTGGTTGCTTTCTTTGCCTTTAATATCCCATTAGGCTTTTAATTGAGTCATTGATAGAAAGCCAGTGACAGATAAACGAAACCCCGCTTCGAGCGGGGTTTTTTATGTTTACCGGTAATCGCTGGCAGTAGCTTAGAGAAGATGCTGGGCATGGAAGCGTAGGTGATCGTCAATAAAACTGGCGATGAAGTAGTAGCTGTGGTCGTAGCCTTCCTGCATACGGAGTTCGAGCGGGTAGTCGATGCTTTGAGCTGCTTCAGCAAGTGAATCGGGCTTTAACTGCTCCTCAAGGAAGCTGTCTTGATCCCCTTGATCGACGAGTGCAGGCACGGGCTGCTGGTTATTCTTGAGCAATTCTGTGGTGTCGTATTGTAGCCAGCTGGTGCGATTGTCACCAAGGTAACCGCTCAAGGCTTTTTCACCCCAAGGGCAATTTACCGGGTTGCTGATTGGGCTGAAGGCCGATACTGAGCTGTAGCGTGATGGATTGCGCAGGGCAATCATCAAAGCACCGTGCCCACCCATTGAGTGGCCGCTGATCGCTCTCTTATCACTTACAGGGAAGTGCTGTTCGATCAAGGCTGGTAGCTCATTCACTACATAATCATACATTTGGTAGTGGCGGTTCCACGGTGCTTGGGTTGCATTGACATAAAATCCAGCACCCAAGCCGAAGTCGTAGGCCCCTTCGGGATCATCGGGTACCCCTTCACCGCGTGGGCTGGTATCCGGCGTGACAATGGCAATACCCAATTCTGCTGCCAGGCGCTGGGCACCCGCTTTTTGCATGAAGTTCTCATCGGTGCAGGTTAAGCCCGACAACCAGTAGAGCACTGGCACTTTTGTCCCTTGAGCGATGTGCGGTGGGAGGAAAATGGCAAAGCGCATGTCGCAGTTCAGCACCGCAGAGTGATGGGTGTATTGCTTGTGCCAGCCGCCAAAGCTTTTGTTCCAGCTTACGTTTTCGATAGTCATTGAGATACTCTTGAGTCGCTTGGACGGCTAGGCTCCCGCAGGAGCCTAGCCGTTAGCATTATTTGTCGTAGTGGATGACTGAGCGGATGCTCTTGCCTTCATGCATCAGATCAAAGGCTTCGTTGATGGCATCCAAACCCATGGTATGGGTAATGAAGTCATCCAGCTTGAATTCGCCTGCCATGTAGCGTTCAACAATTTCAGGCAGTTCTGAGCGGCCTTTTACACCACCGAACGCAGAGCCGCGCCATACACGACCCGTTACCAATTGGAACGGACGAGTAGAGATTTCCTGGCCAGCACCAGCAACACCGATGATCACTGATTCACCCCAACCTTTGTGACAACACTCAAGGGCTGAACGCATGACGTTGACGTTACCGATACACTCGAAGGAAAAATCCACACCGCCATCGGTCATTTCGACAATCACTTCCTGGATTGGCTTGTCGTAGTCGTTCGGGTTGATGCAGTCTGTCGCGCCGAGCTCTTTCGCCAACGCGTATTTGCTCTCGTTGATATCGACACCGATGATGCGGCTTGCACCGGACATGGTTGCACCGATGATAGCTGATAGGCCAATCCCGCCAAGGCCAAAGATGGCAACAGTGTCGCCTTTTTGGACTTTGGCTGTTTTCAGTACTGCCCCCATACCGGTCGTAACACCACAGCCTAGCAGGCAGACTTCTTCTAGTGGCGCTTCTTTGTTGACTTTCGCCAGTGAAATCTCAGGCAGTACTGTGTACTCAGAGAACGTTGAGCAACCCATGTAGTGGAAAATTGGCTGGCCATCTTTGTAGAAACGGGTGGTGCCGTCTGGCATCAAGCCTTTACCTTGGGTTTCGCGGATCTGTTGGCACAGGTTAGTTTTACCTGACTTACAGAATTTACACTCGCCACACTCAGGGGTGTAAAGCGGGATAACGTGGTCGCCAACTTCTACGCTAGTCACGCCTTCGCCAATCATCTCAACAATACCGCCACCTTCATGACCAAGGATTGCAGGGAAGATCCCTTCTGGATCATCACCTGACAGGGTAAAGGCATCGGTGTGGCAAACACCAGTGGCAATGATGCGGACCAATACTTCGCCTTTTTTCGGCAGCATCACGTCAACTTCTTCAACAGAAAGCGGCTGGTTTGGACCCCATGCGATGGCTGCTTTAGATTTGATAAATTGTTCAGACATTTCATTTCTCTCTTATGATAGTTGGGCGAAGCCCTTTGCTGTTCCTACGGTTGTTATAACAGTAGGTGAGATTTATTAACGATGATGCAGCGATTGTGTGTTCTGCTGTTTCGTTGTGATGGGCTTAGTATATTTGTTTATTGAGTGATGATAATTACCCTATAATGCAAATAACTATTTCTGGTGAGTAATAATGGTGTGGTATGTTTTTGTGGGAAGGGGTCAGCGAATTTGTTGCGGTAGCGGAAGCCGAGAGTTTCACGGCAGCGTCCAAGCAGCTCGGTATTTCCACGGCTCAAGTCAGTCGCCAGATCAGCGCGTTGGAAAATCGACTCAATACCAAGTTGTTTTACCGCACAACCCGTAAGGTCTCATTGACCGAAGAAGGCACCATTTACTACCAGCATTGCCGCCGGTTGATGGATGGGTTGGAAGAGGCCGAAAGGGCGATCAGCGATCGACGCGATACCCCGCAGGGTAGCCTCAAGCTAACGGCACCTTATACCTATGGTGAGCAGTACATCATGCCGTTGGTAGTGGATTTTATGCAGCAGTATCCAGAAGTGGATGTGAATATGGTGCTGACTAACCAAACTGTGGATTTGGTCGAGGGTGGGTATGACTTGGCGATCCGCCTCGGAAAGCTTAGTAATTCGACCATGATGGCCAGGCGCCTTGCCAGTCGTACCCAGTTTGTTTGTGCCTCTCCGGTTTATTTGGAAAAGTTCGGCGTACCGCACTCGCTGTCTGAGCTTCGTCACCATAATTGCTTAGTGGGTAATTACGATCATTGGCGTTTTCAAGAAGCAGGGAAAGAGCGCAGTGTGAAGGTTGATGGAACCTTACGTTGTGCCAGTGGCCATGCTTTGCGTGATGCTGCTTTGAAAGGGGTTGGGTTAGTTCAGCTACCGGATTACTACATTAGCGATGATTTGGATAAAGGTGAACTGGTCACAGTGTTGGATACGTTTCGCGAGCCTGAAGAGGGGATCTGGGCTCTCTATCCCCATAACCGCCATTTATCGCCCAAGGTTCGCTTGCTGGTGGATTTTTTGGCCGAATCATTGGTGTAGGATAACCGCAAGGAGGCCCAATACCTCGCATCCCTCGGGCTTTTGGGTATAATCAGCGGCCTCAAGTAATAGCGAGTAGAAATCATTCATGTCAGAGCGATCTATGTCACAGCCAACCAGGACAGATGAAGCCCCTGAATATAACGACGAAGACTTTATGCGCCGTGCCATGGAGCTCGCCTCCCGCGCCGAAGAGGCCGGTGAAGTGCCAGTTGGAGCCGTTGTGGTTTATCAGGGGCAAGTGATTGGTGAAGGCTGGAACCGCTCCATTACTCATCATGATGCCACCGCCCATGCTGAAATTATGGCTCTGCGCCAAGCCGGTCAAGTATTGCAGAACTATCGCCTGATCGATGCCACTTTATATGTAACGCTGGAGCCATGCCCGATGTGTGCTGGTGCCATGGTGCATAGCCGGATCGGCAAGGTAGTGTTTGGTGCCCATGATCTGAAAACGGGCGCGGCAGGCAGTATTATGAATTTGCTCAGTTATGAACAGGTCAACCACCATGTGGCTATTGAGTCTGGGGTGTTGGCCGATGAGTGCCGTCATCAACTGCAGGCTTTTTTTAAGCGTCGTCGTGCCGAGAAAAAGGCTGAAAAGAAAGCTCGCCAGCAGGCTGCTGATAAATCTAGCTAACCATTACCCCCGCCTTTTTCAGTAGATTGAAGTGATTAGATCCCTGCCGAACTGTTGATGATATAGCTTCGTTGACGCCAAAGAATTTTCTTGCGGGTATTCGCGTTAAGTCGCTTGCGTCGAGTGGCAGCAGATGCCATTCGCATGCGCATGTTATTACTGATTTTCTTGTTCGAAAAGCGCATAGAGCCTCCTCCTTTAGAACTGCTCAGGATCGGAGCGAGTAAAACCGTGTTAGGGCTAGTATCTCTCATCCTTGCTATCTCTCTAACGGTACCGGTCACGCTTTGCGATCATTTCTTACACATAAGAACAGAAAGGTGTGAACAAGATCCCCCTGCATGGCAGGGGGAGGAAATAATAGTTAATTGCTGGCAGTTTTATTCTGTGTTGCCACATTAGGTGTTGCCACATTAGGTGTTAACACTTCATCTGCGGGTGGCAGTTGCTGAGCCAGCGCCTCTGTTGATGGGGTTATGGTATGCAAGCCATCAATCAATTCGATTTCATCAAGTTGTGGCTCTTGGCTGTGGGTTTGCTCGTAACCGATAATGCTCTGGTAGTAACGGCGGATATTCTCGACATAATGTAGAGCCTCATCACCACGGGCATAGCCATAGCGGGTTTGCTTGTAGTATTTGCGCTGGCGCAGTAGCGGCAGGCGTTGTTTCACATCGCTCCAGGCGTCTGCGTTGCCGCCCTGTGATTGGGTAAGGCGACGGGCATCCATTAAATGGCCGAAACCAACGTTATATGACGCTAGGGCAAACCACACCTTTTCGTGCTCTTCGACACTGTCAGGGATCCGATTGATCATCTTACGTAGGTACTCGGTACCACCGCGGATACTTTGTTCCGGATCTAAGCGGTTTTTCACTCCGACAGAGCGGGCTGTCGGCAGGGTCAGCATCATCATCCCGCGTACCCCTGTTGGTGATACTGCGCGTGGGTTCCAGTGTGACTCTTGGTACGACAGGGCGGCAATCAAGCGCCAGTCAAATTCATTCGCATACTGCTTGAACAAGCCTTCCCAATTGGGCAACTTGCCTTCGACGGCACGCAGGAACGCTCGGGTGTCGACATAGTCGAACTTGTCGACGTGGCCAAGGTATTTCTCTTCTAGCTTAGCCAGTTCGCCGCTTTGTTGAATTTCACCGAAGAATTCGATCAGCAGGGCATACAAGCTGTCATCATTATTCTGGTTGACGAACCAGGCGATAGGTTCATCTTCTGTCAACTCAAGCGCTGTGGTGACATCCGGTAAGATCCGCTGGTTTAGAGCGATATCGACGGAATCAGCCAAGGTATAGTCGAGTTCGCCCACGGCCACTTGACGCAGTAACTCGTCGCTGTCGATTTCTTCAAGCGACTGCCACTCAAGGCTCGGGTGATCTTGCTTGAGTGCTTGCAGGGTCTTCTCATGGCTAGAGCCGCTGACCACAGCTAGCGAACCTTTGTTTTCGGCAAGATCTTCTATACTTCGAGGGCGCCATTGGCCTTTTTTATAAACGACTTTCTGACTGGCATAATAGTACGCCGGTGCAGCGCGAAATTGCGCCAAGCGCTCGTCGGTCATGGTCAGGCCAGCGGCAAGGATATCAACATCACCGCGATCGAGGCCGGGGAACAGGCCGGATAGGGTGAACATGGCCTTCATTTCCAGCTTGACGCCAAGTTTGTCGGCAAAGCGGCGGGCCAGTTCGTAATCTAATCCGGTAGGACCTTCATTACCAATATAGTAAGAGAGCTGGTTGTTGAGCGTTCCGACGCGCAAGACGCCTTCTTCGCGTATCCGTTCTAGTTCCGTGCTAGGTTCTTCCTGCCATAGGCAACCATTGAGGGCAAAAAGGCTCAATAGTAAGGCAATGAATTTTTTATAACTTGGATTCGGTCGAAGAATGCTCAACGAGGTATGCTCTTGGTAAAAACAGGATGTCCTTTATACCAAAGCTCGCCCGATCCGCAAAATAATCACAGTGTTTTGGCGACAGGTTTGCTGCAGTCTGACGCATTTCTTAAATCTAAAATCGTAAATAAATGTGTGAAAAGGGGACGTGGTATCAAATATCTTCCTGTTTTTGGCGATCATTGAAAAAAAAACGCGCAAACGGTTGCGTCAGGTGTTACGTCACAAAAAAAATTCCCTTATACTACGCCCCATCATGAGCTGCTCGCCTTAAACGGGTAATGGCAAATGAGGTGACATTGACGTAATTGTCCCGGTATCGGACCGGGGGTTAGGCCAATATCACCTTTCTTTAACTGCTAATCGAGAGACGTTCGCACATGGAAATTTTGCGTGGTTCACCCGCACTGTCTGAGTTTCGCGTTAATAAGCTACTAGAGCGTTGCCGTGAATTGGATCTGCCTGTGTCAGGTATTTATGCTGAGTTCATGCACTTTGCAGACTTGTCTGCGCCACTGAGTGCGGAAGAGCAAGAAAAGCTAACAAGCTTGCTGACCTACGGCCCTACGATTGCAGAGCACGAGCCGTCTGGCCTACTGCTGCTGGTTACCCCTCGTCCGGGAACAATCTCCCCATGGTCATCGAAGTCTACCGATATCGCCCGCAACTGTGCCCTTGAGCAGATCAAGCGCCTGGAGCGTGGTACGGCTTACTACATCGAAACCTCTATCCAACTTTCTGCTGAACAAGAGGTCGTGCTGAAAGGCCTGATCCATGATCGTATGATGGAAGTTGTTTTCACTGAATTTGATTCAGCAGTCGCCCTTTTCCAAGTTGCAGAACCCGCCCCTGTTGCGGATGTTGATCTTCTATCAGGTGGCCGTAAGGCACTTGAAGAGGCGAACGTGACGCTGGGCCTTGCGCTTGCCGAAGACGAAATTGATTACTTACTAGAAAGCTTCGTGACTAAGCTTGAGCGCAACCCGACAGACATCGAACTGATGATGTTTGCCCAAGCGAACTCAGAGCACTGCCGTCACAAAATTTTCAACGCAGATTGGACAATTGACGGCGTTAAGCAAGAAAAGTCGCTGTTCAAAATGATCAAGAACACGTTCGAAACCACACCTGAGCATGTTCTGTCTGCCTACAAAGATAACGCAGCCGTAATGACGGGCTCTAAAGTGGGGCGTTTCTTCCCTGATCCAGAGACGCGTCAATATAACTACCACAACGAAGATGCGCATATCCTGATGAAGGTGGAAACGCATAACCACCCAACAGCCATCTCTCCATGGCCGGGTGCTTCTACTGGTTCTGGTGGTGAAATCCGTGATGAAGGCGCAACAGGTATCGGTGGTAAGCCAAAAGCCGGTCTTGTTGGTTTCACAACGTCTAACTTACGCATCCCTGGTTTTGAGCAGCCATGGGAAACGGATTTCGGCAAGCCGGGTCGTATCGTTAACGCGCTAGACATCATGCTAGAAGGCCCTCTGGGTGGTGCTGCGTTCAACAACGAATTTGGTCGTCCAAACCTGCTGGGTTACTTCCGTACATACGAAGAAAAAGTAAACTCTCACGCCGGTGTTGAAGTGCGTGGTTACCACAAGCCAATCATGATCGCTGGTGGTATGGGTAATATCCGTGACGAGCACGTGCAGAAGAAAGAGATCCCAGTAGGTGCAAGCCTAATCGTTCTGGGTGGTCCTGCAATGAACATTGGTCTTGGTGGCGGTGCTGCATCTTCAATGGCGTCTGGCCAGTCAGCTGAAGACTTAGATTTTGCTTCTGTACAGCGTGAAAACCCAGAAATGGAGCGTCGTTGTCAGGAAGTGATCGACCGTTGTTGGCAGTTGGGTGATGATAACCCAATCGCATTTATCCACGATGTAGGTGCGGGCGGTATCTCTAACGCACTGCCTGAGCTGGTCGACGATGGCGAGCGTGGTGGTATCTTCCAGTTGCGTGACGTGCCAAACGATGAGCCGGGCATGAGCCCACTCGAGATCTGGTGTAATGAATCACAAGAGCGTTACGTCATGGCTGTTGCGCCAGAGCATATGGCAGCATTCGATGCTATCTGTAAGCGTGAACGTGCACCGTACGCAGTTGTTGGTGTTGCCACTGAAGAGCGTGATCTGAAACTTGAAGATTCACACTTCGACAATACGCCAATTGACATGCCAATGGACATCCTATTGGGCAAAACGCCGAAGATGCACCGTGATGCAACGACGCTAAAAGTTGATAGCCCGGCGATTGTTCGCGATGGTATTGAAATCAACGAAGCGGCTGAACGCGTACTGCGCCTTCCTACCGTTGCTGAGAAAACATTCCTTATTACTATCGGTGACCGTACCGTAACGGGTCTTGTGGCTCGTGACCAAATGGTTGGTCCATGGCAGGTGCCGGTAGCTAACTGTGCTGTAACCGCGGCTAGCTACGATTCTTACCACGGCGAAGCAATGTCGATGGGTGAACGTACGCCCGTTGCACTGCTTGACTTTGGTGCGTCTGCACGCCTAGCTGTCGGTGAGTCGCTAACCAACATCGCCGCGACCGATATCGGCGATATCAAGCACATTAAACTGTCTGCCAACTGGATGTCCCCAGCGGGTCACCCAGGTGAGGATGCTGGTCTTTACGAAGCTGTTAAAGCGGTCGGTGAAGAGCTTTGTCCTGCATTGGGTCTGACTATCCCTGTGGGTAAAGACTCCATGTCGATGAAGACCAAGTGGGAAGAGAACGGCGAAAACAAAGAAGTGACTTCTCCACTTTCGCTTGTTATCACTGCCTTTGGCCGTGTTGAAGATGTCCGTAAAACGGTAACGCCTCAGCTGCGTACCGATAAAGGTGACTCTTCACTGGTCCTGGTTGACCTGGGTAATGGTAAGAATCGTTTGGGTGCGACTGCACTGGCACAGGTTTACAAGCAGCTTGGCGACAAGCCAGCAGACGTTGATAACGCAGAGCAGCTAAAAGGCTTCTTTGATGCAATGCAAACACTGGTTCGTGACGACAAGCTGGTTGCTTACCACGATAAAGGCGATGGCGGTTTATTCGTCACGCTGGCAGAGATGGCATTTGCCGGTCACTGTGGTGTGAAAGCCGATATTGCTGGCCTTGGCGAAGACACGCTAGCGGCGCTGTTTAACGAAGAACTAGGTGCCGTTGTTCAAGTTAAGAATGACGACCTAGACGCGGTGAAAGCGGTATTGGCAGCGAACGGTCTGGCGACATGTACTCACGTCATCGGTAGTGTAGAAGCATCGGATAACGTAGTGATCACCTCGGGTGATGCTGTGGTACTAGAACGCTCTCGTATCGAGCTACGTACTATCTGGGCTGAAACCACACACAAGATGCAAGGTCTGCGTGATAACCCTGCCTGTGCTGACCAAGAGTTCGCAGCGAAGAAAGACAACACTGACCCAGGTCTTAACGCTAGCCTGAGCTTTGATATCAACGAAGATGTTGCTGCGCCGTTTATTGCTGGTTCGATGGTAAATACCGGTGCCAAGCCTAAGATGGCAATCCTGCGTGAGCAGGGTGTTAACTCACACGTCGAGATGGCAGCAGCCTTTGACCGTGCAGGCTTCGAAGCAACCGATATCCACATGAGCGATATTCTGACTGGTCAAGCAGCCCTTGATGAGTATCACGGCCTAGTTGCTTGTGGTGGCTTCTCTTATGGTGACGTACTGGGTGCAGGTGAAGGTTGGGCGAAGTCTATCTTGTTCAATGCACAAGCTCGCGACCAGTTCCAGGCATTCTTCAACCGTGACAATACCTTCTCACTAGGTGTGTGTAATGGTTGTCAGATGCTGTCGAACCTGAAAGAGCTGATCCCAGGTGCTGACCTATGGCCACGATTCGTTCGCAACGAATCAGAGCGTTTTGAAGCACGCTTTAGCTTGGTTGAAGTACAGAAGTCTGATTCTGTCTTCTTCGACGGCATGGCCGGATCTCGCATGCCAATCGCGGTATCTCACGGTGAAGGTCGTGTAGAAGTTCGCAATGCGGATCACCTAAGCGCCATTGAAGCATCAGGTACAGTAGCGGTGCGTTACGTGGACAACCACGGTAACCCAACGAAGCAGTACCCGAACAACCCGAATGGTTCACCAAATGCTATCACCGGTCTGACGACGCAAGATGGTCGTGTGACTATCATGATGCCTCACCCAGAGCGTGTATTCCGCACTGTGGCTAACTCTTGGCACCCAGATGAGTGGAGCGAGAACAGCCCGTGGATGCGCATGTTCCGCAACGCCCGAGTGAATATCGGCTAATCTAATTGCTTAATATTGATGAAAAAAACCGCTCCCAGTGAGCGGTTTTTTATTATCTGTATCATTTTTAGGAAAAAAATATAGTACTAAATGCAATTGTATGATTAAGCTGAAGTTATCCACCTGGTGATTCATTCATTTGGCATAAGCCCAAAGCTGGTGCTGGAGGTGCAATGATTTTCTTCGATCTTGATAATACCTTGCTCGATCATGATGGGGCTGAGCAAGACGCCATTCGCGACTTTGCCAAGCGCTATCGTGATGACATTATTGACTGTCCTGATGGCATTGAAGCCATGTGGCGGGCAATCACCGACGAAAAGCGTCAGCAGTGGCGGGCTGGAGCGCTCAATTTTGAAGGGTTGCGCCGGGCTCGAATCAGTGCCTTGTTCCGTCGCCCGCTCAGTGAAGAGCAGGCCGACAGGCTGATTGCCGAGTATTATATTTACTATCGCCAATATTGGCGTTTATTTCCCGATGTACTGCCAGCATTGGAAAAGCTGCGAAACGTCGTGCCGCTGGCCATTATTACCAACGGCTTCACCTATCACCAAGAAGACAAGCTGCAAGTGACCGGGATCCGTGAGTTTTTCTCGTATCTTGTGATCTCGGAGCAGGTTGGTGCCGCCAAGCCTGACCCTAGAATTTTTCAGCGGGCATTGAAACAAAGCGGCAAACAGGCACAGGAGTGCTGGTATATTGGTAATCACCCTTTCAATGATGCTACCGCAGCCAGCCAGCTGGGATTCAAGGCCGTATGGATAAACCGGCAGAAGCTCGATACTAAAGTGTCTACCCGGGTAGTCAGAAGCCTAGAAGGACTGGTCGATCTGGTTACCGTTCACTATTAGTAAAGGAGGGAACCTATTGCTAAACCAAGGTCTAAATATGGAGGAGAATAATTCAATCGTTCAAAAATTGAATAATTGTTGTACTGGATAAAATACCCGCATAGAATATGCGCTTATTTTTTCAGACTTATCATTACCGCTTTCATGGAAGAGAGACAATAATGGATGTAACACGTCATGGACTGCACCTGGCTGCTAAGGGGCTCGCAGTACTAGTAATGATCTGCCTGGTAAGATATGCCGACAGTTTTGCCCTGACTTTCAGTTTAAATCAGGTCGGAATCGTGCCAAGCTATATCGCTATCTTAGTTCTGCTTTCTGGTATCGGTGCGATACTCGGTCTTAGCCGCGGAAACCGCTGGGGATTTATCCCTCTCTACTTTTTTATTCCCGCAATCACCATGTTTTCCAACTACAGCATGATCCCTTATCTGCCCCAGTTATTTAGCCCTGAGTTTAGGGGAATGGCGATCTTTTTCCTCAATAGCTGCGTGTTAGTATTTTCTGTTCTGCTGTTACTGAAAATGATGGACAATGATGTCATCTTCACGGTAGAAAAATACTGAAACGCTGATCTTTCAGCATCAGGCTTTTGATATACTTCACTTAAATTAATCAGGTTGTTGGCAGCTCCCCAGTATGAATTCTGCCAACAGCACTATGCTCAGCAAAGGATGATGAGAATGAAAAAAATTGAAGCCATTATCAAGCCGTTCAAGCTTGATGATGTTCGTGAAGCGCTAGCCGATGTAGGCATTAGCGGCATGACAGTTTCCGAAGTCAAAGGTTTCGGTCGCCAGAAAGGTCACACCGAGCTATATCGCGGCGCCGAATACATGGTCGACTTCCTACCGAAAGTGAAACTGGAAATCGTTGTGGCCGATGATGTTGCCGAGCAGTGTATCGATACCATTATCGAAACCGCACAAACCGGTAAGATCGGTGACGGCAAGATCTTCATGTTCGATGTTGATCGTGTGGTGCGGATCAGGACCGGCGAAGAAGACGAGGACGCCATCTAAATTAAGATGATAGCTTCGTTATTTCGCTCAATAACTTTATCGGGAGTGCTCATTTATGTGTATAAACTCCGCGCTCCCTCTGCGTTCTTGAGCGAAATCCCTTAGCTCTTATCTTAATTTAATCTGATCAGTATCAGCTCCATGTCCTCTCTTATGCCAATCTACATAAATCCTTGATCAACTACTTATCTAAATTGGTATTAGAAGGGCTGTCAAT
Source organism: Photobacterium sp. DNB22_13_2 (assembly GCF_052873915.1). NCBI lineage: Bacteria > Pseudomonadati > Pseudomonadota > Gammaproteobacteria > Vibrionales > Vibrionaceae > Photobacterium > Photobacterium sp. DNB22_13_2. The sequence goes on from NZ_JBNNXU010000010.1 coordinate 88,509, forward strand.
TGGCATAAAAAAAGTGAAAGCCATTGATAGACTTCCACTTCTTATCGAACTATTTGAGCACTCTAGCTAGCTTGCGGCTTTAGTTCGCCACTGTAACGACCCGGTTTGTGGTTCATAGCTAAAACTAAATTCAGCACGAATGCGCCGACGATCGAGAACAGCAATACCATTGGGCTAACAAGGAAGAATGAGGCGACCAGAATGGTCATATCAATACCCATTTGCAGTTTGCCGGCTGACCATCCCATTTTTTCCTGTAGAAACAGTACTAATACGTTAAAGCCGCCGAGGCTGGTTTTGTGGCGGAATAGGATCAGCATACCCAGCCCCATCAATAAACCGCCGATCAATGCGCAGTACAGTGGTTCGAGACGGCTGATCTCCAACACATGGTGCAGGTTGTCGGTAATGATCGAAACCAATCCACCAGAAATAATGCTGGTAATGGCAAAGCTTTTGCCCATTCGGAACCAGGCCATCAGGTAAAACGGGCAGTTCATCATAAAGTACAGCTGGCCAAAAGACAGGTCGACAAACTGGCTGACCAGCAGGGCCAGACCTGTTGTGCCTCCGGTAAGAAGATCGGCTTGCTGGAGAAAGAAAACCCCTTGGGCAACGATGAAAGTACCGGTAAGAATAGCAATGATATTTTCTTTCAGTGAATGATGATAACCGCTCAAGACAACACTCCTTATGTTTAGATGCGCCATGATATAGACCATTGATGAAGAGCGTGATAGTCGGGGGCAAATCTGTTCATTTAATGGTGTACAAATAAAATTACGCCATCGTAAAAAATTAATTTCATCCATTACTTGTAATGTGGATATTTTAATTTTGGTTATCTATGTCGAGGGAGTGAACAACTTGAAAACAATTCATACCAAAAATGAAATAAATACCAATAAAAAGTCACATTAGGGGTATCTGATTTAGATCAATTTCTGTAAAATACAGCGCTATCTACAGGTGAGACGAAAACGTTTGCGTCCCCGTGACGCCTAGCTTTATGGTTTTTCCGTTTTCGCCAATTTTGTGTGTTTACCGCCTCTTTGTCGGCGTAGCTATTAATCGGCTTACAGAGACGAAAAGGACTGAAAACAATCCGAGTCAGGAGAGACAGATGCTAAAGCGCGACATGAATATTGCCGATTATGATGCTGAACTATTTGCAGCGATTCAGGAAGAAACGGCGCGTCAGGAAGAGCACATCGAGTTGATTGCTTCTGAAAACTACACCAGCCCACGCGTGATGCAAGCCCAAGGTTCTCAGCTAACCAACAAGTATGCTGAAGGATACCCGGGTAAGCGTTACTACGGTGGTTGTGAGTACGTTGATAAAGCAGAGCAGCTAGCCATTGACCGTGCTTGCGAGCTATTTGGTGCGGAGTACGCTAACGTTCAGCCTCACTCTGGCTCTCAGGCGAACAACGCAGTTTACATGGCGCTATTGAATGCCGGTGATACAGTATTGGGTATGAGCCTGGCACACGGTGGCCACCTGACTCACGGCTCTCCAGTTAACTTCTCGGGCAAGTTGTACAACATCATTCCTTACGGTATTGATGAAGCTGGTCAGATTGATTATGCCGAAGTAGAAGCATTGGCGCTTGAGCACAAGCCAAAAATGATCATTGGTGGTTTCTCTGCCTACTCTCAGATTGTCGATTGGAAGCGCATGCGTGAAATCGCAGATAAAGTCGGTGCGTACTTCTTTGTTGATATGGCACACGTTGCCGGTTTGATTGCTGCAGGTGTTTATCCTAACCCGGTGCCACATGCGCATGTTGTGTCAACAACGACGCACAAGACATTGGCTGGCCCTCGTGGTGGCCTGATCCTGTCAACGGCGGGCGAAGACCTATACAAAAAACTGAATTCTGCCGTATTCCCTGGCGGCCAGGGTGGTCCACTGATGCACGTTATTGCAGCCAAAGCGGTAGCCTTCAAAGAAGCGATGGAGCCTGAGTTCAAAGATTACCAAGCACGCGTGGTTGAAAATGCCAAGGCGATGGTGGGTGAATTTCTTGAGCGCGGTTACAAGATCGTGTCTGGTAGCACTGAGAACCACCTATTCTTGGTTGACCTGATTGACAAAGGCATCACAGGTAAAGAAGCGGATGCGGCACTGGGCTCAGCGAATATTACGGTGAACAAAAACAGTGTACCGAACGACCCGCGTAGCCCGTTTGTTACTTCTGGTATCCGTGTCGGTACGCCAGCGATCACTCGTCGCGGCTTTACGGTTGAAGATGCCAAAAAACTGGCTAACTGGATGTGTGACGTGATGGATAACATCGACAACCCAGAAGTGATTGAAGCAACCAAAGTCAAGGTGCTGGAAATCTGTAAACGCCTACCTGTTTACGCGTAATCACTAACGCCGGTTGGCGACGATAACCCAATATAAAGAGGGTCTGCAGATTGCAGGCCCTTTTTTATGGCTTTTTGGGGGGCATATATAGGAGAAATTTTATGGTAATAGTCTCCCCCTGTTATTGAAATGGGTTACACTGGTGCGACGAAGTTGAGGAGGCTAGATGCATTGTCCTTTTTGTGGTGCCAATGACACCAAAGTAATAGATTCTCGATTGGTGGCCGATGGTCATCAGGTTCGTCGCCGCCGTCAGTGCCTAGCATGTAGCGAACGTTATACAACGTTTGAAACCGCTGAGTTGGTGATGCCACGGGTGATCAAGACAAATGGTAACCGTGATCCGTTCAATGAAGATAAATTGCGCGGTGGAATCCAGCGCGCGTTGGAAAAACGCCCAGTTAGCGCCGATGATATCGAGAGTGCTATTAATACGATCAAATCGCGTCTGCGTGCGACCGGTGAGCGTGAAGTGCCATCGGAAATGATCGGCAATTTGGTGATGGAAGCGCTGAAAGAGCTAGATAAAGTCGCCTATATCAGATTTGCTTCTGTTTACCGTAGTTTTGAAGACATTCGTGAGTTTGGTGAAGAAATCGCTAAACTAGAAAAATAATTGAGGCCGGACGTGATGTGCCGGCTATTCTAACCAATACTGAAGTCTCATGTTCTCATCTATCGACCACGCCATGATGCTACGTGCTATCACGTTGGCGAAGAACGGTCAGTACACAACTACCCCTAACCCCAATGTCGGCTGTGTCATCGCTCATGGCGATGAAATCGTCGGTGAAGGCTATCATTACCGTGCAGGCGAACCCCACGCTGAAGTCTATGCCCTTCGTGCGGCAGACGTGAAGGCCAAGGGAGCCACCGCTTATGTCACCTTGGAGCCATGCTCCCACTATGGCCGCACTCCTCCATGTGCCGAGGCTCTGGTTAAAGCTGGCGTAAAACGTGTAGTTTGCGCCATGGTGGATCCCAATCCGAAAGTGGCTGGTCGTGGTATTGCGATGCTCCAGCAAGCGGGTATCGAGGTGCTAACGGGCTTGCTCGAGCAAGATGCTGAAGCACTGAACGCCGGTTTTATCAAAGTTATGAAAACCGGTCTTCCGTATATCCAGCTAAAACTGGCTGCCAGCCTTGATGGGCGGACTGCATTGGCGAATGGCGAAAGCAAATGGATCACTGGCCCTGCCGCAAGGGCTGATGTTCAGCGTTATCGCGCTAAAGCTGGCGCTATTTTGTCAACCAGTGCAACGGTACTGGCCGATGATCCGTCGCTGAATGTGCGCTGGCAAGAGCTGGGTGAGTCGGTGCAGCGGGCATATCCGCTGGCAGAATTACGTCAGCCGGTTCGGGTGGTGATTGACAGCCAGAACCGAGTGACGCCGCAGCATCGCTTAGTGAGCCTACCGGGTAAAACGGTATTGGCAAGAAAACAGGCCGATACGCAACAATGGCCGCAAGATGTTGAACAATTGGTTATCAAAGAAGGCGAGGGAGTCGATCTACCTGCTTTGATGGCTGAATTGGCAAAGAGCAATATTAATCATATCTGGGTTGAAGCGGGGGCTGGCCTTGCGGGCGGTTTGTTGCAAGCCGGATTGGTTGATGAGCTGATCTTGTACCAAGCGCCCAAATTGATGGGCAGCGATAGCCGCGGATTGGTTGATCTCAACGGCCTGGTTGCGATGGATCAGGTTCCCGAACTAAGCGTGACGGATGTGCGTATGGTGGGAGGGGATATTCGTATCACTTCCCGTGTCCAAGCCCATATCCAAACAGATAAACTCAATAAGACAAAGCATAAGGTTTGACATGTTTACAGGCATTATTGAAGCCGTGGGTACGATTACTGCCCTGACCCCTAAAGGCAAAGACATTTCTGTGACGGTGGACTCCGGCAAGCTAGACCTATCCGATGTAAAATTGGGTGATAGCATTGCAACCAACGGCGTGTGTTTGACCGTCGTTGCACTGACTGGATCAGGCTACGTAGCCGATTTGTCATTGGAAACACTAAAGCGTACCGCATTTGTGGAATACCGTGCGGGGCAGAAGGCAAACCTAGAAAAAGCCATGCTGCCGACCACACGTTTCGGTGGTCATATGGTATCTGGTCATGTTGATGATGTGGCAGAAGTCATTGAGCGCAACCAAACCGGTCGCGCGATTGAGTTTTGGTTGAAGGCACCAGCCCATTTGGCGAAATATATTTCGGAGAAGGGCTCGGTTTCGGTTGATGGGATCAGTCTAACGGTTAACGCTATCCGCGGTGATGAGTTCAAGCTAACGATCGTGCCACACACGGCATCGGAAACTACGATGGAAGCATTCACGCCGGGTCGTAAGATTAACCTGGAAGTGGATGTGATCGCCCGCTATCTCGAGCGCCTGATGCTGGGTGACAAGGCCGCAGAGCCAAAATCAGAAGTGTCTATGGATTTGCTGGCCCGCAGCGGGTTCCTTGGATAAACAGACAGAATATAAACAAGAATAAGGTAGCGATATGGCTCTAAGCAGCGCAAAGGACATCATCGAAGATATCCGCCTAGGTAAGATGGTTATCCTTATGGATGACGAAGATCGTGAAAATGAAGGCGATCTGATCATTGCGGCGGAAAAAATCACGCCTGAAGCAATCAACTTTATGGCTCGCCATGGCCGTGGGTTGATCTGCCTGACCTTGACAAAATCACGCTGTCAGCAACTGAAGTTGCCTTTGATGGTGCAGGACAACACCGAACAATTTAGCACTAACTTCACCGTATCAATTGAAGCGGCGGAAGGGGTCACGACAGGTATTTCTGCTGCCGATCGTGCTGTTACCGTACAGGCTGCTGTCGCAGCCAATGCGTCGCCAGCTGATATCGTGATGCCAGGCCATATCTTCCCGCTGATGGCTCAAGAGGGTGGAGTCTTGGCCCGTGCCGGCCACACTGAAGCGGGCTGTGATATTGCGCGCCTCGCTGGTTTAGAACCAGCCAGTGTGATTGTCGAAATTCTTAATGAAGACGGCACTATGGCCCGTCGCCCGGATCTCGAGATCTTTGCTGAGCAGCATGGCCTGAAACTGGGTACAATCGCAGACCTTATTGAATACCGTAATAACAACGAAACCACTATCGAGCGCGTCGCACAGTGTACTCTGCCAACAGAGTTCGGTGACTTTGAGATGATCACTTACCGTGACACCATCGACAACGAAGTCCACTACGCGTTGCAAAAAGGCGATGTTGTTGAAGGTGAGCCAACTTTGGTACGTGTTCACTTGCAAGATACATTCAAAGATATTCTTCATTCGGGTGCGACCCAGTGGACACTGCCATCGGCAATGAAGCGTATTGCTGAAGAAGGCGGGGTATTGGTGGTATTGAGCAAGGCGGAAAGCCAGGAATCAATCATCACCAAAGTCCAGAACATGGCTGCTAAGGAAGAGGGTAAACCCGGCGTGAAGCTGAACCCGAAAGATCAGTCTCGCCAGGTTGGCGTGGGTTCGCAGATCTTGTCTGATTTAGGCATTTCCAAAATGCGCCTGCTATCGTCCAGTACTCAGCGCTACCATTCGCTATCGGGATTTGGCCTCGAAGCGGTTGAATATATTTGCGAATAATATAAGCGGGCGAGAGCCCGTTATTCTTCGAAACGCATAACGCTACAATTTATCCCAAACATTGCCGGTATGGGGCGGGAAAGTGCTTGAATATGCCAATTGGTATAACGCATAAAGTATGGTAGACTCCCGCGGTTTCTCATACCGGAAAAGACATAGTCACAGGAAGGCCCATGAAGGTAATTGAAGGCGCCATCGCGGCACCAAACGCAAAAGTTGCTATCGTAATCGCACGCTTCAACAGCTTTATCAACGAAAGCCTACTTTCAGGTGCGCTAGACGCTCTGAAACGTCAGGGTCAAGTAAGTGAAGACAACATCACCGTTGTTCGTTGCCCAGGTGCATATGAGCTACCGCTTGTTGCTCAGCAAGTTGCTAAAAGCGATCGTTATGATGCTATTGTTGCGCTTGGCTCTGTGATCCGTGGCGGTACGCCACATTTTGATTATGTTGCCGGTGAGTGTAACAAAGGTCTGGCTCAGATTGCTCTAGAGTATAATACTCCAGTTGCATTCGGTGTTCTGACTGTAGATTCTATCGAACAAGCCATTGAGCGTGCCGGTACCAAGGCTGGTAATAAAGGGGCAGAGGCTGCACTAAGCGCGCTTGAAATGGTTAATGTCCTGTCCCAAATTGAATCCTAATGGGGGTTAGTGTGAAACCAGCCGCACGTCGTAATGCACGTCACTTTGCTGTACAAGCAATTTATTCTTGGCAAATTACCAAAGGTAATGTTGCTGATATCGAGCAACATTTTCTTTCTGACGATAAATTCGAAGAAGAAGAGCACCAGGCGGAAGCCCCGGCGCTTGCAGCACCACATACAGATGTTGCTTACTTCCGTGATTTGCTGACAGGTGTAGTGCTGAACCATCAGGAACTGGACAGCAAAATGCGTCCGTACCTGTCTCGTCCTCTACAGGACTTGGATCAGATGGAACTAGCGCTACTTCGTCTTGCTATGTATGAGATGACCAAGCGTGATGACGTACCATATAAGGTCGTTATCAACGAAGCTATCGAATTGGCGAAAGCCTTCGGTGCTGAAGATAGTCACAAGTTTGTGAACGGTGTGCTGGATAAAGCAGCGCCATCACTTCGCAAGAAGTAATCACAACGCTAATATAAAAGGCCAGCACTGCTGGCCTTTTTTCTATCTATCAAAAGAATAATATGGCAAACGAATTTGATCTGATAGCCAGGTACTTTGAAAACCAGGCCGTGAAACGTAAAGATGTGCCTTTGTCCATTGGTGACGACTGTGCTTTGCTTGAGGTACCGAATGGTAGCCAACTGGCGGTCAGCACCGATTCCTTAGTGGCGGGAACCCACTTTTTAGCTGATGCTGATCCGTCATGGATTGCTCACAAGGCACTGGCCTCTAACCTCAGTGATCTGGCGGCCATGGGCGCGACGCCTGCCTGGGTATCGTTGGCACTGACCATGCCACAGCCGGATGAAGCTTGGCTAGAAGGGTTCTGCAAAGGCTTTTTTGCCTTGGCGGAATACTACAATGTCCAGCTGGTGGGAGGGGATACGACCAAGGGCCCGCTTAGTATTACTTTGACAGTGCATGGCTTTATCCCGACAGGGAAGGCGCTGACCCGCAGTGGTGCTCACTCTGGAGACTGGATTTACGTGACTGGTAACCTCGGCGACAGTGCTGCAGGGTTGGCGTTGCTTTTGGGCCAGAAAACGGTTGATGATCCTGAGTTGGCGGTAACCTTACTTGAGCGGCATCATAAGGCAGAACCACGCATTCTTGCTGGCCAAGCGCTACGGGGTCTAGCATCCGCGGCGTTAGATATTTCGGATGGCCTAATTAGTGATCTTGGACATATTCTGAAACGATCTGGGGTGGCAGCAGAAATTGACGTTGATAAACTACCGCTTTCGCCAGAGCTTATCGCTTTTGAACCCAAGCGTGATGCAGCATTGCAGCTGGCCTTGGCGAGTGGTGAAGAGTATGAACTGTGCTTCACGGTACCGGAGCAGAATAGAGGAGCGGTTGACACTGCCTTAGCTCGTAGTGGTGTAAGGGCAACCTGTATTGGCCAGTTACGGCCGGGACAAGGTATTACCTTGGTTCGCGAGCGCCAACCGCTGAACTGGAAACTGCACGGATATGATCATTTTGCGGAGTAAATTGTGGCAAACCCGAAAGATAAAATTAACCTGAAAAACCCATGGCATTTCTTGGCTACCGGCTTTGGTAGCGGCCTTTCACCTGTTATACCGGGAACCATGGGCACAGTGGCAGCGATCCCGTTATATTTGCTGATGGTACAATTACCCTTTACTGCCTACCTCGTGATCACTGTGGTAGCCGCTCTTATCGGTATCACCATTTGTCAGAAAACCTCAGATGATATGGGGGTTCATGACCATGGCAGTATTGTCTGGGATGAATTTGTTGGTTTTTGGATCACCATGGCTATTGCCCCGGTGGTGAGCTGGCAATGGGTGCTGGCGGGCTTTGTCTTGTTCCGCTTTTTCGATATGGTTAAGCCGTGGCCAATCAGCTGGCTGGACAAACACGTCCATGGTGGCGTGGGGATCATGGTTGACGATATCTTAGCTGGCTTTATGGCGATGATAGCTCTGTGGGGCTTGGGCCATTGGTTAGGCTGGTAATTTCATCGTACCGGGTGAAGATATTGAAGCCGCGCATTTGCGCGGCTTTTTTTATTTCTAATTCAATGGACTACTCTTTAATGGGCGAGTGATTAAGGGGGAGAGCATGAGCTGGGGCAGTAGGATGGGTTGTTGGCTAGCAGGGATAGCGTTGTTGCCTATTTTAGCGTATGGGCAAATCTACCCCTCCACCGGAACGGCATGGGTTCTGCCGGGGAGCTGGTCGGATACGGCTCAGCCAGATAATCATGGGATAGTTCTGACTGCTGAGCAAGTTAAAGCGTGGGAAAGCCAGCATGCCGATGTGGTGTTTGGCAGTATGCAGGACCCTGAAATCAACCATCGGATGAATGCGATGGGATATATGTATGCCCATAAATTTGATTGTCGACCGGGCAGGCAGGAGGCTTGGCTGAGTCAGAAAGCCTTGAACTCAGGCATGGATGTGGAAGATGGATATCTGCATTTTGCCGAAGATACTCAACTGGAAATGGCTAAGCCCAATAAGGGATTGGACTATTTGCTCAAAGGGCACCCTTATCATTTATTGCTGATCCGCAACGGTCAATTCTCGACGGCTCGTTTGCCTCTCAAGCTCGAGCCTGATGATAAATTGGTGATGTTTTCTTCTTACCCGTTTGAACGATTGTCGGTTAAAGCAGGCGGACTACCTACACTCGCTCGTCACGTGACAAACGATGAAGGGAATATTGGGCGGTGGCAGCCGCTTGAAGTGGAGTGGCACATACAGTCCGGTGATGATTGGGCGATTAAATATGAAGGGCAGCTGCAACTGGAGCAACCTTGGCACAGTGCTCAACCTTGGTATCAAAAGCGCCAGCTAAACACTGGCGAGCCGGGGCTCGCTGCTGGACTGCGAGTGTGGATGCTCGAGCTTGCCTGGCAAAAATCTACCGAGGTAGAGGAGCTGGTAATATCGCCATGGCTTGAGGTACGCCAGAAGCGTATGTTCATTCCTGGCTGGGATCCTGCAAACGACCTTGATGGCGATGGCTATATTAATCATCGAGAGTTCTTATCCAGAACCAACAGACAGGCATCGGCGCGCTTTCGTCATCAGTCGAGGCTTATTCCGGCGGGTTATATGTGGCCAGGAACATGTTGGTATCGGGTTAACTTCCTCGATAGTGCGTTCAATAAGTTGCATGCCCAATGGTATCTAGAAGACTGGAAACAACAGGGGCTATCTGGCGCGTATAATGACGATATGGCGAAGTTGCTAGGGGAAAATCAGTTTGCAGTTGTATCGGGCGGAGAGGTTCGAGAGCTTGCAATGATAGCGGGGAGTAAGCAGGTAGAATATGAATATGCCAAACAGCTTGCCGGTTTTCTCAAACAAGTTAAATCCTTGACTGGGACACAATGGCTGGCAGCCAATATCTCCGAGCTTAACCTTTGGCACTATGCGCCATGGCCACCAGAGCTCAGGGAAGTGATCGATGTCTGGCTGCGTGAACATTACCTGACGCCAGCCATTGGGCTAAAACGGCTGCAGCGCTATTGGGATAATTTTGCTTTAGCCAGTCAACAGGACAAGAGCCTGATCATGGCTTCTACCAAAGGGGGGCGAAGCCAGTACTCACCGTTGGATCCTGCGGCATGGCTGCAGGATATCGAAACCGGGCTGGCATTGTATTATCTCTTCAATGTCCCCGGGCAGACTTTTTACCATAGCTGGAACCAGAGCTATCGCTATGGCAGTGGTAATTCTAAGCAGGGCAACTGGTATCAAGCTGGTATTGCCAAGAATATTGCTTATCAACCCACGGCAATGCTTGAAGTGGATATAGGCATTCCCGAACCTGCGCCGGAAGGGGCTGAATTGGTGGTATTTGATGATAAAGGCAAGGAGGCTGACTCTGCTGCAACAAATATTGGCGGTATTCCCCTACAGCCTTCCGGGTGGTACTGGATCCAACGCAGTGGTTGGTTTGGCAACTCTCCTGATCAAGGTGTGATAGCTCGCCGCTATAGCAAGGGGTTGGTTGTATACCGAGGAACCAGAGAGCGCAACCAATTTGATTTCTTTGCTGTGGAACCGCTTGATGTCAGTCTTGGTGGGACATACCAACAAGTAAACCCCGATGGCAGCCTAGGGGCAGTGGTTAGCCAAGTATCGCTGAGTGGTTATCAGGGAGTGATATTGAAAAGGGCGATAGAGAAAAAATAAATACTGAACCTAAGAAAGTGCCCCAAACAATAGAACATTGCTTGGGGCACAGAGTATTTACGTAAGTCAGTGCGGCTGAGGATTAGTCGATGTAAGCGCGGATTTGCTTCTCGAGACCTGGGCCGTCGATCTCCAGCATCGCATGAAGCTCGGCTTGTGTGCCTTGTTCAATAAAGCGATCAGGTAGACCAAGATTCAATACTGGCTTGAGCACTTTCTGTTTCATCAAGAACTCATTGACACCACTACCAGCACCGCCGGCTATCGCATTTTCCTCCACCGTCACCAAGATATCGTGGCTGGCGGCCAGCTCAAGGATCATAGCTTCATCAAGAGGCTTCACAAAGCGCATATCGGCAACGGTAGCATTCAGACTCTCTGCGGCGTCCAGCGCATAGCTCAACATGGTGCCGAAGCTAAGGATAGCGACTTTTTCCCCTTCGCGGCGAACAATCCCCTTACCGATTGGCAGGGCGGTCATTTCGTGCTCTGGGGCAATGCCAGTACCGCTACCACGAGGGTAACGAACCGCACTCGGACCTTGGTGCATGTGGCCGGTGTAGAGCATCTGGCGGCACTCATTTTCATCGCTTGGCGCCATGATCACCATATTAGGAATACAGCGCATGAAGCTTATGTCGAAGGCGCCCTGGTGGGTCTGGCCGTCAGCACCAACAAGACCGCCGCGATCGATAGCGAACATCACTGGTAGATCCATAATCGCAATATCGTGGATCAATTGGTCATAACCGCGCTGTAGGAACGTCGAGTAAATCGCCACAACCGGGTGGTAGCCACCGATGGCCATACCGGTTGCCAGTGTCACTGCATGCTGCTCGGCAATTGCCACATCAAAATACTGTGATGGATATTCTTTGGAGAAGCGCACCATACCCGAGCCTTCACGCATAGCTGGTGTGATAGCCATCAGCTTTTCATCCTGCTCGGCCATGTCACACAGCCAATCGCCAAACACATTGGAGAAGGTTGGTTGGCTTTTCGCTTTCGGGATTGGGTTCTGGTTCAGATCAAACTTAGGTACCGCGTGATAGTTGATCGGATCGGCTTCGGCAGGGGCATAGCCCTTGCCTTTTTTGGTCATGATGTGCAGGAACTGCGGCCCTTTTAGGTTACGCATGTTCTTGAGGGTCTTGACCAGCTCTTCGACATCATGACCGTCAATTGGACCAATATAGTTGAAGCCAAGCTCCTCGAACATGGTTCCCGGAACAACCATACCTTTGAGGTGCTCTTCGGCACGCTTGACCAACTCTTTGATTGGTGGCGCACCGGATAGAACTTTTTTGCCACCTTCACGGATAGTGGTGTAGAGGTTACCGGACAGCAAACGTGCTAGGTGATTGTTTAGCGCCCCGACATTTTCCGAAATCGACATTTCGTTGTCGTTCAGGATCACTAGCATGTCTGAGTGGACACCACCGGCATGATTCATGGCTTCGAAAGCCATACCTGCGGTAATGGCGCCATCGCCAATGACGCTGACAACTTTACGGCCTAACCCTTCTTTTTCAGACGCAATAGCCATTCCCAGCCCAGCACTTATCGAGGTTGATGAGTGACCGACAGACAGTACATCGTATTCGCTTTCTTCACGCCATGGGAATGGATGCACCCCACCTTTCTGGCGGATGGTTGGCATCTGGTCGCGACGGCCAGTCAAGATTTTGTGCGGATAGGCCTGGTGGCCGACATCCCAAATAAGGTGATCGAACGGTGTGTTGTATACATAATGCAGCGCGACGGTTAACTCGACAGCACCCAACCCAGAGGCAAAGTGGCCACTGCTCTGGCTGACTGAATTCAGTAGGTAGGTGCGTAGTTCGTCGCACACTGCTGGCAGGCTTTCTGCTGGCAGCAGGCGTAACTCATCTGGGGTGTTGGCCAACGCCAAATGAGGGTATTTCGAAATATCCAGTGTCATAACATTCACGGCGCTTTGCTGTTTTTAGTTATTGCGCTCGATGACGTATCGGGCAAAAACTTCTAGTTGTTCTGTATTGTAAGGTATTGCACTCAATGCGTGTAGTGCCTGTTGGTACAGTTGCTGAGCTTTTGCCTTGGCGCCATCCAACCCGAGAAGAGCAGGATAGGTACTTTTTTCCAGCTCGATGTCCGAACCTTGTGGCTTGCCCAAGGTTTCAGTATCACTTATTACGTCAAGGATATCGTCTTGGACTTGAAACGCCAAACCAATTGCGTCGGCATAGGCATTAAGTTGAGGTAAAACGGCTACGCCTTTTTCTCCTGCAGCCAATGCGCCAAGGCGAACGGCACAGCGGATCAAGGCGCCGGTTTTATGGCGATGGATATTTTTGAGTTGTTCAAGGCCGACTTGCTTGCCTTCTGCATCCAGGTCAAGGGCTTGGCCCATGCACATGCCGCTGGCGCCAGAAGCCTTGGCCAGCTCACGGATCATCGCAACCCGGTTGGCTTCGCCATCAGCACTCAGAGATCCTGAAGCGAGAATGTCAAATGCCAGTGTTTGCAGCGCATCACCGGCTAGAATGGCGGTTGCTTCATCAAAAGCAATATGGCAGGTCGGTTGGCCGCGGCGCAGATCATCATCGTCCATTGCCGGAAGATCATCGTGAATCAACGAGTAAGCGTGGATACACTCTACCGCTGCAGCTGGCGTATCAAGATCAACAATATCGGCACCTAGCATCTCACCGGTGACGTAAGTCAGAAATGGACGGGCACGCTTGCCACCTAACAGGGTGCCATGTTTCATGGCTTTGATAAGTGGTAGCTCAGCAAAAGGCTGGGCATCAATCCACTGTCCAAGCTGCTGGTTACTGCGCGCTTGATAAAACTGAAGTGATTGCGACAGTGATGGCGTGTTATTCATTATCTGTATCAAACTTGGTCAGAGGGGCTTCGTCATCTGCCTGAAGCAGGATTTCAACGCGCTGTTCGGCTTGGGTTAGTTTCTGCTGGCTAGTGCGGGCAAGGGCAATGCCGCGTTCGAATTTTTTCAGTGCATCTTCGAGCGCAATGTCTCCGGATTCCAACTCATTGACGATTGCGTCTAGTTCATCCAGTGCGGCTTCAAAGGCCATATTTTCAGGTTTTTTTGCTGCCATAGTGGTGTCATTTCTCTTCTAAGTGCTCGAAAAATAGCGTAGAGCGTAATCTGGGTCAAATTATCTCACAGTAATCTGTGTAGCAAACATGATTTTTCTTTTTTTCTCCCGACAAGGCTAAACCTAAGCAGCAAAGTGCCGATAATAAGTTTCAGTAACGAAAAATGCTGGTGTTAGCTTCATACTGAGGTCACCTGAAGCACGAATAATGAACGAATGCAGCCCTTTTGGCATTGTGTCTTTGAAAGGTCACAAGGGGCTAGATACAATGCATCGTTCAATACTGATTCACAAGTGCAACGAACTGGAGACTACCGAGTGGATTTGGCGACCCTTATAGGATTAATTGGGGCATTTGCTTTTGTCATTATGGCCATGGTGCTAGGCGGCAGCTTTGGCATGTTCGTTGACACCCAGTCGATTTTGATTGTTTTGTGTGGTTCGTTGTTTGTAGCCTTGATGCAATACAGCGTTGGCCAGTTTTTGGGGGCCACCAAAATTGCCGTTAAGGCATTTATGTTCAAGAACGACAATCCGGAAGATTTGATTGCAAAAATTGTCGAAATGGCCGATGCCGCCCGTAAAGGCGGTTTCCTCGCGCTTGAAGAAATGGAAGTGGATAATAGCTTCCTGCGTAAAGGTGTCGATTTGCTGGTGGATGGCCATGATGCTGATGTGGTAAGGGCGACGCTGCAAAAAGACATCGCCTTGACCAATGAACGCCATGAGTTGGGGATCGGTATCTTCAAAGCACTTGGTGATGTCGCTCCTGCGATGGGGATGATAGGTACCCTGATCGGCCTGGTGGCGATGTTGTCAAACATGGACGACCCTAAATCCATCGGCCCGGCGATGGCGGTTGCCCTTTTGACAACTCTGTATGGCGCTATTATGGCCAACATGGTGATGCTGCCAATAGCGGCAAAATTGGGCCTGCGCAAAGATGAAGAAAAACTTAATCGCCGTCTGATCCTCGATGGGGTGTTGGCAATTCAGGATGGCCAGAACCCCCGGGTTATCGACAGCTACCTGAAGAACTACCTCAACGAGAAAAAACGTACGATTAACGTTGATGATTAAGAGGGGCTGATGGAAGAAGAACATAAATGTCCCCCTCCGGGGCTGCCTGCATGGATGGGTACCTTTGCCGACTTGATGTCGCTGCTGATGTGTTTCTTTGTTCTGTTGCTGTCATTTTCTGAAATGGATGTGCTGAAATTCAAGCAGATCGCCGGCTCAATGAAATTCGCCTTTGGCGTACAAAACATGCTGGAAGTGAAAGATATTCCCAAAGGGACCAGTGTGATTGCCCAGGAGTTCCGCCCTGGCAGGCCTGAGCCGACACCGATTGAGGTGATCATGCAGCAGACGATTGACATGACCCAGCGGACATTGGATTTCCATGACGGTGATTCAGACCGTGCGGGAGGCACCAAGCGCGATGCCGGAAAGGTGACTGGCGGCCAGAGCGCAGAGGTGGCGACCCAGCAAAACCAGAATAACGAATCGGAAATGACCGAAGCCCAAGAGCAGTTACTTGAAGTGCTCAAGCAGGCTCTTAACCGCGAAATGGATGAAGGGGCCATCGAGGTGGAGAACCTCGGCCAGCAAGTGGTGATTCGGATCAAGGAAAAAGGGGCCTTCCCTGAAGGGTCGGCATTCCTGCAACCCAAATTCCGCCCATTGATCCGGCAGGTTGCCGATTTGGTGAAAGATGTGCCAGGGGTAGTCCGGGTCAGTGGCCACACTGATAACCAAAAGCTGGATTCGGAACTCTATCGCTCCAACTGGGATTTATCTGCCCAGCGTGCAGTGTCGGTAGCACAGGAAATGGAGCAGGTCGATGGGTTTGATCCCCAACGTCTGCGCGTGGTCGGGCTGGCAGGCACCCAGCCTCTGAATGAGAATGCGACACCGGAAGAGCGCAGAGCCAACCGACGGGTAGAGATTTCAATCATGCAGGGTGAGCCCCATTTCAGTGAGGAAATCTCCACTCGCACCGTGCAATAATGCTAAATAGGCGATTCAATTAAGGTCGGCTCCATCACAGGAGCCGGCCTTTGTTTTATGAGGTTACAGCAACTGGCTAACGACAAATGAAAATATGCCTACACTATATTTAAGCTCCTTGAAGTTACTTAGGTATAAATATCCTTGTTTCAGCAACAGCCTGCTTGCTGTATAATCCGCGCCTTTCAGCCTTTTTGGTATTGTTTGGCCCAGTGTAGCGAAGCGTGTTATGAAATTTATTGTTAAACCCCATCCTGAGATTTTCGTAAAGAGTGAATCTGTACGTAAGCGTTTTACCAGAATCTTAGAATGTAACATTCGCATTATCCTTCAGCGTTCATGTGAGTCTATTGCGGTGATTAATCGCCGCAGCCATATTGAAGTGGTGCCAAAAGACGACAGCCAGCGTGAAGCGATATTGACGGTCTTGACCCAGACTCCGGGTATCCACCATGTGCTGGAAGTTAAGCAAACTGACTTCACCGATTTGCACGACATCTACGAGCAGACTCTCGCGCATGTTGGTAACACTCTAGAAGGCAAAACCTTCTGTGTTCGTGCCAAACGTACCGGTAAGCATGATTTTACCTCGATCGAGCTTGAGCGTTATGTGGGCGGTGGCCTGAACCAGGCTGTTGAGTCGGCGTCGGTGAAGCTGAAGAACCCGGATGTGACTGTCCGTGTCGAAGTGCAAAATGAAAAGCTGAACCAGATCCTTGCCCGCCACAAAGGCTTGGGTGGTTTCCCGTTGGGTACTCAGGAAGATGTATTGAGTTTGATTTCTGGTGGCTTTGACTCAGGTGTATCAAGCTATCTGCACATCAAACGCGGTAGCAAAGTGCATTACTGCTTCTTCAACTTGGGCGGTCCT
Source organism: Photobacterium sp. DNB22_13_2 (assembly GCF_052873915.1). NCBI lineage: Bacteria > Pseudomonadati > Pseudomonadota > Gammaproteobacteria > Vibrionales > Vibrionaceae > Photobacterium > Photobacterium sp. DNB22_13_2. Next base: position 105,309 of record NZ_JBNNXU010000010.1, read on the forward strand.
GCCCATGAAATCGGTGTAAAGCAGGTTTCACACTTCTTGTGGAAGAAGTATGGTTCGTCCGCTAAAGTGAAGTTTATTGCGATCGACTTCGAACCTGTTGTTGGCGAAATCCTTGAAAACATTGATGACGGCCAGATGGGCGTCGTACTCAAACGCATGTTCATGCGTGCAGCGGGTATGGTTGCCGAACGTTTTGGTATTCAAGCATTGGTGACCGGTGAAGCTTTGGGTCAGGTATCGAGCCAGACCCTGACGAACCTGCGCCATATTGATAACGTGACCGATACGCTGATCCTGCGTCCGCTGATCAACTGGGATAAAGAAGACATCATTGATGTTGCCCGTAAGATCGGTACCGAAGATTTTGCTAAGACCATGCCGGAATTCTGTGGTGTGATCTCCAAGAGTCCGACGGTAAAAGCGGTATTGCAGAAGCTGGAAACCGAGGAAGCGAAGTTCGATTACACTGTTCTAGAGCGAGTGATTGCTGAGGCGCGTGTGATTGATATCCGAGATATTGAGAAAGAAAGCCAAGAGCAGGCTCCGGAAATCGAGCTGGTAGACCAGATCGAAACGGATGCTGTGGTACTGGATATCCGTAGCCCGGATGAAGAAGACGAGAACCCGCTTGAACTCGGCAATGTCGATGTGAAGCACCTTCCGTTCTACAAACTGGCTACCCAGTTTGGTGACTTGCCGCAGGATAAAACCTATCTGCTGTACTGTGACCGTGGTGTCATGAGCCGCCTACAGGCGCTTTACCTGAAAGAGAACGGTTTTGACAATGTGAAGGTCTACCGTCCTTAATTCAGTAAAGCTGTATGTATAAAAAACGAGAGCCTTGGCTCTCGTTTTTTTTATGTCTGTAGTTCTATGCCTTACCTATTTTCTTGGTAACACCGTGTAGTGCATATTCGGCCACACGACCATAGGCTCAGCTACCTCAGCCGATTTTTCCTTGCCGGCAAGGTGGTTGATGATCTCAAACGCGAACTCCATTGCGGTACCCGGTCCTTGGCTGGTTAGCAAGCGGTTGTTAACGTCATAGACCACCCGCTTAGTGCGCAGTCGCTCGGCCGGAATACGGTCATGGAAGCTAGGGTGCGATGTCATCAGGGCTTCGGGATAAAGCTGATGGTGTTCTAGCACCAGGGCTGGAGCGGCACATATAGCCGCAACTAACTTGCCATCGTATTTGTGCTGTTTGACAAACTCAACCAGCAGCGGGCTGTCACGGAAGCATTCCGCCCCACCAAGCCCACCGGGAAGTACCACACAGTCAAACGGATCATCGGCAATATTGACTAAGGCTGTATCGGCAACCAGTTTGATCCCTCGCGAGCCTTCCATGATCAACGCCCCGTCGGACGCAGCGCTGGCCGTCGTTACCGAAAAATTAGCGCGAACCAGCATGTCGACAGTCGTGATGGCTTCTATCTCTTCCGTTCCCGGCGCAATGCATACAGCGACCTTGATAGGGTTCGGGCTGGTGCTGTCATTGGTCATGGTATTTTCTCTCCAATTCTTTTATAGCCTGCCACAGGCGATGGTTGTGAGGGACTTCAATGTTATGTGTTGCCGCCCGGGCAATAAGATACCCGCTAATATAGTCGATTTCTGTCTGCCTTTGATGGCAAACATCCTGATTCATGGAAGAAAAATTATTAGCCGTTGCATTTATCACCGTATCGACCCGTTGTCTGAGCACTGAAGCGGTAACCGGGTACCCCTCTGCGGACATAACCAAAGCGACCTCTTCGCAAATAGCGTTTAGTTCGATATCGAACTCTAATCTTGCCAGCTCACCGTTCTTGCAATGATGGAGTGCTGTCAGAGGGTTGATGGCACAGTTGATAGCCAGTTTGTGCCATAGTGGTTGGTTGACATCTTCCTCCCATTGGCAAGGGGGCAGGGCATCATCAAGTAACTGTGCCAGCTGCTGGTGCTGGATGCCGTGTGACGTAATTCCCCCCAGTAGGGTAGGGCCAATGCCGGTGTGGAGCACTTCATCTTGACTAGGGCGGAAAGCGGCTTGGGCGGTGGTGGCATAAATGATCGGGTTGTCGGGCAGCAGATTCAATACAGTTTGCTGGCTGCCCATGCCGTTGTGCATGATCACAACTGCTGTCTCGGGGCTCAGGTGCGGTTTGATAGCTTGAATGGCAGCATCTACCTGAAAGGCTTTGACGGTGATCAGTAGCAGTTGGCTGTTAGTCAGTAAAGTGGGTTGGTTGGCCTCAAAATGGAAGGTATTTGATCGAGCCCTACTATGAGTGAGCGATTGGGGAGTGAGCGATTGGGTAGCTTCCGTTTCTGATAATTGAATACTCAGCTGGCGGCTATTATCGCGAGTCCAGAACTGGACGTGGTGTTGATTAGCGAGTTTGCAGCCCCATAGCCTGCCGACGGCACCGGCGCCGAGAATGGTGATGTTCACAACTTGCTTCCGTGTATTGGGTATCTATGTCGAGATAATAACATCGATGGAAATAATGAGGAGAGTGTTCCACTCTTCCCTGAGTGGATAAGGCGGTGTTTCTAGAATTTGTAAGTCACCGAGAAATAGTGGCTGATACCGGTAGACTCAAAATCGTTAGTGTCTTCAATGAGGTAAACATCATTATAGAGTTTGAAACCGTAGCCCACGGCATAGCGATCAGAGTGCCAGTAGAAGCCGTTGAACATTACACCACCATGGTTTGCCTGCGAGTTTCCTTTGAAAGTGTCATCTGCAGCGAACTGGTAGTCAATATAGCCTTGATAGGCAATGAAACTGTCATTGGAAAAGGTATAAAAGGGCTTGAACCAATTGGTTGAAAGTTGTAAGCCGTTCCAGTCTTTATTGTTGATGTCATAAAGTCCGTAGAGGTTGAGGCCTACTTTTCCAAACCACGGTACCTGAACGTCAGAGCCTATACCCCAGAAGGAGTTATTGACCGGGGGAAAATCACTCTCTTTGGCATAGCCCCCGTCCCAGTTGAATAGCGTTGCGATGTAGAACTCTTGAAATGGGCCTATGGAAAGGTCTCTTTTGGTCATCGCATCAAGGGAAAGCCTGGGGGCAAATTTCATGAATATCTTAGGTTGCTCATGTTTATCACTGGCATCGTGGTCGGTTAAATCGAAGACATCGACATAGCCGTAGAGGTCAAAGATTCCTGAGCGGCCACCGAATTCCATCTCTAAATAATCATGGCCGGAACGTGCATCGGGTGAGCGCGGGAGTTCTTCAAGGGCGTACATTAGATTAAATTGCAGCCATTTATAATCGTTTTTATGGATATCATCTGAATAATCGACAGCATAGCTGGTTGTTGGCAGCATCACTGCTGCGCTGATACTTAAAGCGGTCAGGGTTTTATGCATGATATTGTCTCGCTAGCCATTTGCCATTGCTTGTGAGCGCTGGATAGCCATGTTGTCTGGCGTAGTCCAGTGCTAATTAAAGGCTAGCGGAATAGTGCGTGGCTGGCGGATTGTCTTGCAACTGCGGCAAGGATCTTGCCTATGAAAATCTTAATGCTGGAAAAATGTGCCAGAAATGAACAACAAAGATCGAATGTCTCGAAAATAATTACTATCTTAGATTTGAGAGGCGTAGGGCGGGATTATAAAGAGGCATAAAAAAAGCACCCGAAGGTGCTTTTTTCTATCAAACTACGAGAGCTGTAACTTAGAACTTGTAAGTTACGCTGAAGTAGTGACCAACGCCGCTAGACTTAAAGCCGCTTGTGTCTTTGATTCCGTAAACATCTTTGTATGCTTTCAGGCCATAACCGACTGCGTAGCGGTCAGAGTGCCAGTAAAGGCCGTTGAACATCGCACCGCCGTTGCTTGATGTTGCGTACTCGTCTTCCATGCCGAACTGGTAGTCGATGTAACCCTGGTAAGAGATGAATGAGCCATTTTCGAAGAAGTAGAAAGGCTTGAACCAGTTGGTAGATACTTGGAAGCCGTTCCAATCTTTGTGGTTTGAATCGTAAGTACCGTATAGGTTTAGGCCGATTTTGCCCAACCATGGAACCATTACGTCAGAACCCAGACCAATTTTCTGAGTGTTAACACCAGAGTTACCACCCCACTCCATAAGTGTTGCTAGGTATAGCTCTTGTACAGGACCGAAAGACAGATCTTTACCCGTGACTGCGTCAAGAGACATACGCGGTGCAAACTTCATGAAGATTTTTTCTGCACCATCTTTGTCGCTGCTTGGATCACTAGTTAGGTTGAATACGTCAACGTAACCGTATAGGTCGAAGATACCTGAACGACCGCCGAATTCCATTTCCATGTAATCGTGAGTCGATTCGCCTGGTAGTTCATCAACAGCCATCATCAGGTTGAACTGAGACCAGCTATAGTCGTTTTTGTGGATGTCGTCAGAGTAATCAGCCGCATTAACTGCTGGAACAGCAGAGGCAGCTAGAACGCTTAGTGCTACTAGTGATTTACGCATGGGGTGAACTCTCGCTAATTGTGTTTTAAGACCGGACTTTTGTCTGCCCGTGTTCTGTTGGCGGAGAGTTTATTGTTTTATGTCACCTTTGTGAATGTAACGATTGCGCAATCCTTTGCTAAATGTGATCTCGATCGGTTGTAATCGATTGCAAGCACGAATTAAAGTGATCTTTAGCGTGTTTTTTGTGCGTTTTATTGTAATTTTTCTGAACTAAGTGTGAAGGGGGCACTCTAAGCGCGGTTTTGCTATCTCAAATAGGGGTGAAAGGCGTGCAAAATTAAAAAGGAAGTATTCCTGCTCAACAGAATACTTCCTTTCAATGTTCCACGCTGCGGGATAGAGCGTAATTGTGTTGCTACTGGCTCTCTGCGCTAAGGCTGGTACTGTGCTTATTAACGATGTAGATCAAGCCCAGTACCGGCAGACCGATAAGGGCGGTAGTGAGGAAAAAGATATTGTATCCATACATGTCGACATACAAGCCCGAGAAACCGGCAATGAATTTCGGGAACAGCAGCATGATGGAACTAAATAGCGCATATTGTGTGGCCGAAAAAGCCACATTGGTCAGGCTCGACATGAAGGTAATGAAAGCGGCAGTGGCTATGCCTGCACTGAGGTTATCCAGTGATATTACCAAGGTCAGCATCGGTAAGCTGTTTCCGATATAGCTGAAAACCATGAAGGCCAAATTGGTGAGAGCGGCGAGCACGGCGCCCAAGGCAAGAATGCGCATGGTGGAATACTTGCTGACCAAGATCCCGCCAAGGCCAGCCCCCAGTAGTGTCATGATTACGCCATAGATTTTTGACACTGAGGCCACTTCGGTTTTAGTAAAGCCCATGTCGACGTAGAAGGCGTTGGCCATGACCCCCATCACAACATCAGAAATTCGGTAGCAACCGATCAGGGCAAGGATCAGCAGGGCTTGCTTACCGTAACGGTCGAAGAAGTCTTTAAAAGGCATCACGGCGGCGGCATAGAACCAGGCTATGAGCCTTGCCTTGCGCGGTGAGGTCCCTTTGGCTATCAGGCTTTGGCGGAACTCTTTCTCGACATTATCGACAGCTGAGCTATCAATGGTCGGCTCATGAATACAAAGCGCAGTGACTAGGCCGACCGACATCAGGCTTGCCATAATGAAATAGGCATACTTCCAGCCTTCTGGATCGTAGGCGGTATTGGAACCAAACCATGCGGCAAATGCGAGTGCGCCGGCACCCGCCATGATCATAGCGAGGCGATAGCCGGTCATGTAAGCAGCAGCCAGTGCCGCTTGCAATCGCTCGGAAGCTAATTCGATACGATAAGCATCAATCACAATGTCTTGTGATGCCGATGAAAAAGCCACGATGACGGCAAAAATAGCCAGTTGGACTAAATCACCTTGTGGGTTGCTGACGGCCATCCCTATCAGGGAGCCAATGATCAGTAACTGCGAGAAGATCATCCAGCCTCGGCGTCGCCCGAGTAGTGATGACAAGATCGGAATTGGGAAGCGGTCGATAAGCGGTGACCAGATCCATTTAAAGCCGTAGGCTAGTGCCACCCAGCTGAAAAAACCGATATCGGTACGGCTTACATCGGCTTCACGTAACCAGAAAGATAAAGTACCAAATACCAGTAGCAAGGGTAAGCCGGAAGAGAAGCCCAGTGCCAACATGATCAGGACTTTTTTCTCTAGATATACTCGCCAACCAAGTTTTTCATTTTCAATCGATTGCTCCATGGATCCCTCAGGTCTTTCTGAATTAGCAGCCAGTAGTATACCCTCAAGCAAGTTGGGTATACCCGCAAGCTACCGAGTAATTCAGTCAAAATACAGTAAAAAAAATATGAATATTGTATATCTCTGAAACAAGGCAGGGTGAGGCGAGGGAAAGGAGTAACGGCAGGGCGGAAGATTATGGACGAATGCCCTGCATTTTTTCCTGTCGCTCACCGACTCCGAGCAGAAACTGTGCTGCTGAAGCCACTTTGTATTGCAAGAAGTTATTACCCAGCAGCTCATGTTCTTCCAGCGATTCCAGCAAGTGGACTAAGTACCAGTAAGTGGATTCGTAGTGATTGTCAGGGGAGCCTGAAGGTACAGAGAGTTGCCACCATTCATGAAGGTGTTCGGTGACGGTGGTTTTCATGGCGTCGTAATCGACGTCGCCGTTGATCGTCCCCAAGGCACTGAGAGCAATCGCCGGCGCATAGTCGGCAATATGCTGGCTGATCAACTCAGCAGGGGCTGCATGATTGGAAGAGACAAGTTTGAGCATAGCTGTCACCTGATCACAAGCTAATGATCAGGTGACATTAGCTTGTGTCTAATTTTTAATAATTTTGACACTTTCAATAACTATAGGTTGCTCAGGAACATCTTTCATACCCATAGAGCGGATAGTTGTAGTGGGAATTTCCGTCATTTTTTCAATAACTGGGAAGCCGCTCACAACTTTGCCAAATACTGCGTAACCCGGGCGGCTACCTTGAGCATCCAAGAACGTATTATTTTGGTAGTTGATATAAAACTGGCGAGTTGCCGAGTCAGGATCTTGGGTGCGAGCCATCGCGACCGTGGCTTTGGCATTGCTTAGGCCATTGGTGGATTCATTTTTGATTGGCTCATAACCTGAACGACGCTTGAGATCTTTGTCAAAACCACCGCCTTGGGCCATGAAGCCTGGGATCACACGGTGAAAAATTGTTCCTTCATAGCTGCCATCCTCAACATAGCGAAGGAAGTTCTCGCTCGAAACCGGGGCTTTTTCTTGCTCAAGCTCAATGACGAACTCACCCAGGTTGGTAGTGACCGACACTTGGGGGGCAGCACTAACCGGTAATGCTAAGCAAAGTAATAGGGTCGAAAAAAAGCGACGCATTATAGGTTCTCCTGCATATAAGCATTTAACTCTGGATCAGCATAGATGTCTTTCAGTACAGCGGTAATTAAATTGTTCATTGATTGCTCCATATCCTCTACCGATGCACTCATAGCACCATTGCGGGCAGACTTGCCAGAATAGCGTTTAACAAATTTACCTTTTGGCGTTTCCACAACCAGTTGAAGCTGCAGTTTACTGCTGAGATCATGGCTTACTACGCTGTGCTTTACGTTGACCATCGCTTCAAGGATATCAAGGCGCAAGGTCCCCTCGCTGTCTTCAGCAATGGTATAACCTTGGGCGATCAACTGACGTGATAGCGCATTTTCCATTGTGATACGGAGGTTTTCGTTGCTGTGTAGCGGCTGAACATTTTCACGGCCACTATCGACAACTGCAATGAATTGGGCTGCACGAAGATCACGGCTATCGAGATTCATGCTCTTGCCTTGTACCAGAGGCTGCGAGGCAATTACTGGCTCTGGGCTGATGGACAGCTGAGGCTCAGATGGGGTAGAACAGGCCGTCAGGGCAAGCACGGAGGCTGCAACAAGAAGCTTCTTCATAGTCATTCTATCCTTGGGTATAGGCGGGGCTGCGCAAGCTCCCCGTAAAAAGTGATATTGTAATTTACTTATCTGATTGATAAACGACAAATTTGTTATTTTGGGCTATGACGGTGACATTGCCAAATAAACGTTTGAGTTTTCCACCGTATCCTAGGTGGCGGTTACCAATAACAATCAGTTTGCCGCTACCGCGTAGCACATGTTTGGCGTCGCAAAACATTTGCCAGGCAATATGGTCGGTGATGGCTGCCTGCTGGTGGAAGGGTGGGTTACACAAAACTAAATCGGCGCTCTGGACTGGAAAGTTGTCTAGGCAGTTGTTTACTGTTGCTGTTAGCTGCGATGGATTATCAAGGTTTGCCTCGGCGTTCATGCGGGCAGATGCGGCAGCCATGTAGCTTTCATCGACACATACCACATTTGCCTGCGGATTAAGACGAGCAGCCTTGATGCCGATGACACCATTACCGCAACCGAGATCGACGATGTCCTGATATTGATTGCCACTAGGGATGTGTTCTAGCAACAAGCGGGCACCGATATCCAAACTATCACTGGAAAAGACATTGGCATGATTGGCTAGGGTGATTTTATGTTCAGGGACATCCCATTGCTGTGGTGCTGGCAGTGGCTGGGTAAGTTCAGGGTTGCTCTGGCAGAAAATTAAGCGAGCTTTTTTTACGGCTAGTGAGGTTTTGGTTTCACCGAGGTGCTTCTCGAACAGCTTCAAGGTCGAGGAGTGGATGTCTCGTGTTTTGGCCGCTGCAATCACCGTGCAATTAGCTGGTAGCAACTGACAAAGCTGCTGCAGCTGCCATACTAGCAAGCGATTGTTTTTCGGCAGTTTCATCAACACCAATTGCGGATTTTCAGGCATATCAGTCAGACAGTCGATGATATTGCTTTCAGGCAGCTGATTCTCTGTAAGGTTGGCCATGCAACCCTGCGCCGAGATGAAAGAGTCTGTGACGGTTGTGACTTTACCGTCATTGGCAAACCAGCAGCTAAGTGCCCCGAAACTGTCGTTCAGGATCAGGATCGGGCGCGCTGGATCGAGGGTGATATCAGCCTCTTTGACGTGGTTGATCAGGTACTCGTCTGCTGCGTCCCATGCCTGCAGGGTGTCGTTGTTCCTTGCTGGGTATCGCTGCAAGATCAGCGTACGCTCATGAAGGGTTAGCTCTGGTTTCATTAACGGTTACTTTACGGTATGTTTACTCATTGACTGGTATTTTCGCAAAACCAGCCACTACTTAAAACACATTTTATGTCAGTCTTTATATTACTACCGCACATAAGTTGCCGTCAGTAGTGCTGATATTTCTTTGGGAGAAGGTACACCATGATCCAAGAACGTATAAAAGATAAACTACAGCACGCGTTCTCACCCCTTCATCTTGAGGTGATCAATGAAAGTTATATGCACAATGTGCCGGAAGGCTCAGAGAGCCATTTTAAGGTGATTGTGATCAGTGAGCAGTTTGAGGGGATGCGTCTTATCGGTCGTCATCGTGCTGTGAACTCGGCCTTGGCTGACGAGCTTGCCAACCATATTCATGCCTTGGCGATCCACACTTATACCAAAAGTGAGTGGCAGAGCCAGCAAGAAGGGGCGCCAGCATCGCCGGCGTGCCGTGGTGGTGGTAAATAAGGCTGACTGACAGCTGAACTAGATAAGAAACCGCAATGATTGCGGTTTTTTTTACCCTGAAATTTGAAGCCTTGCGCATCATTTCTTTAATCAATTTCGTACTATTGCAGAGATACGGCCTATTATTGGCTTGATTGCGTACTTTCGATGACTGAACGGTATAACTTTTCTTATGATGTCTATAATAGGGGCTGTCAGTTCGTTAAGCGTCGCATTGCTTCTAAACATAAAACGAATAACAAATAGCAATCTGTACGGACCAACCGAATAGGTTAGTGAGCCTAACCAGTAAGAAATTTTGGATAATTGTCCGTTTTTGAGGTGGAAAGATTAATACCACCAAGAGGTTACTGGTATCTTAGGTGTTAACAGTGATTAACATTGCGACATATTTGAAACATATAATAATGGGGCATTTTGCCCCATTGTTGTGACTATATAGTAGTTGTTGGTTTTTTATTAATTTGCTGGTGCTAATGCAAAAAAAATGATAAGTGCTCAGTATTGTCACTTTTGTGTGTTAGTTCAAAATAATGACCCAACAATGATATTGCGTTTAAAGAGTTAGCCGATTTTCAGTCCGATTAGCGTTGTTTGCCATGGTAAAATCCAACGGAATAGTGCTAAAATTCCGGCCTCAAAATTACTCGACACTCAAAGTGTGATGAGTAAGTGAATAGGATGTTGCGTTGCTGGTTTTGGATCAAACCGGCTTCGGACGAAGGAAAGTCGTGTCTAAATTGCGCAATAGAAAATTTTTTTCCCGTTAATGTAGTGCAAGTGCGTATGATTACAATAAAGAAGGGTCTGGATATCCCAATTTCAGGGACTCCTACCCAGGCGATAAATGATGGCAAGGCCATCACACGTGTCGCCTTGCTTGGCGAAGAATATGTTGGTATGCGTCCTACAATGCATACCCGCGTAGGGGATGTAGTGAAAAAAGGTCAGGTTCTTTTTGAAGACAAGAAGAACCCTGGCGTTAAATTCACTGCTCCAGCCAGCGGCAAGGTTGCAGAAATCAATCGTGGTGCGAAGCGTGTTCTACAATCCGTAGTGATTGATGTAGAAGGCGACGAGCAGGTTACATTCAACAGCTATGACGCTGGTCAGATTGCTCAACTTGAGCGTTCTGTACTGGTCGATCAGCTTGTTGAGTCTGGTATGTGGACAGCGCTTCGTACGCGTCCTTTCAGCAGGGTCCCAGCGATCGATGCTGAAACTCAGGCTATCTTTGTAACGGCTATCGACACCAATCCTCTAGCAGCTAACCCAGAAGTTGTTATCAACGAGCAAAATGATGCATTTATTGCAGGTCTGACTGTATTGTCACGCCTAACAAGCGGTAAAGTATTGGTTTGTAAGTCTGGTGCAAGTCTACCTCGCTGCAGTGAAGCCAATGTGGAAGAGCATGTATTCAACGGTCCGCACCCTGCGGGTCTGGTTGGTACTCACATCCACACGTTGTTCGGTGCAAGCATCGCGAACGTGGCATGGCACATCAACTATCAGGACGTTATCGCATTCGGTAAATTGTTCCTGACTGGTGAGCTATTCACTGATCGTGTGGTATCTCTGGCTGGTCCTGTTGTTAACAACCCTCGTCTAGTTCGTACTCAAATTGGTGCGTCTATCGAGCAGATCACAGACTCTGAAATGATGCCAGGCGAACTGCGTATTCTTTCTGGTTCTGTACTGAACGGTGTTAATGCAGCAGGCCCTCATGCCTACCTAGGTCGCTACCATCTGCAGATTTCTGCTCTTCGCGAAGGCCGTGAAAAAGAATTCTTGGGCTGGATCGTACCAGGTAAAAACAAGTTCTCAGTTACTCGCTCTTTCCTAAGCCAGTTCTTCCCGGGTCAGCTATTCAACATGACCACGACGACGAACGGTTCTGAGCGTGCGATGGTGCCAATCGGCAACTACGAAAAAGTAATGCCGCTTGATATTGAGCCGACTCTGCTTCTTCGTGACCTATGTGCCGGTGACGTTGACAGTGCTCAGCAGCTAGGTGCACTAGAGCTGGATGAAGAAGATCTAGCACTATGTACGTTCGTATGCCCAGGTAAGTATGAATTTGGTCCTATGCTACGTCAGTGCCTGGACACAATTGAGAAGGAAGGGTAATTCATGAGCCTCAAGAATTTACTCGAGCAGGTTGAACACCACTTTGAGCCAGGTGGTAAGCACGAGAAGTGGTTTGCGCTTTACGAAGCGTTTGCAACTTTGATGTACACACCAGGCCAAGTAACACGTACAAGCGCACACGTTCGTGATAGCGTTGACCTAAAACGCATCATGATTATGGTGTGGTTTGCGGTTTTCCCAGCAATGTTCTGGGGTATGTACAACACAGGCCACCAGGCTATCACTGCGCTTAACCACATGTACGTGGGTGAGCAGCTAGCAACGCTTGTTGCTGGTGACTGGCACTACTGGTTAACAGAAATGTTAGGCGGCACCATGTCAGCAGACGCTGGCTGGGGTAGCAAAATGCTACTGGGTGCGACCTACTTCTTACCTATTTACGCGGTTGTATTTGCAGTAGGTGGTTTCTGGGAAGTTCTATTCTGTATGGTGCGTAAGCACGAAGTTAACGAAGGTTTCTTCGTAACCTCGATCCTTTTCGCATTGATCGTACCGCCAACACTACCACTATGGCAGGCAGCACTAGGTATTACCTTCGGTGTTGTAGTTGCTAAAGAAATCTTTGGTGGTACTGGTCGTAACTTCCTTAACCCTGCATTGGCAGGTCGTGCGTTCCTATTCTTCGCATACCCAGCTCAGATCTCTGGTGATCTAGTATGGACTGCGGCAGATGGCTTCTCTGGTGCAACAGCACTAAGCCAGTGGGCACACGGTGGTCAGGCTGCAGTGATGAACACTGTGACAGGCGATGCAGTAAGCTGGATGGACGCGTTCATCGGCCGTATCCCTGGTTCTATCGGTGAAGTTTCAACGCTAGCTATCATCCTTGGTGGCGCAATGATCGTGTTCATGGGCATCGCTTCATGGCGCATCATCGCGGGTACACTGATTGGTATGATCGCGACAGCAACGCTATTCAACATTATTGGTTCTGACACCAACGCAATGTTCAGCATGCCATGGCATTGGCACCTAGTTCTAGGTGGTTTTGCATTCGGTATGATGTTCATGGCGACCGACCCTGTGTCTGCTTCATTTACCAATAAAGGTAAGTGGTGGTACGGCGCGCTAATCGGTGCAATGGCTGTTATGGTTCGTGTGGTTAACCCTGCGTACCCAGAAGGTATGATGCTAGCAATCCTATTTGCTAACCTATTCGCACCTCTATTTGACAACCTAGTAGTTCAGGGCAATATCAAGCGGAGACTAGCTCGTCATGTCAAGTAATAACGATAGCATTAAAAAGACGCTAATTGTTGTTATCGCACTGAGCCTAGTGTGCTCAATCGTGGTATCAGCAGCGGCGGTTGCTCTGCGTCCACTGCAGCAGAAGAATGCGGTGCTTGATGTTCAGCGCAATATCCTTTCAGTAGCGGGCCTTCTTCAAGACGGCACGAACATTACTGAAGCGTATGACCAGTTCATCGAGCCTAAGCTTGTTAACCTAGAAACAGGTGCGTTCGTTGAGCAAACTGAAGCAGGTGCGACTGCATCTGAGTACAGCCAGCGTGACGCAGCGAAAGATCCAGCTCAGTCTGTTCGCCTATCGGGTGAACAAGATCTGGCGAAGATCATTCGTCGTGCAAACGTTGCAACAGTTTACCTAGTGAAAGATGCGAACGATAACATCGAGAAGCTGATCCTACCGGTACACGGTGGTGGTCTGTGGTCAATGATGTACGCATTCATCGCTGTAGAAACTGACGGCAACACGCTTGCGGGTATCACTTACTACGAGCAGGGTGAAACTCCTGGACTTGGTGGTGAGATCGAGAACGCAAACTGGCGTGCACAGTTCGTAGGTAAAGAATTGTTCGACAGCAACAGCAAGCCAGCTATCCGCGTCGTTAAAGGTGGTGCACCTGAAGGTGACATCCACGGTGTAGATGGTCTGTCTGGTGCAACCCTAACTGCAAATGGTGTTCAGCACACCTTCGACTTCTGGTTGGGTGACATGGGCTTTGGTCCATTCCTGGCTAAAGTTCGTGAAGGAGGCCTAAACAATGGCTGATACTAAAGAAATGAAGAAGATTCTGTTTGCGCCGTTTCTCGACAACAACCCGATCGCGCTTCAGATTCTTGGTGTTTGTTCTGCTCTGGCAGTAACTACCAAACTAGAGACAGCATTCGTAATGACCCTTGCGGTAACGTTCGTTTGTGCTTTCTCTAACTTGTTCGTATCCCTGATCCGTAACCACATTCCAAACAGTGTACGTATCATCGTACAGATGGCGATCATCGCTTCATTGGTAATCGTGGTTGACCAGGTACTGAAAGCCTTTGTTTACGATATCTCTAAGCAGCTTTCTGTATTCGTTGGTCTGATCATCACGAACTGTATTGTTATGGGTCGTGCTGAAGCATACGCAATGAAGTCTGCACCACTTCCATCACTTGTTGATGGTATTGGTAACGGTCTTGGTTACGGCTTCGTACTTATCACAGTTGCTTTCTTCCGTGAGCTATTCGGTTCAGGCAAACTATTCGGTGTGGAAATCCTACCGCTAGTGTCTGACGGTGGTTGGTACCAGCCAAACGGTATGATGATCCTTGCACCATCAGCGTTCTTCCTGATTGGTTTCATGATCTGGGCAATCCGTATCATCCGTCCAGAACAAATCGAAGCGAAGGAGTAAGGGGAACATGGAACATTATCTTAGCCTTCTAGTTCGTTCGATCTTTATCGAGAACTTGGCACTGTCGTTCTTCCTAGGTATGTGTACATTCCTAGCCGTATCGAAAAAAGTGAAAACTTCTTTCGGTCTGGGTGTAGCGGTTATCGTTGTACTAACGATCGCTGTTCCAGTGAACAACCTGATTTACAACTTGTTGCTAAAAGACGGTGCCATTGTTTCTGGTGTTGATCTTAGCTTCCTGAACTTTATTACGTTCATCGGTGTTATCGCGGCATTGGTACAGATCCTGGAAATGGTTCTGGACCGCTTCTTCCCGCCGCTATACAACGCACTAGGTATTTTCCTACCATTGATCACAGTAAACTGTGCGATCTTCGGTGGTGTATCTTTCATGGTGCAGCGTGATTACAACTTTGCTGAATCTGTAGTATATGGTCTAGGTTCTGGTATCGGTTGGATGCTAGCAATCGTTGCTCTTGCGGGTATCCGTGAGAAGATGAAATACTCAGATGTACCTCCTGGTCTTCGCGGCCTAGGTATCACATTCATCACCGTTGGCCTTATGGCGTTGGGCTTCATGTCCTTCTCCGGCGTTCAGCTGTAATCAGGATAATAAGGAATAAAATCAATGGATATTATTCTTGGCGTAGTCATGTTCACCTTGATTATCCTGGCTCTAGTTTTAGTGATCCTTTTCGCTAAATCTAAGCTGGTACCATCAGGTGACATTACTATCTCAGTAAATGGCGATCCGGAAAAAGCGATTACAACCGCTGCCGGTAACAAACTGCTAAATGCTCTTTCAGCTAGCGGTATCTTTGTTTCTTCTGCTTGTGGTGGCGGTGGCTCTTGTGGCCAGTGTCGCGTTAAAGTTAAATCTGGTGGCGGTGATATCCTGCCAACAGAACTTGACCACATCACAAAAGGTGAAGCACGTGAAGGTGAGCGTCTAGCTTGTCAGGTTAACGTAAAATCTGACATGGACATCGAACTTCCAGAAGAAATTTTTGGTGTTAAGAAGTGGGAATGTGAAGTTCTTTCGAATGATAACGAAGCCACGTTCATTAAAGAACTTGTGCTTAAAATCCCTGAAGGCGAGGAAGTTCCTTTCCGTGCAGGTGGTTACATTCAGATTGAAGCTGAACCACATCACATTAAGTACTCTGACTTCGATGTTCCTGAGGAATACCGCGAAGATTGGGACAAGTTCAACCTGTTCCGTTACGAGTCTATCGTGAAAGAGCATTCAATCCGTGCTTACTCTATGGCGTCATACCCAGAAGAGAAAGGCTTGATCAAGCTGAACGTACGTATTGCAACGCCGCCGCCAAACAATCCTGATGTACCACCTGGCATTATGTCATCGTACATCTGGTCGCTTAAGGCTGGTGACACGTGTACTATCTCTGGTCCATTCGGTGAGTTCTTCGCGAAAGAAACTGACAACGAAATGGTATTCATCGGTGGTGGTGCAGGTATGGCACCTATGCGTTCGCACATCTTTGACCAGCTTCTACGCCTGAAATCTAAGCGTAAGATGACTTACTGGTACGGTGCGCGTTCTAAGCGTGAAATGTTCTACATTGAAGATTTCGATACGCTAGCAGCGGACAACGACAACTTCGAGTGGCATGTTGCCCTGTCTGATCCACTACCAGAAGATAACTGGGATGGTTACACAGGCTTCATTCACAACGTGATCTACGAGAACTACTTGAAAGATCACGAAGCACCTGAAGATTGTGAGTACTACATGTGTGGTCCACCAATGATGAACGCAGCTGTTATCGGCATGCTGAAAGATCTTGGTGTTGAAGACGAAAACATCCTACTGGATGACTTCGGTGGCTAATTAGCTACACACTGAAAAACTGGCTGATCCCCTTTGGGGTCAGCCTTTTTTCGTAATAAGCGCATAATAACAGTATGTAAGATAAGGTTTTTGCATATTATTAACTGTCTTTCATTTGGGGAGTAGTTGGATGAAGACATTGCTACACCGCGCATTGATGATGCTCGCGTTGGTATTTACCCTATCAGCTTGTAGTGATCAGCGTGAGTTGATTCACCTTAACGGTTCGACAATGGGAACCTACTATTCAATTAAGTTGATTAAGCAGGAAGGCTTACCGTCTGCCACGGATATCCAGGCAGAAATTGACCGTCGACTGGAACTGGTTAACGATCAGATGTCGACTTACCGTAAGCATTCCGAGCTCAGCCAATTTAACCAATTCCGCGCCAACGAGCCGTTTGAAGTATCAGCCGACACTGCTAAGGTAGTGACTGAGGCTATCCGTCTTGCCAAGCTGACTGACGGTGCATTGGATGTGACTGTCGGCCCGATTGTCAATCTTTGGAGCTTTGGCCCTGAAGCGCGCCCGGAGAAGACTCCGACAGAACAGGAGCTGACGGAGCGTCGCGAGATAGTGGGTATTCACCACTTGAGCGTGGAAGGTAACACCCTGACCAAGGATATTCCGGATCTGTACGTAGACTTGTCTTCAATTGCCAAGGGATTTGGGGTTGACGTCGTGGCCGATTACTTTGATGATCTAGGCGTGGCAGATTACCTGGTCGAAATCGGCGGTGAGTTGAGCCTTAAGGGCAATAACTTGGAAGGTGTGCCATGGCGCATCGCGATTGAAAAGCCTACTGAAGATGGTAGCCGAGCGATTCAAGAAGTGATTGAGCCGGGTGATATGGCGGTCGCCACTTCGGGTGATTACCGTAATTACTTCGAAGAAGATGGTGTACGCTACTCTCATTTGATCGATCCGAACAGCGGTATGCCGATTGCCAACCATGTGGTATCGGTAACAGTGCTACACCCTTCAAGCATGACGTCAGATGCGCTAGCGACGGCGTTTTCAGTGATGGGTGAAGAAAAGGCACTGGCATTGGCCAACCAAGAACAGATTCCGTTGTTGTTGGTTGTGAAAACAGAGCAGGGCTTCAAGGAATATATCTCTGATGCTTTTGCCCCTTATATGAATCAAAAGTAGAGATTGAATAATGGTTATCTATTTAACTACCTTTGCTGTGTTTTTGCTGGTCATCACGGCGATGGCTGTTGGTTATATTTTCCAGCGTAAAAGCGTGAGTGGTAGCTGTGGCGGCCTTGACGGGATCGGCATCGCCAAAGAGTGTGACTGTCCTGAGCCATGTGATGCGCGCTTGAAGCGTGAAGCACGCGAAGCTCGCGCAGCAGAGTGGAAGAAAAACCAGATCATCTGATCAGGGCAGTCCAGAACGGCTCGCATACTCTGATTTGAAGCCCGGCATTGCCGGGCTTTTTGTTATGCTTCACACCGTTTGATCTAGCCTCTATAATGTTACTGTATAAAAAAACAGTAACTAGGTGTAAGTTCGCATGTCCCCGTTGTCGTTCCCCAATTCTGCCAAGGTGCAGAAAAAGATCATCCATGTCGATATGGATTGCTTTTTCGCGGCGGTCGAGATGCGTGACAATCCTGAGCTGCGTGATATCCCCATTGCGATCGGTGGGCGATCCGAGCAGCGAGGGGTGATCAGCACTTGTAATTATCTGGCGCGCAAGTACGGTGTTCGCTCGGCGATGCCGACCGGAAAAGCGATGCAGCTCTGTCCGCACCTTACGTTGGTATCTGGCCGGATGGCTGTCTATAAAGAAGTGTCGATTCAGATCCGCGAAATCTTCCAGCGTTATACCGATAAAATAGAACCACTATCCCTCGATGAAGCCTACCTAGATGTGACCGACTGCGATCTGTGTCATGGCTCTGCTACCTTGATTGCCGAAGATATCCGCCGCACCATTCGCGAGGAGCTCAACCTCACGGCATCAGCCGGGATCGCACCGGTTAAGTTCATTGCCAAAATTGCTTCGGATCTCAACAAGCCCGATGGCCAGTATGTCGTGACACCCGCTCAGATCCCCGACTTTGTCGCCGACTTGAAGCTTGAGAAAATCCCCGGAGTCGGCAAGGTCACTATCCAGAAGCTTCATGACAAAGGCTTATATGTCGGCAAAGATGTCCAGCAGTACGATAGGCATATGCTGTTGCAGCAGTTTGGTAAGTTCGGCCAGTCACTGTGGTCCCGCGCCCACGGTATTGATGAGCGGGAAGTCGTGGTGGAGCGTGAGCGCAAATCGGTTGGGGTAGAGCGAACCTTCACCCAAAATATCAGCAGCTATGAGCAATGCTGGGAAGTGATAGAGCGCTTGTTTCCTGAATTGGAAAAGCGCCTCAAGCGGGTTCGCCCTGAGCTCAATATTGCCAAGCAGGGGGTCAAGGTGAAGTTTGCAGACTTTCAGCAAACCACGGTTGAGCATACCCAGCCCAAGTTGGACAAGGCCCAGTTTGTGGGATTGTTGAAAGAGGCTTTGACCCGTCAGCAGGACAGGGAGATCCGTTTGATTGGGATCAGTGTCGGGTTGGAACTTGGTACCCGGGCACAGCAGTTGTCGTTTGAGGGGTTTTGAAGTAAAAAAGCAGGCCTCGGCCTGCTTTTGTTATTTCCGTGCGGAGGGTTAGCCCTTAACCGGGATATTCTTCAGGATCGCTACCATTTGTTCCCAGAATAGGGCAACGGTGTCGATCTGAACTTTCTCGTCCGGCGAGTGCGGGAACTTGATCGTTGGACCGAAAGAAATCATATCCATGTTCGGGTATGGCTTCTTGAACAGACCACACTCAAGACCGGCGTGGATCACCATGATGTTAGGTACGCGGCCGTAGATGCTTTCGTACGTTTCACGGAACAGATGCATAACTTCAGAATCCGCATCTGGCTTCCAACCAGGGTAAGTGCCAGAGAACTCACAGCTTGCGCCCGCAAGAGAAGCGACAGCTTTTAGCATGCCTTCGACATTGCTACGGCCAGAGTCGATTAGTGAGCGGATCAGGCAAAGCACCGTGATTTTATCAGCTTCAGTCGTGATCACACCGACGTTCAGTGACGTTTCAACTACACCTTGGATAGCATCGCTCATGCGGATCACACCGTTAGGGCAGGCGTTCAGCATGTTGATGAAACGCTGTTGGTCTGCGGTTGCAAGCACATCAGCAGGAAATTCAGTTGTTTCGGTAAATAGGTTGATGCCCGTTTCGACACGGCCAAGTTCAGCTACTAGCAGCTCTTGGTAGTAGGCGAACAACTCGTTCAGCTTATCGACATTTTCTGCTGGTAGGGCAACAACAGCGCTTGCTTCACGTGGGATAGCATTACGTAGGCTGCCACCAGTAAGAGAGGTTAGGCGCAAGCCTAGCTCTTCGGCGTGACCAAACAGGAAGCGGCCAAGGATCTTGTTGGCATTACCACGGCCAGTGTGAATATCACAGCCTGAGTGACCGCCTTTAAGGCCTTTAACAATTAGCTTTATAGCTTGGTAATCAGCAGGCGTTTCATCGCGCTGGATCTCAACAACAAGGGAGCCGTCAACACCGCCGGCACAGCCCATGTAGACTTCGCCTTCTTGCTCTGAATCAGTGTTTAGCAGGATATCGCCTTCCAGCCAGCCTTCTTCAAGACCAAAGGCACCTGTCATGCCGGCTTCTTCATCAATGGTCAGCAGAACTTCTAGCGGGCCGTGCTCGATATCTTTAGCTGCCAGTACAGCAAGACAAGCCGCCATACCCATACCGTTATCGGCACCCAAAGTTGTGCCCTTGGCCGTCACCCACTCACCATCAATGTATGGCTGGATAGCATCAGTCAGGAAATCATGGTCGGTATCTTCATTCTTTTGCGGCACCATATCAATGTGAGCTTGAAGAACAACACCCTTGCGGTCTTCCATGCCCGGTGTCGCCGGCTTTTTGATGAAGACATTACCCACCGTATCGCGACGCACAGCAAGGCCTTGAGCTTCAGCAAATTGGATGATGTGCTGGGCTAGGGCTTCTTCATGCTTAGATGGGTGTGGGATTGAGCAGATTTGATCGAAGAATTGCCACACAGGCTGTGGTGACAGTTGACTGATCTCAGACACAGCAGTCTCCTTTATAAACTTTTAGTTATTGGCGATAAATTGGTGAAAAATTAACTATATTGCAAAGTTATTCAGAACAATTAACTATTGCGGTTAACCTCAAGGATACCACTGTGCCTGAAACGGTAACAGCTAAATCTTAAAGTGGCCGATATGGCTTTCCAAGCTTTGTCCGTTGGTCAACAACTGGGCACTGGCGGCGGCAATGTGGTCACCATGTTCAACCGTTTGGTGGCTGTGTTCGGTTAGCTGATGCAGGCTCTGGTTGATCTCCTCAGCGGCTTGTGACTGCTGGTCACTGGCTTCGGCAATATGCTGGTTGAGCGCTAGTATTGTGGTGATCTGCTTGCCGATGGCGCTCAGGGTTTGGGCAACCTCACCAGAATGCTCGGCGGTGCTGGAGGATTGCTCACGGGTTTTAACCAAGGCTCCGCTGACACTGTTGGCTTTGTTTTGCAGACTGGCAATGATGGTTTCAATTTCATTGGTACTTGACTGGGTTCTTGTAGCGAGGGTGCGAACCTCATCGGCGACCACGGCAAAACCACGGCCTTGCTCCCCGGCCCGGGCTGCTTCTATAGCAGCGTTGAGGGCCAGCAGGTTGGTCTGTTCGGCAATGCCACGGATCACATCCAATACCGAGCCGATAGTTTGTGAGTCTCGTTCTAATGCGTGCGCACTGTGGTTGGCCTCGTCTAGTAAGGTCAACAATGCGTGCATCTCTTTGGCGGAGTTGGACACAACGGCAATACTGTTGTTGCTGTATTGCTGTGCTTGATCAGCCGCGTCGGCTGCTTGCTGAGCTGACTGGGCGACATCTTGATTATTAACATGGAGCTGGTTCATCGCAGTGGCAACGCTGTCTATACCACGGTAAGCCTGGTTGGCACTGCTTGTGGTCTGGGTAGCAACACTGTTGAGCTGGCTGGCAGCGGCACTGATCTGATCACTTACCGGGGCTATGTCACGTAGCATACCGGACAAATGATTTGAGAAGGTGTTATAGGAGCGAGCCAGCTGGCTGAGTTCATCATCGCCCTGACTGGGTAAACGTTGGGTTAAGTCACCGTCACCTTCTGCTATATCATGCATTGCCTGAGCCGTTTCGTGGCACTGGATGGTTATCGAGCGGGTGATGCGCCAAGCGAGCAACGTACTTAAAGCCATGCACTAAACAGGAAGAGGCTGAATTGCCGGACTTCACTATAAAATAGTGCACTGACATCATCGACATAGATCCCCGAGCCGACAATCCACCCCCATGGTGCAAAGCCTTTCACAAACGATATCTTCTCTACCGGGGTACTGAAGCCGGGTTTTTCCCAGTGGTAATCGACAAAGCCTTCGCCTTGCTGGCGGACGGTGTCGGCCATCTCGACAAACAGGGCTGTGCCATTAGGATCTTTAAAACTGTCCAGACGTTGACCGTTGAGTGAAGGCTTGAAAGGATGCATCACCATTGTTGGGGTCATATCGTTGATCCAGAAATAATCCTTATGCTCGTAACGTAAAGTGGCTAGAGCTTCAATCGCCAGCTGTTTGGCTTGTGCTTGAGTGAGCGTGCCTTGCTGCTCTAGAGAATGGAAATAGGCGAGTAGGCTATGGGTACTTTCTACGAGGTGGCGGGTCTTGATCCTTTTTTGTTCCATGATGTTGGTTTGGTAGTTGGCAATAAACACCACCAGTGGCAATAGGGTCAACGCTGTCACGATAAAGCTCAATAGATAGAGCCGTTTGCCAATAGAGATTCTCCGTAGATATGAAAATGCCGCCATCTTGTCCCTCACCCGCTGCTATCGATATGTGTTCGCTTGAGTAAAGTATGTTGTATCTATGTTGGTGTTCAATAGGGCTGGCGTTACACTTTGGTCGCGAAAGGGTGAAAACGTGAACTCATGCGATGTAATTTAATTACAGAAATTGTTGATCGAACACTCAGTATTGGCAAAAGTGTGATGAAGTTAAAGAAAATGCTTGTAAGTTTATTACGGCAAGGCTATAGTTGTTCCATCTTCTGAACGAAGACGAACGACACAAAATTTTGCTCTAGGATGAGCCCGAGATATCGCCTCCATGGAACCGAGTTGAAGTCAGGCCAAGATGGTCAAACACACCAAATGTGTGTACTCATTGCTTAATAGTTAAGGTGATAAAAATGAAAGTATTTGAATCTGTAAATAAATTTTGGAACAACCGCGCTGTATACACTGGTAACTTTAAGTACCCAAGCTCGTTCGGCTACTAATTCTACGGTTTGTCCGGTTTTATATGGCCGGGCAGATCTACGTGGTCCATTTTTTGTTCACCCCCCTTTGTTTAAGAATCTCCTAAAACCGCTCTTCGGTTTGTAGTTACATTCTTGACGCCACTTCTAGTTGAAGTGGCGTTTTTTTTATCTCTTTGATTCACCCATCACTATTCCCCTATCATACTCATACGTGCTTTATTTCACCTTATTTCATACCTTTTGAGTGTTATCGATTACATTTGATGTTAGCTGTTAAATGAAGACCTCTTTTGCTTCATATTAACGATTGCGCATAGGTATAAAATAGTAATCGAATGAAATGTAATCATGCTGTTAATTAAATAAACCTTTGTTTTTAATTGAATTTATTTTGCGTCGCTTTTTTGTGGTTGGTTTTTTATTCGGTTGCCCGTATTCATTGATGATAAATACGTTATTTACTGGAAATTGATAATAATCGAGCATATAATCGCCACCCAAAATAGGGACGCAATCGTTTACTATTTTTTAAATGTTCATGATGTGTGGAATCCGGGATACGGGTTCGGTACATCCCAAAAACCAATTGCTTAATATCTCCAAGGAATCGAGAGCAATGCTTGAGAAAATTTTTAAACTCAAAGAGCACGGTACAGATGTCCGTACTGAGCTGCTAGCGGGTCTGACTACCTTCTTGACGATGGCTTACATCATTTTTGTAAACCCATCTATGCTGTCGGCGACGGGTATGGATCAAGGCGCTGTCTTTGTCGCGACTTGTCTGGCAGCCGTTGTCGGCTGTTTTATCATGGGGTTTGTGGCTAACTATCCGGTTGCACAGGCACCGGGGATGGGGCTAAATGCCTTCTTCACTTACGGTGTTGTGTTAGGTATGGGCCATACTTGGCAAGTTGCATTGGCTGCAGTGTTCCTGTCGGGTTTGTGTTTTATAGCATTGAGCGTTTTACGGGTACGTGAGTGGATCATCAACTCGATCCCTCATGCCCTGCGGATCGGGATTTCGGCGGGTATTGGTTTGTTCTTGGCTTTTATCGCCTTGCAAAGTTCTGGCATCGTAGTTGATAACCCAGCAACCCTTGTACAGGTGGGTGATTTCACCAGCTTCCCAGCGGCAATGGCTTCATTGGGCTTCTTCCTAACGATTGCGCTGGTGCACCGTGGCTATAAAGCGGCTGTGTTAATTGCGATTTTGGTCGTAACGGCAATCAGCGTGCTGGTGGGTGAAGTGACTTATGCCGGTATCATGTCAGCACCACCAAGCATTGCTCCGACCTTTATGCAGATGGATTTCTCTGGTGCATTGGAAGTGGGCTTGATTTCAGTAGTCTTTGCGTTCCTATTTGTTGACCTATTCGACACAGCGGGCACCTTGGTCGGTGTCGCGACGAAAGCGGATCTGATTGATAAAGATGGCAAGCTACCGCGTCTTAACCGCGCGCTATTGGCCGACAGTACAGCAACATCTGTTGGTGCGGTATTGGGTACATCAAATACCACGTCTTACGTTGAAAGTGTGTCGGGTGTGGCCGTGGGCGGTCGTACCGGTCTGACTGCGGTGACGGTTGGCGTTTTGTTCCTGTTGGCATTGTTCTTTGCACCGCTAGCAGGTATGGTTCCTGCCTATGCGACAGCAGGTGCGTTGTTCTACGTTGCCATCCTGATGATGTCCGGATTGGTTAGCGTTGACTGGCGTGACTTAACAGAAGCAGCACCAGTAGTTGTAGTTTGCCTACTGATGCCGTTAACATACTCCATCGCGGAAGGTATTGGCCTTGGCTTTATCACCTACGCTGCCGTCAAAACGATGAGTGGCAAAGGTCGTGATGTAAATATTAGTGTTTGGGTTATCGCAGCCCTATTTGTTGCTAAAATTATTTTTCTATAACAGTAAATAAATACATACAGCAGTTTTTTGCTGACTCAGAGGTTCATCGGATATGAGTAATAAGTTCATCATCACTTGGGACAACATGCAAATGTATACCCGTCAGCTAGCAGAGAAACTACTTCCTGCAGATCAGTGGAAAGGTATCATTGCCGTTAGCCGTGGTGGTTTGGTTCCATCTGCAATCTTGGCACGTGAACTTGGTATTCGTTATGTTGATACAGTATGTATCTCAAGCTACGACCACGATCACCAACGTGAGATGACGGTACTGAAGCAAGCTGAAGGTGATGGTGAAGGCTTCATCGTTATCGATGATCTGGTGGACACCGGCGGTACCGCGGAAATGATCCGTAAAATGTACCCGAAAGCAAAATTTGTGACTGTATGTGCTAAGCCTGCAGGCCAACACCTGGTTGATGACTACGTGGTAGACATCCCGCAGGAAACTTGGATCGAGCAGCCATGGGACATGGCCGTGACTTACGTAGATCCAATCGCAAAAAAATAATATCGCTTGAGTGAGTAAACTTGAGTAAGTAAAAAAGGAGCCTATGGCTCCTTTTTTTATGCCTGAAAAACGCTATTGAAAAGCGATGCCATGAAAAATCGGGTTAGCTGGCTTTAGCTCTGATATCCGATAGGGACTCGCCATTGGGTTTGTTGCGGTAATAGTTGTTGTAGTTGATGAGGTCAACCATGGTATTACCGGTGATTGTACATTGGCGTTGGTATTTAGTTTGGAAGCTATCGGGGATTCGTTCACCTGATATATCCAGGCATAAAGGGGTTTTGGCATTAATGCCGCCAGAACCCTCGCCGGGGTTGCCCCCCAAGGAGCCGCCACTTCCAAAAGCGAGTACTGATGAAGAGAAAAAAAGCGAAGCACAAAGGCAAAGGACGTATCGCATACTTACCACCGTATGAAGTACTGATAGGTAAGTAAAAGCATAGCTGACTCTTTATATTGCTGTGTACAGGATCTGCAACTGGTGGGATTTGTTTATCGGCTCATACTGTAAGTATCTGTTGGGTGGTATACTTTAAAAATATAAACACTATAAGCACATGCAGATAACTGAGCAGATATTGGACTCTAGCGACTATGCTGAGGCTACCCAATTTGTTTGATTTTGTTTAGTTCGGCTTGTGCGTATCAATATGGAGCTGAACGTGTCTGAATCGTCCAATACCAATCTTTCCGAAAAGCTCTTTGCCCCGAGGCAAACCTCTAAAGAAACCTCGAGCTTGGTGAAGTTGGCCAATGTTGCCGATACCCCTATCCACAATGCCCTTGATGGGGACAGTGAAGCAGGCTGGTACCGAGTGATGCGCCGCCCGCAGTGGATCTGGCAGGGGATAGACCCGATAGAACTCGAAGCGATCCTTTCCAGGATGGCCAAGTCCGAAGCGCCGCGTACCCGCGATGACCTGCTTGATACCGTGATAGGCTATAAACCGGGCAACTGGGTGTATGAATGGTGCCAGTCGGGTGGGATGTACCACAAGGCTGCACGTGCTTTGCTAGAACAAGGCGAGAAGGAAAAGGCGGCAGAGCAGTTAATCACGGCCAGTATGTATTACAGTATCGGTGCCTACCCGCACCTGAAAGGGGATGCTCTGTCTGCACAAGCAGAGCTGCAAGCCAATCAGGCTTACCGCGATGCAATGGAAAACATGCCACACCAAATGCGGACCATTGATGTCAAATACGAGAACAAGACCTTCCAGGCCTTTATTCACCTGCCTCGTACTGACAAGCTATTACCAACAGTGATCGTCAGTGGTGGTTTGGATACCCTGCAGTCAGACCTATTGCGTTTGTATCAAAAGTACTTCGGGCCTGCTGGTTTTGCGATGATCACTCTGGATATGCCTTCGGTCGGTCACAGTAGCCATTGGTCGTTGACCGAGGATACCAGCCGTTTACACCAAGCTCTGTTGCAGCAAGTCATGGATGTGCCCTGGGTCGATCATACCCGTGTAGCTATGTTGGGGCTGCGTTTTGGTGGCAATGCCGCTATTCGTTTGGGGTTCCTTGAGCCTACTCGTTTAAAAACCTGTGTCAGTGTTGGCGGGATCATCCACAGTGGATTGGCTGATGCCAAGCGGTTGGATGCAATGCCAAGGATGTATCTCGACATGCTTGCGTCTCGGTTGGGGAAACATGGCGTGTCGAAATCCAGTTTGGTTTCCCATCTGCCTGCATGGTCACTCAAGCACCAGGGTTTATTGGGGCGCCGCAAAATTGATGTCCCGATGTTGGGTATTGGCCTCAAGGGCGATCCGGTGTGTTCTGAGTTCGATAATCAGCTAATAGCGATGTCGAGTCGCGGCGGCAAGGCGATCACGTTACCGGAGAAGCCGCTGCACGATGGTTATCACCGTGCGATGACCACGGTCGTCGACTGGCTGAAGGAAAAGCTCGCCTAACATGTACCATAATCAAGAAGTCTTTATCAATATGTCTGTTTTGTAAATAAATTGTTGCCAAGTGAGCGGTTTATGGCTTAAATGGAATAGGTAAATTATTGCTAGGGATGGAGATGATTATGACGACCGAAAAGACTTTCCCGCCCCATGGGCGTTTGATGACGAAGCTGACGGCCTTGGGACCATATTTACGTCAGCCTCTGTCTTCTGAAGGGCATTTTTTCTTTGACTGCCTATCCAGTTGTGTCAGTGCAAAAAAGGCACCTGATGAGCGTGAATTCTGGGGCTGGTGGTTCATCATTGAAGCTAATGATGAGGGATTTGAATATCACTACGGCTTCGGTCGTTACGATGGTGCTGGTGAATGGGTGAAGGATCCGGTCCCGGCCAAACATGAGAAAGCGGTACAGCAAACGTTAGAAGATTTTTATCCAAAATTGGAAGGTTTATTGCAAAAAGACTTCGAACTGATCTTATCGCCTTCAAAAGTACTGAAAGAGCCAGAGTTAGGTAGCGTCGCCTAATTATCCAGCCTGACCTTAAATGAAGAAAAATGCGCCTACATGGCGCATTTTTCTTGTGATTTATAAAGGGTATTGATACAACATCATTCAACTTATTCTTTTTGTTTTATCCCCATGGCAGAGACAAATATCCTAAATGTACAAAACAAGGACTTGGTAACCGCAGGCTCGAAAAACGGGTCTCAAAACCAAGAGGCTAGGCACAGTTCACAGACTATCGTCGTCAAGCTGGGTACCAGCGTATTGACCGGTGGTACGTTAAAGCTGGATCGTGCCCATATGGTTGAACTGGTTCGTCAGTGCGCACAGTTGCGCCGTCTGGGCCACAAGGTCATTATCGTGACGTCAGGCGCAATTGCCGCTGGCCGAGAACATTTAGGATACCCCGAACTGCCCAAAACCATGGCTAGCAAGCAATTATTGGCAGCTGTTGGTCAGAGCCGCTTGATCCAAGAGTGGGAAAGCCTGTTCGGTATCTATGGCCTGCACGTAGGGCAGATGCTGCTAACCCGTGCGGATCTTGATGATCGTGAACGGTACCTTAATGCCCGCGATATGATTGTTGCCTTGCTGGATAACGGTATTATCCCGGTTGTGAACGAGAATGATGCCGTTGCGACCACAGAGATCAAGGTGGGTGATAACGATAATCTCTCGGCATTGGTCGGTATCTTGGCTGGCGCCGATAAGTTATTGTTGCTTACCGATCAGCCGGGCCTCTTTACTGCCGACCCGCGCAATAATCCGGATGCAGAGCTGATCCGTGAAGTTCATACCATTGATGAAACATTGCGTAAGATCGCAGGTGGTAGTGTCGGTGGTCTGGGTACCGGCGGCATGGCAACCAAGTTGCAAGCGGCTGATGTTGCACGTCGTGCGGGGATTGAAGTGATTATCGCTGCCGGTAGCCGTCCAGGTGTGGTGGCAGATTTAGCACAAGGCACGTCTGTCGGTACGCGCTTCTTGCCACTGGAGTCACCGCTGGAAAGCCGTAAACGTTGGATTTTGGCCGGTCCTCCACCTGCTGGAGATATCGTGATCGACCAAGGTGCAGCGGTTGCTGTGCAGCAGCGCGGAAGTAGCCTGCTGTCGAAAGGGATCACCGAGGTGAAAGGTGAGTTCGAGCGTGGAGAAGTGGCTCGGATTTTCAATACCCAAGGCGAACTGCTTGCCCGCGGGATCAGCCGTTACTCTAGCGACGATCTGGCGAAAATTGCCGGTAAGCATAGTCAAGATATTTATCAGGTGTTGGGTTATGAATATGGCCCTGTTGCTGTACACCGTGACGACTTGGTAGTCATCTAACTCGTATTGAAACGTAAGGGAAAAGAACATGAATCTTGAACTGATGGGCCAAGCGGCGCAACAGGCGGCCTTTGAGCTAGCAACGGCAGCAACAAAGCAGAAAAACCACGCATTGGCTGTGATTGCCGATGAGCTAGAAGCAAACCAAGACGTGATTTTGTCGGCCAACGCCAAAGATATTGCCGCTGCGAAAGAAGCCGGTATGACTGATGCGCTAGTTGATCGCCTGTTACTCAATGCCGAGCGTTTGGCAGGTATTGCTAATGATGTCCGCAACGTGATCAGCCTCAATGATCCTGTGGGTTCGGAACTAGACAGCAAAGTGCTGGAAAACGGCATGCGCCTGAGCCGCCGTCGCGTACCGCTAGGTGTGGTTGGCGTGATTTATGAAGCTCGACCGAATGTGACTATCGATATCGCTGCTTTGTGCCTGAAAACGGGTAACGCCAGTATCCTTCGTGGTGGCCGCGAGACGTTCCACTCCAATATGGAACTCGTTAAAGTGATCCAGGCTGCCCTTGAGAAAACAGGTCTACCAACGGCTTCGGTGCAGTACATTGAAAAACCAGACCGTGAATTGGTATCCCAACTACTTAAGATGGATCAGTATGTCGATATGATCATCCCGCGCGGTGGTGCAGGCCTGCACAAGATGTGTAAGGAAAACAGCACTATCCCAGTGATCATTGGCGGTTTCGGTATCAGCCATGTCTACGTTGATGCCTCAGCTGATCTCTCGCGTACACTAGATGTAGTGGAGAATGCCAAGGTACAGCGTCCGTCGGCCTGTAATGCCCTTGATACCCTATTGGTTCATGAGAAAGTCGCTGAAGCTTTTTTGCCTCGTCTAACTGAGCGCTTGAATGCGAGCAATGTTGACCTAGTTGCTGACGAGAATGCCTACGAGCTACTTGAAGGCAAAGCGGCCAGCCTACGCCGTGTCACCGACGGTGACTACGACACCGAATGGTTAAGCTTCACATTGGGGATCAAAATCGTAAAGGATGTGGAAGAAGCCATCGCCCACATGCGCAAACACAACGCCAGCCATTCCGACGCCATCATGACCAATGATCTGGTAGCGGCTGAGCGCTTTGTTAATGCGGCAGGCTCTGCAGCGGTCTACGTCAATGCATCGACCCGCTTCACTGATGGTGCGCAGTTTGGCCTGGGCGCGGAAGTTGCCGTGTCGACCCAGAAGCTGCATGCCCGTGGTCCGATGGGGCTGGAAGAATTAACAAGCTATAAGTGGGTGGGGATCGCTGACTACCTCCCTCGTTCGTAACAATGATTTCGTTGTCAGTTTGCCTATAACTTTATCGCAAGTGCTCATTTACTATCGTAAACTCCGCGCTTGTTCTTTGTTCTCACAGCAACTGACATAGAGAAAACAATCAGCATTCTTAGCGGGAGCTTTTGGCTCCCGTTTTCGTACTTGAAAGAAAGTAGTGTTCATTAATCAGCGAGTACTCGTAGCGTGAGCGGCGAGCTCGATGTTAGCAGATAAATTGTTTGCTAAGGGCACAGCAAGAAAGGTATTGAATGTCGGTTTGTAAGAGCTATAACAAAAAACGAGAGCGTGATGCTCTCGTTTTTTTATATGTGATTTTTGAGGTTTTTTAAGTCTTGGTTTTTATCGTTGGCGGTTTGTTTTTCTATTAGCTCGTCGAGTTCTTGCTCGCGCCGACTCTTATCGTACATGTATTTGACTTTGTCCTTGTAGCCAAATTTCATGTTAGCGGTGTATTTCAGCGCCGCAATGTTACCGACCACCACGCTGACGACAATGATGCTGATAACCCACGGGTTGAGTAGCCATTCCATTTACACCTCACAGATATTCTCTATGTACTTACTATAGAGACTATCAAGGTTTTCCAGTATGTGCGACTTTCCTGCAAGCTCTGATTGGCTAAGTGTGCGCTTGAGCAGATCTGGCGTGAGCTGTAAAAGTAAATATTTGCTAACCGGGAAGTAGCTGATATGCCAAGGCTCACACGCAACGCCACCGCGATCGTCGGCATAGGGAGGATAGAAACCAAAGTCGGCCATATTGGCTGCTAGCCATTGGCTAAAGGCTGCTTGGTGACCACCTTCTTCGTACTCCCAAGGCTCGAGTTGTAGCTGTGTATCATTGGGTAAGTAGTTTGCCGCGTACACATCGATATCGGTGCCCCAATGGTGACGACTAGCGCCTGGCAGGGCTGACCAACGCATAATCGCGTGGATCTTCTCAAGCTCGCTGAGGCTGCTTGGATCAAGCGGTTGGCTGTTGCTATCGAGCAGCGGTCTCTGGCCTGAAAACTTGTTATTCCAAATCAGCAACTGGCGCTCAAAAGGGCGGAAGGCACTAGCGAGCCGAAGGTCAAAGCCGTTTTGGTTGGCTGCCTCTTTTAGCGCTTGAAAGGCCGGGAGCATTTGCTGGTGGACATAAGGGTGCCCGCCAGTTGGGTTTAATGAGACCAGATGGCTGGTATCTTGTCCGGTAAGTTGCCCGGCGGTATGTTGCCGGGCTTTGCTTGGGTGGTTAACCATTAAAGGGCTTTTTCCATCACTTTCTGGTACATGTCGGTGAGTTTCTCCAGATCGGCCACCTTCACACATTCATTCACTTTGTGGATGGTGGCGTTGACTGGGCCTAGCTCGATAACCTGTGCTCCGGTACGGGCAATGAAGCGGCCGTCAGAGGTACCGCCAGTGGTCAATAGCTCTGGTTTTTTATGGTTCACCTCTTCAATCGCCTCGACCACAGCGTCAAGCAGGGTACCTTCGTCAGTCAGGAATGGATGGCCGCTGAAGGTCCAGGCGAGATCGTAATCAAGGCCGTGGGCATCAAGTACAGAGTGGACTTTGCGTTTGATATCATCAACTGTCAACTCGGTACTGAACCGGAAGTTGAATTGAACATGGAACTCGCCCGGGATCACGTTTGATGCGCCAGTACCAGCAGATAGGTTAGCGATCTGGAAGCTGGTTGGTGGGAAGTAGGCATTGCCATTGTCCCACGTTGTCGCGGCCAACTCGGCCAGTGCCGGCATTGCACGGTGAACCGGATTATCGGCAAGGTGAGGGTAGGCAACGTGGCCTTGGGTACCCTTGATATTCACATCACCAGTGATTGAACCACGGCGGCCGTTTTTGACCACGTCACCCACAGCGTGGGTGCTCGATGGCTCACCAACAATACACATGTCGATTTTTTCATTACGGGCTTCCAGCGTATCGATGACACGGGTTGTTCCGTTGATGAAAGGACCTTCTTCATCTGAAGTGATCAACAGGGCGATAGAGCCTTTGTGATCTGGGTTTTCTGCCAAGAAGCGCTCGATGGCCACAATAATGCACGCCAGTGAGCCTTTCATATCCGCAGCGCCTCGGCCGTGGAGATAACCATCAATAATGGTTGGCTCGAAAGGCGCGGTATGCCATTTATCGGGGTTACCCGCAGGCACGACATCGGTATGGCCAGCAAAAACAAACAGCGGTGCTTCAGTGCCGCGGCGGGCCCAAAGGTTGGTGGTATCTTCGAACACCATGGTTTCGATGTTAAAACCGAGTTTTTCCAGACGCTCAATCATGACGTCTTGGCAACCAGCATCTTCAGGGGTCACTGACTGGCGGCTGATAAAGTCTTTCGCCAGGGCGAGAACCGGGCTATCTGACATCCTTGTATCCTTCCTTAATTTGTTTGGAAAACTTCTTGGTATTGGGCAGGCTTGAAGCCCAAGTGGTAGCCGTTGTTGTGAACCAACAGCGGGCGCTTGATCATGGCTGGATATTCCAGCATTAACTCAATCGCGCTTTGCTGGTTCAGGCTGGCTTTTTGCTCGTCACTTAGCTGGCGGTAAGTGGTACCGCGCTTGTTGACCATAGCTTCCCAGCCTAATTCTGATTCAAACTGCTCGAGCATGCCACGGTCTAGGCCGTCGACACGGTAGTCATGGAAGGTATATTCGATATTTTCGGCTTCAAGCCACTTCTTCATTTTCTTGATGGTATCGCAATTTTTGATGCCGTAAGCAATTGTACTCATAGTTATTCTGGCTGACTTGTTTTGTGAACTTGGTCTCTCTTTATAGCGGGAATAGGCGGGGGGTGCAATGGCTTCAACCGCCGTAGCTGATAGCCAGTTTTATCAGCCACATATTGGCCAAGATCCCAAGTACAAAGACTATAGTTCGCCATGGGCTAAGTTTGAAAGCATAGCAAATGAAATAGAGCACCCGGCTGATGATAAATAAGTAGGCGGGCAGGGCCGATTCATGGGCTGGCACGCCTGAGAGGTGGGCAATAAGCACACAGCTTGAGAAGACGGACAGGATCTCCCAGCCATTAGCCTGGGCTGCTTTTACTCTGGAAGCCGCTCCGGTGAGTTCGCGGTCTTGGAGGCGCGGCTGATTGATATCGAGCTTACCGGTCTGGCGAACCGTCAACCACCCACCAATACCCGCCAGCAAATAGTTAATCAGTATCATGACGATAATACACCAGAAGGCTGGGATCATAGTGGCTCCTTTTCGCTGGATACCTCTGTGGTCGATACCTTCGAGGTGGATGTATAGAAGATTGCCAAAGTATAGATGACAAGGTGAAACATGAGTAAATAAGCACCGGTAGACATATTCAATGAATATTTCAACTCGACTGAGGAGAGTGTCCAGTCCTGCGATTTGAAACTGGAAGACTCGTGGGGTCTAGCAGTCAATGTGGGTATTGGTTATCAGGTAAAGGATAATGGGTTCTTCGGCCCATATGGTGACAGCCGGTTATAGTCTTTAATTCAACATCTTATTGGTCACAGAGGTGAGGGGGCAATGTTGGTTGCAATCAAACCTAGAGAGATTTGTATTTTTGTGTGATATTTCAAGTTGTTGTTTAAAAATGTATTTTTTGTTTCCGGAATGACAAGGTCTTGAATATTGCGACCTGGATCACCGAAAAAAACGACCAAAACAGGGAAATCCTCCCTCATATTGATCAAACTCAACACCCTTTGGGCAGAAGTCGGAATAATGAAAACCTCAAATTATGGAGGTCTCAATGGAATTGAATCCGGTTTTTGCCCGTCGTCTTTATCTTGCTTTGCTTGTTGAGCAGCTAGATCGTCCCAATGTTCCTAAGCTGATTGAAATTACCGGTTGGCCACGTCGTACCATTCAGGATGTACTTAAAGCCTTACCAGGGTTTGGCATTGAATTGGCTTTTGTCCAAGATGGCAAGCGCCATAACGATGGCTACTATCAGCTCAGTGATTGGGGGCCGTTTGATGTTAGCTGGGTTGAATCGAAAGAAAGGGATATTATCTCTTCAGTATCGTGTTAATAAAAAAACCGCATTCGTGCGGTTTTTTTATTATTTAGCGCCTTCACAATAATAAGCGTTACCAATCAAAGTTACTGAACTCGAGAAGTCCGGTGGGCTGTATAACGAGACCTGGTTGGCACCCAAAGTGTGGGCTTGGTTACGCAGTTGGTTCAGTGCCCCTTGCGTCAGATCCCTATCGCTGATGAGCCAATAGTTGTACCAACTGCCTTGGGAGCCAATAAGCGTTCCCCGTCTTTCACAGGTGTTGTGTACATCATTGGTATCCCAAGTCAGTACGATGTCATGGGCCGTATCCAACAGTGGCGTTGTACTACAACCAGCCAATACCAGCCCTGATAGTAATATTGCCAGTGGTCCCGCTTTGCCCATTATTGTCCCTGTGATTCCAGATAAAGCACCGTGGCGGCTGTTCTTGATTTCACTTGGAGTTTTTTTAGCAAACTCTTCATGTGTACCTTAACGGTTGCCTCTGAGATGAATAGGTTATCGGCTATTTGTTTGTTGCGATATCCCTTTGCCACCTCTTTTAGGATCTGCATTTCCCGATCAGTCAGGGTATCAAGCAGGGAGTCTTGCTCGGTGTTGTCAGCCAGATATTCGCGTACTAAATCACTGAAGGCTTGGCCACCACACATTGCTTGTTTCAGTAAAGCAATAAGTTGATCGGGTTCGGTATCTTTAAGAAGGTAGCCGTCGGCACCGGCATTGATCAGTGCTTTAACATCTGAGCGGCTGTCAGACACCGTCAGCACGACAATGCGAGCTTGGATCGCTTCGGCGCGCATGGCATTGAGGGTATCGAGACCGGACATGCCCTTCATATTCAGGTCAAGCAGGATCAGATCGGGTTCTTTTTCTTGAGCAAGTAACACCGCATCTGCACCGTTGCTCGCTTCACCAACCATTTCGAAGTCGTTTTCAAAGCTGAGAAGTTGGCTGATCCCCCTGCGCATCAAGGGGTGATCGTCAACAATCATAATTTTCCAACACGTCATATTATTATCCTTGGGGTTCAGGCTGAAATTGAAGGGTGACTTCGCAACCAGTCCCCTTGGTTGTATTGATTTCTAGTGTACCGTAAAGGCGTGAAGCCCGTTCGGTCATAATTGCTAGGCCATAATGATTGAGTTTTTCATTGGCCGGGTCAAAGCCTATTCCATCATCGCTGATATTGATCGTTACTGTGTCCGACTCCTGTTGGCAGGTGACGATGATTTCATCAGCTTGTGCATGTTTTATTGCATTAAGTACGGCCTCTCTGATCAATTGCAGCAGGTGTACCTGGTGATGGGCATCCAAGCTCAATGATGAAAGTTGGTTATCAATGATCAGCAAAGCATTACTCTGCTCCTCTAATGGTTTTAGCATTTCGATAAGTGCTTCACCAAAATTAGCTTCTTTGATTGTGAGGCGGAAGGTACTTAGTAGTTCTCGAAGCTGGGTATAAGCTCCTGAAAGGCCTTGATCAATATCACTGATGATTGCCATGGTCTGCTGCTGATCACCTTGTCCAAGTTGCCTTTTGAGTAGGGTTACTTGGATTTTAAGGTAAGACAGTGATTGTGCCAAAGAGTCATGTAGCTCACGTGCAATCGTAGCACGCTCTTCCATCAATAATAACTGCTCAGATTGCTTCTGTGCTCGGTTATAGTAGATCCCCCGGGCTAAAGTTCGGGATAGGTTCTCTATCAAGTTTTTATCAGGACAAGGCAGGGCGTCTTGCCACCATAATTGACCGAGTACTTTTCCGTCTAGCTCGAGATCATGGTAATGCCAGTTATTGCCACACGGCTTGCCTGCGATGATTTCGGTGTTGTTGCCACTGCTTTCTTCGATGATCAGCTTGGCGGCGGTTAGCCCTTCAATATCAAGCAGGGTATCGAGCATTACCGCAAAGTTTTTGGTGCTGAGGCGGCTTCGGGATAACTCCTGAGAGCAGTCATATAGGACCTGCAACGAGTCATTGGCTTGTCGCAGCCGCCGGGTTTTTTCATCGACCTTCATCTCGAGATTTCGGTAGAGCTTGCCGAGTTCTGCCGCCATGGTGGTGAAGGTGCCGGCTAAGATCCCCAGTTCATTATCACTTTTGACATCAAGGGTGAGGTCAAACTTTCCTTCCTGTATCTGCTCGCTGGCTGTAACCATTTGATTGAGTGGGGTTACGATCTTGCGTTGGGTAAAATGGATAGTGAACAAGGCTGCTATCAAGATCAAACTTAGCCCAAGCCCACCAACGACCGAAAGAACCTGCAATTTGATGATCGAAAATTCTTGTAACTCGTAGACAAATTGGTCTATTCGGTCGACAAAGTTAACAACTTCGCTGAGAAATAGCCTTTCATTTCCATCATGCAGTAAGGGGTGTAAATCTTCCCATCGTCCAATCAAATTGTAGTAATGCATCTTGATATTGGTCGGTACTGTCCAGTGATCCAGTGCTGCCATCGACGGTGAGAACAGAGATTGCTCGAACATATCTAAATGTACGTTCAGTTTGGGAGACTGGGTCTGGATATCATAGGCCAACCGATAGCTTTGCATCCTCAATGAACCGGAGACATTCACCGCCTCAGCATCATTTAAGCTAGACGCTAAGGTCAGCAGGGCAAAACTGGTTGTGACCACAGAAAGAAGCAAGATTGCTAGCATGGCCCTGGCAATCGTAGTGGTGACGGGCTTTAGAGGCCTATTTTTCACAAATTTTCCTTTTAAATCGTTATCTTAAAGATAAATAGAACGCGTTTTTCTTTTGATTTCTGGTCTATGTTTAATGGACGGAGTGGTGATTTTCAATGCTGTTGGAATAAATGTTAGCCACCCCAAAGAAAACTTTGCTTTTTTATATTGAGAGGGTGCGCATTTGAATTTATTGATCCAAGACAAATTTAGCCCCTAATTAGCCCTTACTAGGTATTTAAGCATTTATTACGGGATTTACACTTGTCGTGTAAAAAAATGACAGCTTGTGATTATTTGTTGTAAATCATGCAAGCTGTTTATTGGTACACCTTGCTTTTATAGCCAAGCTGCTGCCCGTAATCACTATTTTTATTAATAATATTTTACGAAGGACTGAGTCAATGTTTGATCGCTCCCGTCGTCGGTTAATGACACGGCGTCGCAAGCCTGACCTGCAGCGAATGCCCTGGGTGGTGGATGAAGAGACGTTCACCGATACCTGTACCCGGTGCAACAAGTGTATCAACGCGTGTGAAACACAGATTATTGCCAAAGGCGACGGTGGGTTTCCTGCTGTCGACTTTCAGCGTGGTGAATGCACATTCTGTTACCGCTGTGCCGAGGCTTGTCCCGAGCCCTTATTCCAGCCGAAATCAGAGCAGCCATGGCCTTTGGTGGCGCAAGTTAATGAGGGTTGCCTTGCCCACCAGAAAATTGAGTGCCGAAGCTGCGGCGATGCGTGTGAGGTAATGGCTATCCGGTTCAGGCTGCAAGTGGGCAGTGTCGCCCGGCCCGAACTGGATACGTCAATCTGCACAGGATGTGGCGCGTGTGTGTCGGTATGCCCGGCATCGGCGATCACCATGGTGAGTCACAATAACGAAGAGAATTAGCGATGGCATTACAAGAAGTACACATTTCCAGCTTGGTTGTTCATGTAAAGCCGGAGTATCTGACCTCTGTTAAAGAGCAGATCGAAGCAATGCCGAATGCAGAAATATACGGCGACAGTGAAGAAGGGAAGATTATCGTGGTTCTGGAAACGGAAAATCAGGGCTATGTTACTGACACAATAGATAAAATAAATAATCTAGAACACGTTTTAACCACGTTTTTAGTGTATCACCAAATCGAACAGTTCGACTCGCAATCTGAGGAAGATTCATGAAAATGACAAGACGCGCGTTTGTGAAAGCAAACGCCGCTGCATCGGCAGCAGCTGTGGCGGGGATCTCGTTGCCAGCATCAGCAACTAACTTAATCGTTAGTTCTGACGAAACCAAAATTAAGTGGGATAAAGCGCCTTGTCGTTTTTGTGGTACGGGTTGTTCAGTACTTGTCGGTACGCAGAATGGTCGCGTTGTGGCAACTCAGGGTGATCCTGAAGCACCAGTCAACAAGGGCTTGAACTGTATCAAAGGCTACTTCCTGTCGAAGATCATGTACGGCAAGGATCGTCTACAAACGCCAATGCTGCGTATGCAGAATGGTAAATACGCTAAAGACGGCGATTTTCAGCCAGTATCTTGGGATCAAGCATTCGATGTGATGGCTGAGAAATGGAAAGAAGCACTGAAGAAGCAAGGCCCTTCTGGTGTTGGTATGTTTGGTTCTGGTCAGTGGACCGTAATGGAAGGCTACGCAGCATCAAAAATGATGAAGGCGGGTTTCCGATCTAACAATATTGACCCGAATGCACGCCACTGTATGGCGTCTGCGGTAGTTGGCTTCATGCGTACTTTTGGTATCGATGAGCCGATGGGTTGTTACGATGACTTCGAAAATGCGGATTCATTCGTGCTTTGGGGCTCAAATATGGCTGAAATGCACCCAGTGCTATGGACGCGTATTACTGACCGTCGCTTAAGCAATCCGCATGTTAAAGTGAATGTGATGTCTACCTATTACCACCGCTCGTTTGAGTTGGCTGATAACGGTATGATTTTCGAACCACAAACTGACCTTGCGATTGCAAACTTTATCGCCAACTACATCATCCAGAATGATGCGGTTAACTGGGAGTTTGTGAACAAGCACACCAACTTCAAGCGTGCTGAAACCGATATCGGCTATGGCCTGCGTGATGAACATCCGCTGCAGCAGAAAGCGAAACATGCTAACTCGGGTGCGATGCATGCGATGACATTCGACGAGTATAAAGCCTCTGTTGCTGAATACACGGTAGAGAAAGCCTCTGAGATGTCAGGTGTTTCACAAGAGAAGCTGATTGAGTTGGCGAAACAATACGCCGATCCAAAAACCAAAGTGATGTCACTGTGGACCATGGGTATGAACCAACACACCCGTGGTGTGTGGATGAACAGCCTTGTGTATAACATTCATTTGCTAACCGGTAAGATCTCTCAGCCAGGTAACAGCCCATTCTCGCTAACGGGCCAGCCATCAGCGTGCGGTACCGCGCGTGAAGTGGGTACGTTTGCTCACCGTCTTCCTGCTGACATGGTGGTTGCTAATCCTAAGCACCGTGCAGTTGCTGAGAAAATCTGGAAATTGCCGGAAGGCACAATTCCACCAAAACCAGGCTACCACGCCGTACTTCAAGATCGCATGTTGAAAGACGGTAAGCTGAATGCTTACTGGGTAATGTGTAATAACAACATGCAAGCTGGCCCGAATATTAACGAAGAACGTTTACCGGGCTATCGTAACCCTGAAAACTTCATTGTATGTTCAGACCCTTACCCAACCGCAACGGCACAGGCTGCAGACCTTATTTTGCCAACCGCAATGTGGGTTGAGAAAGAAGGTGCTTACGGCAACGCTGAGCGCCGTACCCAGGTGTGGTACCAGCAGGTAGAAAGCCAAGGTGAGGCAAAATCTGACTTATGGCAGATCATGGAGTTCTCCAAGCGCTTCACCGTTGAAGAAGTTTGGGGTGAAGAGCTGCTCGCGAAAGCACCGCAGTACCGTGGCAAAACGATGTACGATGTGCTGTTCAAGAATGGCCAGGTTGATAAGTTCCCACTGTCTGAAACTCAGCCTTTGAACGATGATGCACAAGCGCAAGGTTTTTACGTTCAGAAAGGCCTTTTTGAAGAGTATGCCGCATTTGGCCGTGGTAAGGCGCACGATTTAGCTCCTTACGATACTTACCACAAAGTACGAGGCTTACGCTGGCCGGTTGTTGACGGCAAAGAAACCCAGTGGCGTTTCTCTGAAGGTCATGACCCATATGTACCTAAAGGTGAAGGTTTCCGTTTTTATGGTAAGCCAGACGGCAAAGCGGACATTATTTTTGCTCCGTTTGAGCCTGCACCAGAAATGCCTGATAAAGAATACGATATGTGGTTATGTACTGGCCGTGTACTTGAGCACTGGCATACAGGCACCATGACACGTCGTGTTCCTGAACTATATAAAGCGGTTCCTGATGCGGTGTGTTATATCCACCCTGATGATGCTCAGGCGCGTGGTTTACGTCGTGGGGATGAAGTTCTGCTTGCTTCTCGCCGTGGTGAAGTACGTTGTCGTGTAGAAACACGTGGTCGTAACCGCCCACCTGTTGGCTTGGTTTTCGTCCCATTCTTTGATGCGCGTATTTTGGTGAACAAGCTGATTCTGGATGCTACCGATCCGTTGTCAAAGCAGACGGATTTCAAAAAGTGTCCAATTAAGATCACCAAAGTATAAATAGCTGCAAATTGAATAGGTTGGTTGTCTGGCTACATGCCGGACAGCCCTACCTTGACCTGATTTAGCCTGTAGGCGGAGAATACAATGAAACGATTAGTTCTAGCAGTTATGGCTGTGGGCATGATGCTGGCCGGTGCTGTACATAGTGCAGAAGAGCTGCAAAATCCAGGTGGCATCGGTGGCGTTGAGTCGCTGCGTGGTGCCAGCGAGCTGGAAGCCACTCGTGCTGCGGATCCAATGAAACGTTATCCTCGTGACCAAGGTACGATCGATAGCGATTACGTGTACCAGCCGCCGTTGGTACCACACACGATCCGTAACTACGAAGTATCAAAAAATGCGAACAAATGTCTGGCTTGTCATAGCTGGAAAAATGCCAATGAAATGGGCGCAACCAAGATCAGCGTAACGCACTACCAGTCACCGCGTGAAGGACAGGTACTGTCCGATGTATCACCTGCTCGCTATTTCTGTCTTCAGTGCCATGTGCCACAAGCGGATGCTAAGCCGTTGGTTGAGAATGATTTTGAGCGTGTCGACGCACTGCGTTAATTAGCCAGTTTAAAGAGAGGCTATCAATGAAAATGTTAAAAACCTTTTGGCGTAGGTTTTCCTCACCAAGTAAGGTCGCAGTGGGTCTGGTTCTTTTTATGGGCTTTATGGGCGGCTTGCTGTTCTGGGGTGCGTTCAATACCGGTATGGAAGCGACTAATACTGAAGAGTTCTGTGCTGGCTGCCACGCACCGATCGTGAAAGAGATCCGTGAAACGGTTCACTTTTCAAACCGTTCGGGTGTGCGCGCAATCTGTTCAGACTGTCACGTACCACATAACTGGACAGATAAAATCGTTCGTAAGGTACAGGCATCGAAAGAGCTGGTGGCCCATGCAATCGGTACCATTGACACTCAAGAGAAGTTCGAGGAGCGGCGGGGGCACCTTGCTAATCGGGAATGGCACAGGATGAAAGAAAATGATTCGCAGGAGTGCCGTAACTGTCACGAATTCGAATACATGGACTTCTCCGA
Organism: Photobacterium sp. DNB22_13_2; assembly: GCF_052873915.1. NCBI lineage: Bacteria > Pseudomonadati > Pseudomonadota > Gammaproteobacteria > Vibrionales > Vibrionaceae > Photobacterium > Photobacterium sp. DNB22_13_2. Next base: position 146,699 of record NZ_JBNNXU010000010.1, read on the forward strand.
GCAGGGCAGTCGAAGTGCGAAACAGCACTCAACGGCCCTAGCATCAGGTGATAAGACCTGTGTAGATTGTCACAAGGGTATTGCCCATAAACTGCCTGATATGAAAGACATTGAAGGTTGGCAGTAAGCTTCGGATAAGGAGAAACAATGAGTACATTAGAATCTATCTTCTGGCATGTACTGGGTTATGCGGCCATGCCTGTTATTATCCTGTCTGGCTTTGCGGCTGTAGCTGTGATTTCTATCATGCTATTGTCGTTAGGTAAGGATAAGAATATCTAGAGGCGTACCTAGCCTTCGATAAATAAAAGCCATGCTGAGTAGCATGGCTTTTTTAATTTTTGCTGTACTTATGGTACAGGCCCATAGCAATCAGGGCTAACCAGATGCCGTCGATGAGTAGCCATGACGTTAAACTACCAGTGAGGGCTGAAGAGTCAGCAGGGCCCTGCAAGAGGAAACTGGCTTCAAATCCCTGGACCAATAACATGGTTAGCAAGCCTAAAACACCGAACAACAGATAACTGGCAATGCTCATTGCGATCCTCCATCAAGCTATCGTTTGATTTTAGATTCAAATGATAATCATTTGCAAGTTTGTCTTGTATTCTACGCTATTTGTTACTTAGTAGGTATCCTTCCTTCTCCAGCATCATCCGAAAGCTATCAGCACGGTCGCGATTAACACCAAAATCGGAATACCCGGTACGGGACTCGGATCGGACGACAAGTTGGTTGGCCTGTTTTTTGACTTCGAAATCATCAACAAATCGGAAGATCTTGCTGGTACATTCCACCCGGAAATAATCGTCTGTCTTGCTAGCGAGGGAAGCTCCCGGAAGAGACTGTGCTAACTGCTCAATGTGCTCCCATTGCTCAAGGCCTCTGCGGCTCAGTTCGAACGGTGACAAATTGTGCGCTGCTCGGGTATCGATGGTACTGACGCAGTTAGGCTTTTCCCCACAAGGCTGGTTTACTCTAACTGTATCGTGATAAGAAGCCGAGTCTGGGCTGCCGCACCCCGCCAACATTCCTAGCATGGCCACTAAGGGAATAAAGCGAAAACGATGTTGTTCAATCATCCGTGAGTCCTTGTTAGATTTAACCGAGTTGAAGGTAACCAATAAAGCCCAGCCAAGAGGCAAGCAACAACAACCACGGGAGCCAGTGTTGTTTACTCTCGACGATCTCTTGCCGTGGTTCTGTGGTTTCTACAGTCGTGTCCTCAATGTCTTGGGCTCTATCCCTAGTTTGCTTCTTGCGTAGCTTATCACGTTCACGGGCTTTGGCTTTCTGCTGTTTTTTGTATTGCTCGATACCGTGCTGGATCCCTTGGGCTATCAGTTTAGTTTGTTCTTTGGTTTGCCCTGGCTTTTGAGTTGCACGCGCAATCTTCATTGCTTCTGCTTGGGTTTCTGGGGACGGAGTCCCTTGAGGTTTCTTGTTTACCATCGTTAATCCGATCCATCATTTTCTGTCGTTGGATTATACCGTCGTCAATATCAATTCGCACATCTCTGTCATTTTCATCCTTCTAAAGAGGTAGGAATCTTACATCACATGAACAAATACTGAACAGGCGGTATTTTGTATTAATATCCATTAACATGATGAATATTAATGGGTATTCCGGTAAATCACTAGAAAGTGAGCATATTTATTTCTGATGTGATTTCTGTAATAAAACTAGAAAAATCACCTTACTCATCCCACAAAACGTGATCTTACCTACAAGATGAACGCTCAAATAGTGCGTTGAACCACAGAAATTACCACTCTGAGTGGTAGTTGTGACCAGATAGATTAAGGTGTGTCTAGTACTGAACAGTGTTGTTATATCGGCTCCCGTAGATAAAATCATGCCTATCACAGCCAAAGATAAAATTGGCTATTGAAATACCATGGTGAAACCTCCATTGCAGACTAAGCAGTGAGATACGGGGAAAAGAAGTGTTATATCCGATAGAAGCTTTCGACAAGCATGGCTTGTTGAAACCATCAGCCATGTTGTGGCTTTGCTGGTTGTTCAGTGCCAAGGGATGGGTCATTTTTGTCATGGCGGGAGCAAGTCGCCAGCAAGGTGCCCAAATCTTGGAAGTTTTGTATCCCTTGCGAGATAACTTATATCTGGCAATGCTGTTGGGACTCCCTGCACTTATCTATATGTGGCTGGCCGGTTACCGACACAAAAATAATAAATTAATAAATTTGGTATGGCAGCATGGGAAAGGGATCTTATTGCTGACCTATACAACAGATTGTGTTTTGCAAATGTATCAGCTGATGTTGACCCACGGGGCCTTCAGCTGGACCCGAGCGGTCAGCCTGCTGCTGACATTCTGGCTTGGAGGGTACCTGCTTAGAAGCTCTAGGGTCAGAAATACATTTGCGGACAAGCCCGTAGAGAGGTAAGTACAATGAGTGATTGGGGTAAAGGGTTGGTGCTGTTCAGCGCACTGCTAAGCCCGTTAGCCATGGCCGATTGGCTATTAGATGTGAATTTTGAACTGACGGGTGCGACAGGTAGTACCCAGTCGGTGAATACCTCGCTGTCATTATTGCCTGGAGAAGAGACAGTCTTCTTTGGTAGCAGTTTTGATAGCGAAGATAGCAGCCGAGAATTAGTTGGCAGTGCCGAATTGCTGGAAGTGTCAGCAGAGGAAGTGAAAATTGCGTTCAAGGTCCAAGAGCGACTCGATGACGGCGGCTGGCGCACACTGGTATCGCCAACGCTATCTACTGGCCTAAATACGCCAACGAAGTTCGAAGGTCTGGATAACAGTGGTGATCAGCAGGTGAAGCTTCAGGTTGAAGTGACGTCGGTATAACACTAAAGATCACCTTGAGATATTCAAAAGCCCGCGGTTGCGGGCTTTTTGCTGCCTGTAGCTTGGAAGGCTTAAACTGCAGTATCTAGCACAGAGCCACTGCCTGTACCCGTGTCTGGGGTGATGTTTTGGCTATAGAAGTTAGGCTTGTTGGGACGATGATCATTAATGGCATCGGCCACCTTTTTCTTGATGATTAATCGGTCTTCTTGGGTTTGTGCTTTGTTATCGGCCGAGATAACAACAGTGTCAGGATCTTTTTTCGGATCATCCTCAAACTTGTTTGTACTCGCCTGGTGGGTATCAACCAGTTTTTGGGTTTGTTTGGCTTGGTAGAGGGTGCCAGCTACGTCTTTAGTCGGAAATGATGATGAACCCGTTTCCATGATCTTATCCTTATTATTGATTTGAGCTAATGTTGTGATTGTATAAATTTCACCCCATCATAGCAGGTTAAATTAGACACTAATTGAACAATTCAGAGCTTTTCAGCGTTATTATAAGCTGCTTGGGTGAGAGAACGATGAGTATGACCTTGTAATAATTGATATAACCGTTGGTGATATTGTGCATTTACGTGATTGATTTGCCTTGTGTAAGCTCAGCTCTGCTGACAATGATCAATTTTCCTTGATGTAATCTCGTTATACTTTGAGCATCATAATGTTGTATACCTAAGCCATTTTGGGTATGAACGACGATAATAAGTTAGGAGAAAAATATGGCTACGGCACAACCTTTGATTTTGCCTGAAGCAGGACCGTTCGCATTGTATGTTGTCATGAAGGCAACAGGTGACACCAAGGCGCTTATTGAGCGTTGCCAGCAAGTTCATACATTGGTCGATGAGATCAACAGCCAGCAGCCGGGCGCTGAACTTCGTGCCAGTATTGCTTTCGGCAAGACATTTTGGGCATCTCTAGAAAAAGGGGCGCCAGCAGAGTTCGATGATTTCGAAGCGCTAGGTGAAGGTCAAGTTACGGCTCCAGCGACTGGCGGCGATGTTCTGTTGCACCTTAACTCAAGCCGCCATGACTTGAATTTCTACCTACTGCGCCAATTTATTTCACCAATCGCCGAGCATGTGGAAATCATGGACGAAACCTACGGTTTCAAATACCTTGATTCACGCGATATGACTGATTTTGTCGATGGGACCGAGAACCCGAAAACGCTAGAAGCGCGCCAGGATGTTGCACTGATCAAAGAGGGTGACTTCGCTGGTGGCAGCTTTGTGATGCTACAGCGTTTTGTCCACAACCTACCGGCTTGGAATCGCTTGAATATCCAGGCACAGGAGAAAGTGGTCGGCCGTACCAAACCTGACTCTATCGAACTGGAAGACGTTCCGGCAGCCTCACATGTTGGTCGTGTTGATATTAAAGAAGAAGGTAAGGGACTGAAGATAGTTCGTCATAGCTTGCCATATGGCTCTGTAAGCGGTGATCACGGCTTGTTGTTCATCGCATACTGTCACACCCAGCATAACTTCAAAGCGATGCTGGAGAGCATGTATGGTCACACAGACGGTAAAACCGATCAGCTGCTGCGTTTCACGACAGCCGTAACCGGTGCTTACTTCTTCGCACCTTCAGTCGAGATGCTTAACTCGTTATAGAAACTGAGTTCCTAGGTTCTGGATCCTAGTTCCTAGGAAGAGCAAAAGCAGAACCAGAGTAAATGATAAATCCTCGATCCTTGATCGGGGATTTTTTGTTTCTAGAAACCAGGTTCTTCCCAAAACAAAAAGCGCCGCCCGAGGGCAGCGCTTTTTAACAAAGATTGAAACAATCTTACTTCTTGATGCGAAGAACTGGAGTTTCACCCACAGTTGTTGCGCCAGAAAGTTTGTTCAGCTCTTTGATTTCGTCCATGTTAGAGATAACAACTGGAGTAAGAGTTGATTTCGCTTTCTCTTCTAGAAGTGCTAGATCGAATTCGATAACAGTGTCGCCAACTTTAACAGTTTGACCTTCCTCTGCGATGCGAGTGAAGCCTTCACCTTTCAGTTCAACTGTGTCGATACCGAAGTGAACGAATAGCTCGATGCCGTCGTCAGACTCGATAGAGAAAGCGTGGTTAGTTTCGAAGATCTTACCGATAGTACCGTTTACTGGTGCAACCATTTTGTTGCCAGCAGGTTTGATAGCGATACCGTCACCAACGATTTTCTCTGCGAAAACAACATCTGGCACATCTTCGATGTTTACGATTTCACCAGAAAGTGGTGCGATGATTTCGATAGCACCAGCTTCAGTGTTGTCATCAGAAACCAGCTTCTTTAATTTGTCAAACAGACCCATATCGTTGCTCCTAAGCGTTTTTATTCTATCTGCAGCTATATTAGCAGATGGTCTTTTCTGCGATGAATTTTTCTACGTGAGCTTCAATTTCAGCAGCAGTAGGCATAGCAAGCGCTTGCTCAGCCATTGCTTTAACATCAGCAAAATTAGCGTTGCGGATAATCTTCTTAATGCGTGGAATAGAAATTCCGCTCATGCTGAATTCGTCCAAGCCCATACCTAGAAGTAATAGGGTTGCACGTTCATCACCCGCTAGCTCGCCACACATACCTGTCCATTTGCCTTCTTTGTGAGAAGCATCGATAACCTGCTTGATCACTGTTAGGACTGCAGGTGATAGTGGGTTGTAAAGGTGAGAAATCAGCTCATTACCACGGTCAACAGCAAGAGTATACTGGGTTAAGTCGTTAGTACCAATACTAAAGAACTCAACTTCTTTTGCTAGGTGGTGAGCGATTGCTGCTGCTGCTGGTGTTTCAACCATTACACCGATTTCGATGTTTTCGTCGAATGCCAAGCCTTCAGTGCGAAGTTCTGCTTTGTATTCTTCAATCGCCGCTTTCAGTTCACGGATTTCCTCAACAGAGATAATCATCGGGAACATGATACGGATCTTGCCGTGCGCAGATGCACGTAGGATACCGCGAAGCTGGTCGCGTAGGATTTCGCGACGGTCAAGGCTGATACGAACCGCACGCCAGCCTAGGAATGGGTTCATTTCTTGTGGCAGATCCATGTAAGGTAGATCTTTGTCACCACCGATATCCATAGTACGGATGATCACTGGCTCGCCATGCATTGCTTCTGCAACGTCTTTGTATGCTGCGTATTGCTCTTCCTCGGTAGGAAGTGCATCGCGGTCCATGAACAGGAATTCGGTACGGTACAGGCCAACACCTTCACCACCGTTACGGTTAATACCGTCACAGTCTTTTACTGTACCGATGTTACCGCAGACTTCCACTTGCTTACCGTCAAGAGTGATAGCTGGCAAATCTTTAAGTTTTGCTAGCTCTTCTTTCTCGGCAATGTTTGCGTCACGGATCGCTTTGAATTGGGTTACTTCAGCGTCAGATGGGTTGATTACAACCTTGTTGTTGATTGCATCAAGAATCAGCATATCGCCGTTCTTAACCTGAGCTGTAATGTCGTTTGTACCTACGATAGCAGGTAGCTCTAGAGAACGGGCCATGATAGAGGTGTGCGAAGTACGACCACCGATATCAGTGATGAAGCCAAGTACGTAATCTAGGTTGATTTGCGCAGTTTCAGAAGGTGTCAGGTCGTTAGCAACCAGGATAACTTCTTCATTGATAGCGCTTAGGTTGACGATGCTGATACCTAGTGCGTTTTTCACAAAACGGTTACCGATATCGCGGATGTCGGTAGCACGTTCTTTTAGGTATTCATCATCCAATGACTCAAGCGTTGCTGCCTGCTCTTCGATAATGCTGTAGATAGCAAGATCAGCAGAGGCATTGTTTTCTTTAATGAAGGCTATGATTTCTTCTTCTAGCTCTTCATCTTCAAGCAACATGATGTGGCCTTCAAAGATGGCTTCCTTCTCTTCACCGAAGGTCACGCGTGCTTTTTCTTTGATAACTTCTAGTTGCTCAGAAGATTTTTTTCGAGCGTCGAAGAAACGCTGAATTTCGCTCTCAACTTGGTCCGCAGTAATTGGCGCTTTGTTTAGAACAATCGCTTCTTCCTGCAAAAGTAGTGCTTTACCAAAAGCAATACCAGGAGACGCCAGGATACCTGAAATCATAGCCTTACCTTAAAATATACTTGAAACTAGGGGAAGTAATAAACAGACTGCGTATTAGTGCAGTTCGTCCATTAGAGCAACTAGGTGGTCAACAGCTTGTTGAGCCTGAGCACCTTCAGCAGCGATAGTTACTACTGTGCCTTTTACTAGACCTAGAGTCTGAAGCTTGAATAGGCTCTTAGCGCTTGCGCTTTTGCCGTTTGAAGTCACTGTGATGTCAGCTTCGAAAGCTTTTGCTTCTTTAACGAACTGAGCCGCTGGACGAGTGTGTAGACCGTTTTCTGCAGTGATCTCAACTTGCTTCTGATACATTTTTCACCCCGATATAGATATTATTTATTTAATATTAACGTAACTGAAAGTAAGCTTAACCTGTTTACGCTAAGCTCGCTAACTGGGATTATAAACTACCCAACAGTTCGGTGTTTGAGATTAATCCAAGTCAATTTTTAGTGACTTTTCTCACTTTCTAACTTCGGCCAGTTTGTTTTTTGACCTTTTATTTTGAAGCTAAAAATAAAACACAACGGATTTATATTAAAGCTTCGGTCAAAATGCAACAAAAAAGCCCCCCAGAGGGAGGCTTTTGGGTCACTATCGGAGTGGTAACACCTAAAAGTGTGATCACTGTTGGGTTTCTTTGTCGGTGAAGATGCCGGCAAACAGTGCTGATGACAGATAACGCTCACCTGAACTTGGTAGCACAACAACAATGTTTTTGCCGGCAAATTCCGGACGTTCAGCGATGCGATTTGCTGCGACTACTGCCGCGCCAGAAGAAATACCTGCCAAGATGCCTTCTTCTTCCATCAGGCGGCGTGCCATATCAATCGCATCTTCTGAGCTCACAAGCTCAACTTCATCAATCAAATCAAGTTCAAGGTTGCCAGGAATGAAGCCTGCACCAATACCTTGGATCTTGTGAGGCGCCGGCTTGATTTCATCGCCATTAAGCGCTTGAGTGATAACCGGTGACTCGGATGGTTCGACAGCAACCGTCGTAATTGCCTTGCCTTTCTGCTGTTTGATATATCGGCTAACACCTGTCAGTGTACCGCCGGTACCAACACCTGAAACGAACACATCGACGTCGCCTTCGGTCGCATCCCAAATTTCAGGCCCCGTTGTTTTTTCGTGAATTTCCGGGTTTGCTGGGTTGTTGAACTGCTGAAGCAACAGGTATTTCTCAGGGTTGGAAGCGACAATTTCCTCTGCCTTCTCGATAGCACCTTTCATACCTTTTGGTGCTTCGGTCAGAACAAGGTTTGCACCCAGCGCTTTTAGCAGCTTACGGCGCTCAAGGCTCATGCTCTCTGGCATGGTTAGCGTTAGCTTATAGCCTCGGGCTGAAGCAACAAACGCAAGAGCAATACCTGTGTTACCACTTGTTGGTTCAACAAGCTCAACACCTTCTTTCAAAATACCTTTCTTTTCGGCATCCCAAATCATATTGGCACCGATACGACATTTAACGCTGAAGCTAGGGTTACGGGCTTCAACCTTAGCCAATACGTTTCCTTTACTAACTCGGTTAAGGCGAACGAGCGGAGTGTTACCAATTGTCAGGGAGTTATCTTCGTAGATCTTGCTCATTGTTGTCGTTCCTTCGTAACGCGTTTAAAAACATAAGACACGTTAAGCATAACCTTTAAACAACGTTTGCAAAGTAATTTGTAGTTATATCTTATTGTTATATGGGACTGCTAGGAATGAGAAACTTGTTTCTAGAGGGAGTACAGGAAAAACAGGAAGAACGGGATCCTAGTTCCTAGAAGGAGTATAAATTGGAAGTAGCAGTTTGACGCTCCATGATAATCGTAAATGGTTTCTGTAAAGCCCAGAGCCCAGAGCCCAGAGCCCAGAGCCCAGAGCCCAGAGCCCAGAGCTCTAGGAACTAGGCTCTAGCCCCATAATTAATAGTAACGGTGCTGCTCGCGGTAGTGGTCGACCCACATGGCCGTTGCGCCACAAACGGCTACTGGCATCACGAACAAATTGACGATAGGTGTCATGGTGCACAGCATGACCAAGCTACCAAAGCTCAAGGATGTACCGCGCTTGGTTTTCAGTGCGTCGCGCATTGTCGTGAAAGGGACCTTGTGGTTGTCAAACGGGTAATCGGCGTACTGGATACTCATCATCCAGGCACTGAACAAGAACCACAGTACCGGACCGACTGTCTGGCCAACGGCAGGGATCCACAGCAAAATGAATAGCCCGATAGCTTTGGGCAGGTAATACTTCAGCTTGATCCACTCGCGGTGCATGATCCGCGGAAAATCTTTCATCACGCCTGTGATCCCAGTATCTGGTGCTTTCTGGCCGGTTAGCTTGGCTTCTAGGTGCTCGGCGAGTAGGCCATTGAAAGGTGCGGCGATCCAGTTGGCTATTGTGCTGAACAGGTAGGAGAAGGTGACCAAGGTAGCAATGGCAAGCAATGGCCACAGTAGATAGGAAAGCCAGTCGAGCCAACTTGGCAGCTGGTTCATCCAACCGTCAATCCATGCCCCTAGCTGGCTTAGCACTAAACCAAATGCCGTACCGAAAAGAACGATATTAATCAGTAGTGGGAATAGCACGAAGCGCCGTGTACCCGGCTGGGTTGCCAGCGAAATACCACGAAAGAAATAACCGGCACCACTCAACGGGGCTGAAAGTTGGGGGTGGGGCTGCCGGGATGATTGCATATAGGCTCCTTGGCAAGTAATCAGAATACAAAAATGGGTGATCTGTGTTGGCATTGATAGTAACGGTGATTAATAGCTATAAGCAAATTAACGCCGTTTCGAGTCGACCAGATGATGGCAAAAACGGTCAAAGCTTGTTCATTTTTGTGTTCGGTAGCACTATCTTGAACGAATAACGACATTCGCCTTCTCATTCTGATTTGAGTTTTGATACATTAGAGTAAAGTTAAGTCCATAATGAATGTTGTAAATGACTTCAGTGTAGGGCTGTCGTTGGCTTTTTAATTTGCACTTTATTGTCATAATGTCATGTCAGTTTGTGATAAAAAGTGCCAAGCTAAGTAGTTGAGGTTACACACTGGCTTGCCAGAGGATGTAATCCTGATGTTGATTTACCCGGTTATGGGTTAAAAGTAAATTCAGAGTATTCATATGCAGGAATTGCGTCTGGTTCTTATTATTGTTGGTGCGCTTGCTATTGCAGGGCTATTACTTCACGGATTGTGGAGTAGCCGAAAGGAAAAGCCTGCAAAATTTGGTGAGAAGCCACTGGGTAAGTTGGATAAGGCTTCCCGAGATTCGGAAGGTTTTGATAAGGATGGTGTTGGTAATGTCAGGGTTTTAGGCTCTGAAACCGCGACTGCGGATTCGCCACGCCAGGAAAGGAAAGAGCCAGAATTGCACTTTGGTGCGAAGCTGGGTGCTGATCCGCTGTTGGACGGGCAAGTTATTGCCACTCCTCCTCCAGCAGCTGTGCAAAATGAAGCGGCTACTGTTCCTGAAGTTAAGAACATACCGACTGAAGAGCCCGTGGTCGAGAAAGTGTCAGCACCTGCGCCTTTGGGTCGTACTCAGCTAGCTGAGTCACAGTCTCATACTCAAGTTGAGCCGCAAGCTGTGAAGCAAGAGCCGATCGCGCCGCAGTCTCCTATTCAGCAGCCTAACAATAAGGTCGCTGAAAAAGTCGAGCCTGTATTAAATGTTGAAAGTGCAGAGCAAGTAACTGTTAATGAAACAGTATCCATTGAGTCAATCGAAAGTGCTCAGCCAGTTGTTCAACACGCCGCTAGTTTAACTAACCCAGAACAGAATGCTTCTGCCGCAGAAGTTAAGGCCGTTGTTCCTGAATTGAGCCAGCCAGCCAATACAGCGGAGGCGGAAGCGCCTGCAGCGTTCGAGTCTGTCGTTGAAGCGAACTTAGACGTCGAAGCCCCGGAGCCGGTTGAAGAGCCAGAACAACCAGCGGAGGCCGAAGTGCTTCCTCCTGACTATCTGGTGCTGAATATCCATGCTCGTAATGGTGAGTTATTCCGCGGCAGCCGCTTGTTCAATGCCTTTGAGCAAAACCACCTGATTTTTGGTGAAAACTCAGTCTATCATCGTCATGTTGATGCGGCTGGTACTGGGCCTGCTATCTTTAGCGTTACCAATATGGTACATCCGGCGCATTTCCCTGAAGGCGGTAGCGATAGCTTTGAAACGCCGGGAGTTGCATTTTATTTGATGCTTCCTTGTGCGGTTGGTCGGGCAGACCAGAGCTTCAACGTTATGTTGCAAACCGTTCAGCGTATAGCTGATAGCCTAGGTGGTGATGTGCTTGATCATGAACGTAACCTGATCACTCCACATCGGATCAGCGGCTACCGAGATAAAGCCCAACGTTATACTGTTGACTGATAAGTTATAACCACGTTGAGTGGAACGAATACAAATTGGCCCTTTATACGCTTTGGTATAAGGGGCCTTGTTTTTTTATATCCTTTTCCGAGCTAACCCGTAGAGGGTAAAGCGACTTGGTATTAGAACAGGTACATATATGAGCCACGACATTCAGCAGCAGCTCGACGAGTTGCGTGAACTTCTCGCCTATCACGGTCACCGCTATTACGTAGAAGACAACCCGGAAATTCCTGATGTTGAATACGACCGTATGATGCAGCAGTTGCTGGCAATTGAGGCTGAATCCCCAGAGCTTGTGACCGTGGATTCCCCTAGTCAGCGAGTTGGTGGTAAGCCGCTTGACGGCTTTACCCAGATCACCCATGAAATTCCGATGCTGTCGTTGGACAATGCATTCAATGATGACGACCTTCAGGCGTTTGAGAAACGAATGTTGGATCGCTTGTTGTCGGAATCCTCGCTGACTTACTGCTGTGAGCCGAAACTAGATGGTTTGGCGGTAAGTTTGATGTATGAAAATGGCGTATTGATCCAGGCAGCCACCCGAGGTGATGGTGCTACCGGGGAAAATATTACTGAGAATGTTCGTACTATCCGTTCGATACCGTTGAAACTTCGCGGTGAAGGTTGGCCGGCTCGCCTTGAAGTCCGTGGCGAAGTATTCATGCCGAAAAAAGGGTTTGATGCGCTGAATGAAAAAGCGTTGAAGAAAGGCGAAAAGGCTTTTGCCAATCCCCGTAATGCAGCTGCAGGTAGTTTGCGTCAGCTTGACTCAAAGATCACCGCGACTCGCCCTTTGAGTTTTTATGCTTACTCAGTGGGGATCGTGGAAGGTTTAGATCTGGCACCAAGCCAGTATGAACGCTTAGTCCAGCTAAAAGACTGGGGTCTGCCGATGTGTCCGGAGATCCGCCAATTGGGCAGCATGGATGAAGTGATTGCTTACCACCAGATGATCGGTGATAAGCGTGAAGCCCTGCCGTATGAAATCGACGGTGTGGTGATCAAGATTGACGATATTGCGCTTCAGCAGCAGCTTGGCTTTGTCGCTCGCGCCCCTCGCTGGGCGATTGCCTATAAATTCCCGGCTCAGGAAGAACTCACCACGTTGAAAAATGTTGAGTTCCAAGTTGGACGAACCGGTGCAATTACCCCGGTGGCAAAATTAGAGCCTGTCTTTGTTGGTGGTGTGACTGTCAGTAATGCAACGCTGCACAATGCCGATGAAATTGCCCGTCTTGGCGTAATGGTCGGTGATACGGTGGTGATCCGTCGGGCCGGTGATGTGATCCCGCAAATTGCCTCTGTTATTGAATCCCGTCGTCCAGCCGATGCTAAGCCGATTGTTTTTCCTCAGACTTGCCCGGTTTGTGATTCAAAAGTTGAACGAGTGGAAGGTGAAGCTGTTGCTCGCTGCTCTGGCGGTCTTTTTTGCCAGGCACAACGAAAAGAAGCCTTGAAGCATTTTGTATCTCGTAAAGCATTGGATGTGGATGGCTGTGGCGTAAAAATTATTGAACAACTTGTTGATCGCGAAATGGTGGCAACGCCAGCTGATCTGTTCAAACTGTCAGCGGGTGTAGTAACCGTATTGGAAAGGATGGGGCCGAAGTCTGCACAAAAGCTTGTGGATTCACTGGCTGCCTCTAAGCTAACCACACTTGCACGTTTCTTATATTCGTTAGGTATTCGAGAAGTGGGCGAGGCGACAGCAGCTAACTTGGCTGGTCACTTCGAAACCTTGTCAGCGATTGAAGCCGCAAGCAAAGAGCAGTTGGTTGAAGTCTCAGATGTTGGTGAGATAGTTGCTGCCCATGTTTATAACTTCTTCCGTGAAGCGCATAACCTAACAGTGATTGAAGATCTTATCGAGGTCGGTATCCATTGGCCGGCGATTGAAAAGCGCGCTGATGATGCTGAATTGCCTCTGGAAGGAAAAATTGTTGTTTTGACAGGCAGCTTGTCGCAGTTAACGCGTTCAGATGCCAAGTTAGCACTGCAAAATCTGGGTGCCAAAGTAACGGGAAGTGTTTCTAAGAAGACAGACTTGCTGGTTGCTGGTGAAGCTGCTGGGTCAAAACTGGCCAAAGCTCAAGAACTTGGCATCGAAGTCTGGGATGAGCAACAGCTTGTAGACTTCATGGCCCGTTAAAAACGTTAAAATATAATTTATTGACGGAATTAACGTTAAACAGCTCTAAGGCTATGTCCTTAGAGCTGTTTTTTTATGGGGGTGGTATTTTTTTATAGTTATTTTTTGACTCGAAACCAGTAGGGCTTTTTACCTGTTTTTTGGCCGGTGAAATAGATGTAATCAATTACAAAGGAATGTGTCAAAAACATCCCTGAACAATGAAATACAAGGCTAGTTAACTTTAAGTATATGTTGGGAAAGGTTTTTTTAGTTATTTTTAGTTTTAGGTTGAGTAGGGTTGATCCGGATCACTAATCGCCCTAAAGTTTGCACTGAGTCATATTTTTTAAACAATAAATTAAGTTCTATTTGATGTTTTTTGCTGTGAAAGTAGTCTTAGGGGTGAAGTTAGATAGCAGTTCAGCTTAAAACGAAAAAATATGAATTGGTCGGGGTATCTACCCGGCTAACATATCGGGAGAGTTACTTGTTGCCCACGGCGGCCAACCTTTTTGGGCACAAGTAAACACAGCTAGTATTTTTAGGAGTTTATTCCATGGATAAGATGTTCAAACGTTCTCTATTGGGTGCGGCTATTGCAATGACCGCAGTAGCAGGCAATGCGAATGCAGCAATCGAACTTGCTGGTGAGAGCGTAGTGCTATACGGTCAGGCAGCAGGTAGTTTGCAATTATGGCAAGCTGATGCAAAAGGTGCAGAAGACAACACTGTTGTTGAAATTGAATCTCGTCTAGGTCTACGTGGTAAAGTTGCCTATGACAACTTTGGCCCTGCTTTCATCTACCAGATCGAAACGGGTAACGCATGGAACCGTGAAGGTAATGGCGATGGCCAAGGCTCTTTCGGTGGTCGTGATACTTACCTAGGTCTTGAGTTTGATAACTTTGGTCAAGTCAAAATCGGTCGTCAGCTAGTCGCTGCTTACGATTACGTCGATTGGCCTCACTCAAACCCAGGTCTAGGTAACGTATTCGATTGGCACAATGCTATCGATGCTGGCTTCCAAGACCGTGCTAACGACGTCGTCCGCTACGACTCTGCTAACTGGGGCGGCTTCAAGATGCAAGCAACTCTAAGTGGTATGACAGAGACTAACGACGCAATAGTATCAAGTATTGCAGCTGGCTACACCACAGATATGTTCAATATCCATGCTGGTTACTATACCCAAGCATCGTACAAGGACAGTGATGGCGAAAAAGCCGGTGATGTCTCTTATGCAATCCTTGGTGGTACTTTGTGGGTAGGTGATTTCCAGTTCACTGCTGCATATAAGCCAATGTGGAATGATTTGACTGACAATCAACAAGATGCCTACTCTGCAACTGCGCAGTACATCATGAATGATAAGTGGGTTTACAAACTCGGCTATGCTGCAACAACAGATGCAGACAAGGCTGTCGACCGTGATGGTAACGGTGTATTCACTAAAGATACTGCTTCTCAAGCAATCACAGGTCGTCTAGGTTACTTACTACCAAGCACTTACCTGTTCTTGGATGTTCGTAACTACGACATGCTTGGCAATAGCGATGAGCATGACGGTACACGCGTACTACTTGGTGCCGAGTACTACTTCTAAGTTTGCTTAGAACGGTATAAACACAACTGCGAGCATCGGGATCAGATGCTCGCTTTTTTCTTCTAGAGGTAGATATGAAAAACACACTGAAAACCTTTATTGCCACTACTGCTTTATTATCTGCCGGAATAGCCAACGCGGCAGTAGAGGTAACATTTGATAAAGACTTGGAATTGCTGGTTGCCAATGGGGAGTCGATGGGACTTCTTGCCAAAAGCCCTGAATCAATAACACTGGATAATGGCGCTAATCAATTAGTGGTTCGAGTATCAAAACTTGTGTCATATAGCGGTGAATATAAAAAGCTCATTTCAGAACCCGTCGTGCTGACGTTTGATGTTACAGATACTGAATTATCAGTTGGCCCTACAAGGCATATTGTCCGTGACCATCAAATCAATGGCTTTGATAAAAATCCTGTGATGAAAATTGATGAAGGAAGCCAATCTTTGGACACTTTTCATCAAGGTATTCTACTTCGTACTTCAGGTATGATGCGCGATTATGTAAAAGAGCTTGACGACTATAATCTTGCTCAAGGTTTTGTTGCCAAAGATGTAAGGCCACAGTTGCTTCTAACCAGCGCATCAGAGCCAGCAGCACAGCAAGCTGTTGCGACTAAGACACAACAAACCCAGCCTAAAGTTTCATTAGCGGTAAATGATAACGCTTTGATCCTTCTGCAGGCTGATTATCTTCGCCTGACGGCTGAACAGAAACAAACCTTCCTGCATTGGGCACAGTCTCAGTAACTGCAGAAAAAATTCTATGGGAGTGGGGTATGACTACCACTCCCTAATCAAAGTGCTATTTAACTTTGCCATTCTTCTGAATTTTGCAAATCATCAGTGGCATATACTCAACTTTGCCATCGGGCAGGATACAGTCGATCCATGGACCTGCAGCAGATGATGCTTTTGCACCACCAGAACTAGAGCTTGAGTTTGCTAGTGCATTACCTGATATAAATAAAAATGTGGCCATTGCTACAACAATTACACTTTTCATATAAACCTCAGTTGTTCTTTAGATAAAGAGAGTAAAGCTATCCATTGCTTAAATTCAGATAATTAACTCCGTTGCTTATCACTTCAATTCAGTTTATGTATAGGACAAGGGAAAGGTCAAAAAAATTTCGAAAATTAACCTAAATTTATACAAAGAATTAAGTTTAATTTTTCTGCTTGCTTTTTATTGTTTTAATTCAGTGGCTTACTCTGTGTTTGTGAGTGGTGTGGAGACGTGTAAAAACAGAGTATCTTATTTTTGAGATATAACTTTTTTTACGGTTTTAATTTTTGGTGTTTTGCTTTCTCTTTGGGTTGATATTAATTTTTATCGGTAATTTAGCAAAGAAAAATAATAACCAATTCAGGCTCTTTCGCTTATTAAATAAAGTTTTTTAAATGGTGGGTGTTATTCAGTGTTTTTGGCTTTTTCTAAAAAAGTATAGAGTTGATTTTTTTGTCATTTGCTTTGACAAAAAATTCTTTACCTCATGAAACTTTGTTTGGGTGCTGTGTATTAGTGCCTTTATTCGTTTGCACGAGAACTTATCCCCGAGCAACTTCAAGGGGCTGGGGTATAGGTGACACCTTACAGCGAGTTGCGGCCAATCTGTACGTGGCAATTGCGCTACGTTAAAGAGATAAGATTGTAGATTTGCTTAACAATGATAGAATATCAGCCATATTTTTTTGCAGTGGCACGCTTTCGGTGCTGCTGCTCCTTCATAAACTAGGTAATGTTCAATGACGGTTAAAACTCGCTTTGCACCGAGCCCAACAGGCTTTTTGCACGTTGGTGGTGCTCGTACGGCTCTATATTCTTGGTTGTTCGCTAAACACATGGGTGGCGAATTTGTTCTTCGTATCGAAGATACTGACCTTGAGCGCTCTACACAGGAAGCGATCGACGCCATTCTTGAAGGTATGGAGTGGTTGGGTCTGAATTGGGATGAAGGTCCTTACTACCAGACCAAACGTTTTGATCGTTATAACCAGCTTATTGACCAACTTCTTGCAGAAGACAAGGCATATAAGTGTTACTGCCCGAAAGAGCTACTGGACGAGCTTCGTGAAGAGCAAATGGCTGCAGGTGTAAAACCTCGTTATGATGCAAACCACCCAAAAATTGTAGCGGCTAACGCAGCAGCGACAGAAGACTCACCGTTTGTTATTCGCTTCCGTAACCCGAAAGAGGGTACGGTGGTATTTAATGACCATGTACGTGGTCGTATTGAAATTGCCAACAGCGAGCTGGATGATCTTATCATTCGCCGTACAGATGGCAGCCCAACCTACAACTTCTGTGTTGTTGTTGATGACTGGGATATGGGGATTACTCAAGTTGTACGTGGTGAAGATCACATCAACAACACTCCTCGTCAGATCAACATCTATGAAGCTCTGGGTGCCCCTGTACCTGAGTTTGCCCACTGTGCAATGATCTTGGGTGATGACGGTGCAAAATTGTCTAAGCGCCATGGTGCAGTTAGTGTGATGCAGTACCGTGATGAAGGTTACTTGCCTCAAGCGCTTTTGAACTATTTGGTTCGCCTAGGTTGGTCACACGGTGATCAGGAAATCTTCTCGTTAGAAGAAATGATCAAGCTATTTAGCCTAGATTCAATCAGCAAGTCGGCGTCTGCATTCAATACTGACAAGCTATTGTGGTTGAATAACCACTATATCAAGACGGCAGAGCCAGAGTACGTTGCAGAGTACCTGCAGTGGCATCTAGATCAAAAAGAAATCGCTATCACAGACGGCCCAGCAATCACTGATGTGATTAAGTTGGTGGGTGAGCGTTGTAATACGCTTATCGAGCTTGCTGAGCAGTCTCGTTACTTCTACCAAGACTTCAGTGAATTTGAAGCCGGCGCAGCGAAGAAACACCTACGCCCAGTGGCTAAGGGAGCACTTGAGTTGGCTCTGGCCAAGGTTGAAGCACTTGAAGAGTGGACGACTGAAAACCTTCACAATGTGATTAAAGAAACTTGTGAAGAGCTGGAACTTGGTATGGGTAAAGTAGGTATGCCATTACGCGTATCGGTTACCGGTCAAGGTCAGTCACCATCTGTTGATGCAGTTATGCAGCTGATTGGTAAAGAGCGCGTAGCGGCTCGTATCAAGATGGCGTTGGCATTTATCGCAGAGCGTGAAGCAAACAGCTAATTCAGGCTGTTGAATTAGAAGAGAAACGGAAGGGTGAAAACTCTTCCGTTTTTTTATTTTGGTACGTTCTCGGGGGAGCAATTTCAGTTCTTGCATCATGATAGTGACACCCTATTGCCTTAAAGGATTAAGTGTCTTAGAGCTAGCATGATGGGATATCATTAGTGCATGGATTAGTGTGGATGATGACCGTTATAAGTCTGTGTAGCCTCTTTCATCTCAAAAAATGACGTATTACAATTTCATTCTGAAAAATGAGTTTAGATGTCTTCTTTTCTAAGCCTTTATTGTGTTTGGCATGCCCAAACCCAGTATGATTTAGGTCGCTTTGCTGGCAAGGATGACAGTTTTAAGGATACCGACAGGAACCTATATGAGTGCCATGTTATCGTTAATTGGACGCGAAACCCCTTTATTTGAAAGTGATATTGTTTGTTTTGAACAAGAGATGTCTCGTTTGGTCTCGCAATCACGCTTTTTGGTGCTTGGAGGTGCTGGCTCAATCGGTCAGGCGGTTTGCAAAGAAATCTTTAAACGAAATCCTCAAAAAATCCATGTCGTTGATCTTAGTGAGAACAACCTAGTCGAACTCGTGCGTGATATTCGCAGTTCTTTTGGTTATATCGACGGTGATTTTCAAACCTTTGCGCTGGATATTGGCTCAGTGGAATATGACGCATTCATTAATGCTGATGGTCAGTTTGACTATGTTCTCAATTTATCAGCATTAAAGCACGTTCGCAGCGAGAAAGACCCTTTCACCTTAATGCGCATGATTGATGTTAATGTGTTCAATACAGACAAAACACTCAAGCAATCAATTGAATCTGGTGTGAAAAAGTATTTTTGTGTTTCCACCGACAAAGCAGCAAACCCAGTTAACATGATGGGGGCATCAAAGAGGATCATGGAGATGTTCCTTATGCGTAGAAGCAAAGAAATTCCAATATCTACGGCCCGTTTTGCCAATGTTGCTTTTTCTGATGGTTCATTACTTCATGGATTTAATCAGCGCATACAAAAGCGGCAACCGCTTGTCGCACCAAGTGATATTAAACGCTATTTTGTTACTCCGCAGGAATCCGGGGAGCTGTGTCTAATGTCATGTCTGTTGGGTGATAACCGCGATATCTTTTTTCCTAAATTGAGTGATGCCCTGCACTTGATGTCCTTTGCTGATATTGCGGTTGAATACCTTAAGCAGCGAGGGTTCGAACCTTACCTCTGCCAAAGCGAAGAGGAAGCAAGAGAGTTGGTAAGTACACTGCCTGCGAAAGGATATTGGCCGTGTTTATTTTCAACAAGCGATACAACTGGTGAAAAAGACTTTGAGGAGTTTTTTACTGAAAATGAGTCTTTAGATATGGCTCGTTTTGCCGACCTCGGTATCATCAAAAACGAACTGAGTTTTGATGAGGATTTGTTGCGCGAATTTGAGTCTAAAATATGCCAGCTGAAGGCAAATAAAGCTTGGACCAAAGAACAGATTATCGAGTTGTTTTTTTATATGCTTCCTGACTTTGCTCACAAAGAAACTGGCAAGTACTTAGACAGTAAGATGTAGGAGTCACAATGCAACCTGCATCAATTGTTAACTTTATCCAAGATACCTATCAGTCAAAAGAGTTTATCCCGCTTCATGCCCCAATATTCAACGGCAATGAAAAAGCCTATGTGAACGAGACGCTCGACAGCACCTTTGTATCCAGTGTTGGCCGGTATGTCGATGAGTTTGAAAATAAAATAGAAGCATATACAGGATGTGCCAAAGCGGTGGCGACAGTGAATGGTACCGCGGCTTTACATGCTGCGCTGCACATGGCTGGACTCAAGAGGGGGGACTTAGTCGTGACTCAGGCACTGACGTTTGTGGCGACATGTAATGTGTTGTATCACATGGGTGCTGAGCCTATTTTTGTTGATGTATCGCCGGTTAGTTTAGGCCTATGTCCAATAGCGGTCGAAAGTTATCTTGCTGAGAATGCGATATTGACTGCAAAAGGCTGTTTTCATAAAAAAACAGGGCAGAGGATCAAGGCGGTGATGCCGATGCATACCTTTGGCCATCCTGTCGAGCTTGAAGAGTTACTCGCCGTTTGCCAAAAATGGCGGCTAGTCATGGTTGAAGATGCGGCAGAGAGCCTAGGTTCCTACTACAAAGGCCAACATACCGGTAAATTGGGTATGTTTGGTGCACTGAGCTTTAATGGTAATAAAATCATCACAACGGGTGGTGGGGGAATGGTCTTGTGTCAAAGTGTCCAGCAAGGAACACATACCAAACATGTTACTACGACGGCAAAGGTACCGCATCCCTATGAATTTTATCATGATGAGCCGGGTTTTAATTATCGTATGCCTAATTTGAATGCGGCCCTAGGTTGTGCACAAATGGAAGGCCTCGATGTTTGTTTACAGCACAAACGGATATTGGCCACCCAATATCAAGCATTTTTTGCCAGCAGTGAATGGCAATTTGTTAAAGAGCCGGATTATGCTAGCTCAAACTACTGGTTAAATGCTGTTATCTGCCCAAGCGTAGAGGCACGTGATGCCCTGCTCGCTGAAACCAATAATGCCGGAGTAATGACTCGTCCTGTTTGGCAGCTAATGCACAGGCTACCGATGTTCGCGAATGCGATGCGCGGCCCTTTGGTTTACTCAGAATACCTCGAGTCACATTTGGTGAATTTGCCTAGCTCACCAGTTATGGGTTGAGGGTGAGCCACCCAAATAACGATTATCTGGAGAAAAGATGAAACAAAACCAAAAGGGTGAAGGCTTCATCCGCAGTAAAAGTGAAGAATCAAGCTTGGATCAGCTAAAAGATATTCATCTAAATCTTGTTCCCAAACTCGGTGAAAATTGGAATCAGCACGCTTTGGTAACATTGCGTAGGCAGAGTATCTCCAGGATTTTATATTATGATTGGATCTACCAGAAGTTGTTGGGCAAGCCCGGTGTTATCTGCGAATTTGGTGTGCAGTGGGGCAGCGGACTAAGCATATTACAAAGCCTTCGTGGTATGTATGAACCTTATAATCACCAGCGGAAACTTATTGGTTTCGATACGTTTGAAGGCTTCCCCCAAGTCTGTGACTTGGATGCGGGTGCAAATGTTGGTGATTATGCAACCGATGCTGGTTACGAACATGTACTTCAAACCATTCTTGATGCACACGAACAGCAAAGCCCACTGAGCCATATTAAGAAAAATGAATTGGTTAAAGGTGATGCATCCGAAACGATTAATACGTGGTTAGAGCAGCATCCGGGGTTACTTATTGGCATGGCTATTTTTGATATGGATATCTACAAGCCAACCCGGGACGTCTTGGAAGCGATTAAACCGAGGTTATTTAAAGGCTCTGTATTGGTTTTTGACGAGCTTAGCTGTGACAGCTGGCCAGGTGAGACAATTGCTGTGCAAGAAGTGCTAGGTATTAACTCTCTACGCTTTGAACATTTCCCCCACCAGCCTAACTGCGCTGTTGCTGTTTATGAGTAAAATCATTTTCGGTGAGTGTATTTCTGCGTCAAATATTTTTTGCTTGGGATATAGGGATGAAGGTATATAAAAACAGCTGGGAAGCCAGTTATTTAAGGGAAGAAAACCATATTTTTTACCCTAAAGAGCAATGCGTAAAATTTCTATCTCGTTTTGTTGGAAAGCGCTGTGATCTTGAGCATGTTGCTTATTACGATGAGCACTTTTCGGGGACGCAAGCATTGGATTTCGGCTGTGGTATTGGTGCTCAGACGAAGCTTCTCGCCGATTTCGGCTTAATGCCTTCAGGGGTCGATATTTCTAGCTCTGCGATCGAAAAGGCCAAAGCGTTGTACCCGGATCTCGCTGAGCGTTTTAGTCTGATCACTGGAGATGGTACGTTAGCTTTTCAAGATAACCAATTTTCCGTTGCGATCGCAGAATCAGTGCTGGATAGCATGCATTTTGATATTGCCCAAAGAAGCCTTTTGGAGTTGGATCGTGTCACGGATGGTTATGTATTTATTAGTTTGGTTGGTGCGCCGATGAACCATTCTACAAGTCTGGAGGAGGTTGTGCAGACCGCCCATGAGTTCGGAACTATCCAGTCTTATTTCGATAGTGCCAAAACGGAAGCGCTATTGGCTGATACTCAATTTCGTATTGTGTTTCAGAATACGATTACGGATTTTAACGATCTGACCAGAACCCCCTACGATGTCAGAACGTTTATGGTTCTTTCAAACCGAGAAGACGAGTCAAATGCCTAGACGTGTTCTTATCGAGGCCTCAGGAAGTCCTGTCAGCGCTTACATGATTAAGGCGATTCAGGAAGCTGGGCATATTGCTATTGCCTCGGACATTTCATCGGATTGCGCTGCAAATGTGTTTGCTGATGAATTTGTGATCTTTCCTTGTAAAGATGACCCTCAACTGTGGGAGAAAGTGGAGCAGCGTCTGATAGAAAACAGGATTGATATCGTGATCCCTTCATTTGATGAGATGCTGCTCGGTTGGGCACAAAGGCGTGAGGCTTTTGCTGCTATTGGAGTCAAGGTGTTGGTTTCACCGGTAAAGACGGTTGAAGTCTTTCAGGATAAGTGGCATACGGCCCAATTTTTTGAGCTGTATGGGCTACCTTGTGCCAAGTCTTCACTTCAGTCTGATTATCCGTTGGTTAAACCAAGGAAAGGGAGAGGTAGTGTAGGAGTATTCATTGAGCACTCACCTTCGTTGCGTGCTGAACGCTTTGGCGAAGGTAATATATCTCAGACGGTTCTATCAGGGGATGAGTATACCGTCGATTGTCTTTTTGATGCAGACGGCCAGCCTATATATATTGTGCCGAGAAAAAGGTTGGGTATCGTTAATGGTAAATCCATGGGAGGGGTGGTTGAGCGCAATGAATACATTGAGCAAGTGATAGGAAAGTTGGCCAACGCAACGCACTTCGTTGGGCCTATCAATGTGCAATGCTTTGTTCTTGATGGCGAGGTTTCTTTGGTTGAGGTTAACCCGCGCATTGCCGGAGGGATGGCCTTGGGGTTTGCTGCAACAGAGAACTGGGTTCCGCACTTTATCCGTATTATAAATGGAGAGTCGCTCCCTGCTGTGCCTATTCAGTGGGGCATGAAAATGTATCGTACCTACCAAGAATACTTCTTACGATGATACGGCTGGCTATTTTCGATCTTGATGATACGTTGTATCCGGAAAAGACTTACCTTTCAGCTGTCTTCAGCCATTTTGAACAGTGTTACGGTTACCAGCATGGGATCTTGAGTCAAGCGTTTGAACACGTTGATCGTAAGGTTAGCCGAGATATCCTTAAAGATACTTTACTCGGGGCCGACATATATAGTCAGCTGAACCATGACTATTTGTTTGATTGTTACCGTTCAATTGAAACCACACTTGAGCTTCCTACAGAGACTCGGTATGTACTGCAGATACTGAAGGAGAGTGGTTGTAAAATTGCTCTCCTTACCAACGGTGTAGTTGCGGTGCAACAAAATAAAGTAAAGAGTTTGGGCATTGAACCTTGGTGTGATGCTGTATTTTATGCAAGGAATAACTCACAAGGTATTGAGAAGCCTGATCCCCGTTGTTTCCAGCAAGTGTTAGCACATTTCGAGGTGTCAGCAGCCAAGGCACTTATGGTGGGAGACAATGTCGAAAATGACTATCTGGGCGCAAAGCGTGCTGGGCTGAATGCGTTGTGGCTAGGGGGAGAGGGAGTCGGGGCTATTCAGGCTTTAAGCCAGGCTCTACCATATATTTTGGATATCAATAATGAAGAAAATTAAGCGCATACTGGCGGTTACCGGAATTCGATCTGAGTATGACATCTTATACCCAGTCATTAAGCGATTTAACGATAGCGATGACTACGAATTGAAAGTTGTGGTATCTGGTGCGCATTTGTCTGATTGGCATGGTAATACGGCGGATCGTATTCTCAGTGATGGTTTTACGATTGCTGATCGAATTGATACGTTGTTGACGACAAACCGCGCGACTCAGCGAAGTAAAGCGGTTGGTCAATTGATTACAGGCTTGACCCAGACAGTCGAGAGGGAACAACCTGACATGCTGCTGGTGGTAGGTGATCGCGAAGAGAGCATTGCAACAACGATCGTCGGTAATTACATGGATGTATTGGTAGCTCACATTGGTGGTGGCGATCCTGTATGGGGCAATGCCGATGATCCGATCCGGATGGCGGCGAGCAAGCTGGCTCATGTCCACTTTACGACGGCCAAGTCCTATGCTGATAATTTAGAAAAAATGGGTGAAGACAGCTGGCGCATTGCATTTTGTGGGACGCCGGGATTAGATAATATTCGTCAAGAACCGGCTTTGGATATGAAGGTTGTCTCTGATTTTGTAGGTGCAACGTTAGACAATTATATGGTGGTATTAAAGCACCCTCTTTCTTCTGAGCAAAACCAAGCCTACGAACAGATGACAGCGGCACTGACTGCTATTGACCGTGCATGCCTTAAGCATGATTTGAAAGCCATATGTATTACGCCTAATAGCGATCCGGGCTCGTTTGAAATTATTCAGGCATACAAAGCGTTTGAATCAGATAGAATCATTTTGCAGCAAACATTGCCTCGCTCTATTTTCGTCAACCTCTTGCGCAATGCTAAAGCGTTGGTGGGTAATTCCAGTATGGGCATTTTGGAAGCCCCGATGTACCAGTTGCCAGTAATCAATATTGGCCATCGCCAACGCGGTCGGTTGAATGCAGGTAATGTGAAGTTTGTCAGCTACGGCGAGGAAGATATTGTCAATGCTATCGAGCAAGCGGTCTTTGATAATGTTTATCGTACTTTTGTGGCCCAACTGGAAAACCCTTATGGCAGTGGCCAAGCGGCACAAATTATTGAGCAGTTTATCCAAGATATTGATTTGTCTGATCCGAAGTGGTTGGTCAAAGAAAAGCTGGTGTAAAGAAATTTCCGGAAAATTTTATGAATAAATCAGTGTTGGTGGTGGCTCCACATGCCGATGATGAAACATTAGGGTGCGGCGGTACAATATTACGCCTTATTCAAGAAGGGTATCAGGTCAGTTGGTTACTGGTTACCGGGATGAGCGAAGCATCAGGGTATAGTGCTGAGCAAATTGAACAAAGACAGAAAGAAATTGAGCTGGCAGCCAAGGCCTATCAGTTTTCGAATATTTATATGTTGGACTTACCGCCCGCCCAGCTAGATACCCTTCCTAAAGGGCAGGTGATTGGTGCCGTATCTCATGTTATCCAGGCGTTAAAGCCGGAGCAGGTTTATTGTGTTTATCGCAATGATGCCCATAGCGATCACGAAGTTGTTTATGATGCCGTCATGGCATCGACCAAGGCGTTCCGAGCCCCTTTCGTAAAGCGAGTATTGGCTTATGAAACCCTCTCCGAAACCGACTTTGGCTCAAAGCCTGAAGATCCGGGATTCCGGCCAAATGTCTTTGTCGATATTTCACCTTTCCTCACGCAAAAGCTAGATATATTGTCATGCTTTGAATCAGAAGTGAGCGAGTTTCCATTTCCTCGTTCCACTGAAGCTCTTAGAGCATTGGCGATGGTTAGGGGGGTACAGTGCAACGTCCACGCCGCCGAAGCCTTCATGCTTATCAAGGAGTTTGTATGACTGTAATCATCGCCGAAGCAGGTGTTAATCATAACGGAGAACAAACGTTAGCTTTTAAGCTGGTTGATGCCGCATATCAGGCTGGAGCGGATGTGGTTAAATTCCAAACGTTTAAAGCCAAAAACCTTGTGACAGAAGCCGCTGAGCTGGCAGACTATCAGCGGACTAATATGAAAAAGTCTGAGTCTCAGCTGGCGATGCTGAGCCGACTGGAGTTGCCCTATGACACCCACCATGACTTGGTTAGGTATTGCCAGTCTCTGGGGATCGAGTTCCTCTCGACAGCTTTTGACGAAGAAAGCTTGAATTTTCTTGCCTACGATTTGGGGCTAAGCCGTCTTAAACTGCCTTCGGGGGAGTTAACCAATGCACCATTGGTTTTGGCTCATGCGCGTACTGGTTGTGACCTGATTGTCTCGACGGGGATGGCGACTCTCGCTGAAATTGAAATGGCGTTAGGGGTGATTGCTTTTGGGTATATTACCCAAGAAGGCGAAGCGCCCTCGAGACAGGTTTTTCAAGAGGCCTATGCTTCAGAGGCCGGACAACTGGCTCTAAAACAGAAAGTCACCTTACTGCATTGTACTACCGAGTATCCCGCGCCAATGGAGGAGATCAACCTCCGCGCTATGGATACCCTTGCTGCTTCGTTTGGCTTACCTGCTGGATATTCGGATCACAGCGAGGGAATTACGGTTCCTATTGCAGCTGCAGCCAGGGGCGCCGTGATACTCGAGAAACATTTTACCTTAGATAAGAACCTTGAAGGTCCTGATCATAAAGCCTCGCTTGAGCCAGATGAGTTGTCCGCTATGGTCAAAGCGATACGGCAAGTAGAGCAAGCATTAGGTAATGGTGTCAAACGACCAATGGCCTCTGAAATAAAAAACAAAGCGGTTGCCCGAAAAAGCTTAGTTGCTTCCAAAACGATTCAGGCCGGTGAGCAGTTTACAACAACGAACTTGGCCGTTAAACGGCCTGGTGTTGGTATCTCACCTTATCAGTATTGGGAAATGCTAGAGCGCTCTGCTGGGCAAGATTATCCAAAGGGGGCATTGATTGTCGATTAGCCAATCTCGATTGCCATTGGTCTTGATAGGTGGTGGCGGACATGCAAGCGTCCTGGCCGATATATTAATGAGTCAGGGGCGTGAAATATCTGCGGTAATAAGCCCGGACGATACCTCGCAACGGTGTGTATTTGACAATATCCCGATTTTGTCACAAGACCAAGATATCACACAGTTTTCCCCGGGGGCAGTGAGGTTGGTTAACGGGATCGGTATGCTGCCTTTTAATAACTTGCGTTCCAAAGTCAGTCAATGGTATCGCTCGATGGGATATTGCTTCGAAACTGTGGTTGCAGAGAGTGCGCAGGTGTCGAAGTATGCCACCCTCGGTGAAGGGGTACAGGTTTTTCCTGGAGCAATTGTTCAGGCTGGTGTAGATATTGGCGACCATGCCATTGTGAATACTGGTGCTTTGGTTGAACATGACTGCCAGATTGGGGCGTTTAACCACCTGGCACCGAGGGCAACGATTTGTGGTGGTGTGAAGACTGAGGCGACAGTTTTTGTAGGGGCAAATGCAACGGTTACCCAAGGTGTTACGCTGTCAGAGCTATCTGTGGTCGGTGCGGGGGCAGTGTTGAGTCGAAATCTGCCAGCCCGCAATATCTGTTACCCCTCGCGTAATATTATTCAATTCAACACTGAAGAATAGGTATGTCATGAGTCTATGCTGGAAGAGTGTGGCGATAATGCCAAAACATACGATCCGTGATGCACTGGAAATCATTAACCGGGAAGCGCTACGCGTCGCCTTGGTCGTCGATGACGAGCAGCGGCTAATTGGTGTTGTGACCGATGGTGATATCCGCCGGGGGTTATTGAAAAACCTTTCTTTGTCCGATTCTGTATCACTTGTCATGAATGAAAAACCAATGACAGCAAAGTTGGGGACTTCACGGGAAGTATTGCTTGCTCTCATGGAGAAAAAGGGCATTTTATCAATACCGTTAGTGGATAGCTTTGGCAAGCTTGCAGGGTTGGAAACCTTGCACACTGCACTTCTTCAACCAAAGTATGACAACCCTGTTTTTTTGATGGCTGGCGGATTCGGTACGCGTTTGCGCCCGCTAACAGATACATGCCCGAAACCGATGTTGAAAATTGGTAATAAGCCCATCTTGGAAACTGTCATCCGCAGTTTTATCAAGGCGGGGTTTGTTAATTTCTATATCTCAACGCACTACATGTCAGAGCAAATTCAAGCTCATTTTGGAGATGGGAGTGAACTTGGGGTAAAAATCACCTATATCCATGAGGATGAACCATTGGGTACTGGTGGTGCACTAGGTTTATTGCCCCCTGATTTACCAGAGGGGCTTCCGTTAATCATGATGAATGGGGATGTTCTGACCAAAGTAGACTTCCAGCATCTGCTGAATTTTCATTTGCAGAATGAAGCTGATGCCACGATGTGCGTCCACGAATATGATTATCAAATTCCGTATGGTGTGATTAACGGGGAAGGAAACCGAATAACGAGCATGGTGGAGAAACCGATTCAGCGCTTTTACGTCAATGCCGGGATCTATGTCGTTTCTCCCGAAGTCATCCGGTCTGTACCTAAGAATCACCGTGTTGATATGCCAACACTCCTTGAGCAGCATATGAAAAAGCGGGAGAATGTACTGATGTTTCCTATTCATGAATACTGGTTAGACATAGGCCGCATGGAAGATTTCAATCGCGCACAAGCAGATATTTTGTCACTGGGAATAGATGGATGATTAACGGAAAAAAAGTACTGGCAGTGATCCCGGCGAGAGGGGGCAGTAAGCGTTTACCTGGAAAAAACACCAAGCACCTGGGCGGTAAACCGCTTCTATCTTGGACAATTGAAGCCGCCAGTAACTCAAAACAGATTGATCGCGTTGTAGTTAGTACCGATGCCGAGGACATTGCCTCAGTAGCCCGTGCTTATGGTGCAGAAGTCCCTTTTATGAGGCCCGTCGATTTATCAGGTGATCACGCCAGTACTGATAGTGCGATTTTCCATGCATTAGAAAATGTGGGAGAGGAGCATGAAATCGTTGTTATTCTTCAGCCAACTTCCCCATTAAGAACGGCTGAGGATATTGATAACGCCTTGGCTTTATTGGCAGATCCTACTGTTAAAGGGGTGGTTTCTATCTGTGAATGTGAACATACACCGCTGTGGTGTAATACCTTGCCCGATGACAAGGCGATGGGGGATTTTCTCCGTCCCTCCCTTCTAGGGAAGCGCTCTCAGGATTTACCTCAGTACTACCGTTTAAACGGTTGTATTTATGCGTTTGATGTTGTCTCCTTTAAGATGAATAAAGGGACGTTTTATTCTGATACTGTGAAAGCGTATATTATGCCATCAGAGAGATCGGTAGATATCGATACCCAAGTTGACTTTTGTTTTGCGGAAACGTTGATTAATTACTTCAGCAGCATAGATGATGTAAACGTAGTGAGCAGTCGATAGTGCAGGAAGAATTCATCGTTGGTTGATCATTTAATAGCCAGTGTATAGTGTTCGACGTGACATCAATCACGAAATCATCTCTTAGATTACATTGTGGATTTGATTCTATTGACATGATTTAACTAAGTTTTTATTATCAGCTTCACAATTTGGGGCTATAGCTCAGCTGGGAGAGCGCTTCGCTGGCAGCGAAGAGGTCTGCGGTTCGATCCCGCATAGCTCCACCAAATTTTAAAACCTCGCTTAGGCGAGGTTTTTTCGTTTTTAGACTTTTTGAGTTTTTCCGCTCTACCCGTCTTACGAGATCTTCGACCACTTCACCGATCTTTCATGTGAATTAACACCTTGGCTTATTTCCTTTGCGAATTTGGTGATGTATTTTCATCTTCTGATTTAGAACGGTGTTTTTTATATGAGTAAAAAGTTAATTAATCAACATGCGTTGGCCGTTATTCTGCTCGCTTGCATTTCTACCGGGGCTGCAGCCGAGGTGAAAGACTCGAAGTCATTTATCGGTATTGGGGTTACGGACGGGACGAAATATGAATCGCCTTTGGAATTTGAGCCGGTATTTCGTCTGGGGGCAATCTTCGATGACACACATCGTTTTACCGCGAATTACTCCCATGGCTTTTCATCGGGAGTAACAAGTGTTCATTTTGCTTATGACTACTTATATCCATTCACGGAGAGCGGAAATTGGCAAGTTTTTGGTGGTGGTAGTCTAGGGTATAAATTTGGCTTGAACGATAAGAATGATTGGACCTTTGGTGGGCAAACAGGCTTGCGCTATCAGTACAGTCCAGACACGAGCATTGATGTTGGCTACCGAGTGTTCGATACACTCGATGATTGGAAAGAGTATAAGTTGGGAGAGTTAGGTAACCTATACATCAGTATTGATTTTGCTATGTAGGTGGTACTGCAGCAGAATGAAAAAGGCCCAGCCATCGGTAATGGCTGGGCCTTAAAATATGGCGCTCCCTGCAGGAGTCGAACCTGCGGCCTTCCCCTTAGGAGGGGGACGCTCTATCCAGCTGAGCTAAGGGAGCAACAAGCATTGCTTGATTTATCCATTATACAAAAAATTACCAATAAATTAAGTAATTACTACTATTCCTCAATCTGTTTGGTTAGCAAATCGCCAGGTTGGATACTATTGGCCAGTTCAGCCTGTTCGACGCTTAGCTCTGCTGACTTTTCGTAAACCCGGTTAACCACAAGAGTGATGTCGGTTTGGACCATGCGGTTCCTTGGGATCCCATTCTGATCAATAAACCCAGCGCTGTGCCACAAGACAAGTTGGTCGCCTTGCTTGACGCCGTGCTTACGGCCTTGGTTGATATGAACGGTATTACCGTAATAACGAACAACTTCCGGCAAGTTGGTACGGCAGGCTAAAGAGCTTTCCAGATCGAGCATCATGTTTTGGCTGACCCGCTGAATAGCCTGGCCATAAGCCGACTGCCAAAAGCGTGCACTGTTGGTATCGACCTGGCTGGTACGTGAAAATGGCCAGTTAGCGACTTCGCGGTACTGGTTCTGCATTAGTATCTCACCAGTCTTGCCATCAAGTAGCTGAAGCTCAGCAGCAAATTGTCGATTTATTTTATCGCTACGCAAAAGCTTCTGATCCAAAGTGGAAGTGAGATCGGTGATTTGGCCATTGATAATGTATTGGGCATCATTATCTTCGGCAAGCATTACCATTTGGCTCGGGTAGCCAGGGTTGATTTGAACGCGGGTCGTGCCCGAGACCACAAAACTTTGTGAGCGGGTTTCCAGTTGCCGTTTTAATACGGAGGTAAAGTTGTCTCCGAGTTGGTAGATCCCGCCAAGTGAAGCATGTTGTGGTGAGCGGATATCAAATTCGCCCAGCAATAATCCTTTTTTATATTGTACCTTGTGGCAAGTTCTTGCCGAGGGGAATACCTCAACTTGTGCCGTTAGGTAAAGGTTGCCGCTTTTCTTTTTCGTTTTAGTTACCGTAATTTGACGCAGCTCACTACCACTGAACTGGTAATGATCGCGGCTGTTTTTGAGGTAGGGCTTAACGCGATTGAAGGAGGAAAGATCGGCACCGGCATAGCGGATCACCTGTAACACGGCATCTTCTAGCGCGCTCTGTCGGGCTTGCGTCTCGCTTTGCAGGACAACGGCTGAGCCCGTAACTTCATACCAGGCGGCATTAGCCGGTAAGGTCATGACTAGCCAGAGACAGCTTAGGGTGAGGAGGATCTTTTTTCTCATGTCTTCCACTTTCGGTATAATAATTGCTTATCTACTGTAAGTTGAATGCATACAAGTAGAAGCGAGAGTGCCACTATCGGTAACGAGATTGAATGGCGGCTTTCATAGTATTCAAGGGTAATGCAAAGAGCATTCCCGAATTTTTGACTTTAACAATAAAGTTTTTGTTTGAGCCTACGATAACAAGCTATGGGTCTGAAGTCTCTTTTCAATTGGAGCGGTAAATTATGAAAAAGTGGGCAATTGTGTTGATGGCAATGTTGGTAACATCTTGCGCCTATTCTCCCATTTACAACGGTAAAGAACCTTATACTGGTAACCGGCACAGTTTGGATGAGATGCCGCGGCATACCATGGATTTCTTTATTGAGGGAATGGCAACCAAACTGATTGAGTCCAACCAATATTTGACTGCCCGCACACCGTTGGCCGTGACGTCGTTTGTTGATCTGCAAGATATGGATGAGACCAACTGGCTGGGCAATACGGTCTCAGAAGGTTTGATTTACCAGATGCAGCAACGTGGTTATACCGTGGTTGACTATAAGGTCACAGGTGGGATCAAAGTGACCCCTGAAGGCGATTTTGCACTCAGCCGCGACTGGCAGCAATTATCTTCTGAGCAACCCGTTGATTACGTGCTGGCAGGAACGATGTTACGCCAATCGGCGGGTGTGCTGGTGAATGCCCGTATTATTGGTATTCGCTCACGGGTTGTGATTGCCTCTGCACAGGGTTTCTTGCCTGCAGACCGAATTGGCCGTGATCTTGATAGCCTGAACAGAATGCGAATGGATAATGGTTGGATCATCCGCGATGAAACGCTGTCCCACGACAGAAATACCGTCGTTATTAAGCCTTAGGAGTAGAAATGCGTTATTGGTACCTGTTGGTGTTATCTTTTCTTGTCGGGTGTCAGCCTTTGGTTGAAACACGCAAAACCGACATTATTACTGCTGTTGGCTATGCATCGATCAGCGAGCAGCCGGGTAAGAACATGGAAGAGAAGCGGATGCGTGCAATGCGGGCATCAAAACTCGACGCCTACCGCGAACTGACTGAGCAGGTTTATGGGATCCGTATTTCTGCCCGCTCCGAGATGGATGACCAACAGTTGAATTTTGAAAGCAATGATAGCTCGGTCGATGGTAGCATCCGTGGGGCGGAGGTGATCAGAAGCTATCCTCTGGGTGACAACTATGTGACCGAAATGCAGTTGGATCTCAACAGGATGGAGCGATTGCAGGGAAGTGCAGAAATTTATGCCGTACCTCAAAGTCAAGAGATCATGTTCTAACGGCATTGCTGTGATCTGAAAAGGCCGAAAATACTGACATCGAAATATGAACTGATGAAGGCTAAGTGATTGAGCTTTACGCTTTGAGATCAGTGCCTAGAGTGCGGGTATTCTGGGTGACCCCTTCACTGTTGTAGGTCATTTGGTGTTTGCCGCGGCTTTGTTGCAGCAAGTTGTTGAGCTTATGAAAGCTGAGCTGAGCACGCATTAGGGCTTCGCCATTGACTTCGTTAGTCGACTGGCAGCCATTGGTCTGACTCTTCAGTGATTCAACAATGCTAGCCAAGTCCCCACCTACCATAAGCCTTGCCTTGTCTGGGTGGACAGAAAGCTGATGATCAACCAGTTTGATATTGTCGATCAGCGCCATTTTTTTCTGGGCACACTCAAGGATTTGGTCGGACTGGCGTTCGACAATCGCTTTTTGCTCCTGCTCAAGCAGGGCTGTCAGAGAGGTAAGGTTCTTCTGTTGCTGTTCAAGAAGTTGCTCTATAGAAGTAGACATACTCTCTCATCCGTTCCTTAAAGGCCTTTTAAATCGTCTTCTAGCTTGATCATATTAGCCGCTAACTTATCGGCATCAATGACGTAGGAGCCATTGGCAATGGCTTCTTTGATCGCGTTCACTTTATCGGTGTCAAAGGCTTCTTGAGTCGCAAGCTGCTGGTGGATCTGGCCCACAGATTGGCCTTGGCTACTCAGGGAGACAGAATCTGAATCGGTCGTGCTGGCTTTGGTTTCAGCCGTCGACTTACCTTTGCCTGTTTCGGCATGGCTAACATTGCTGTTAGTGGTCATCGGCTGGTTAGTACGTATGTTATTGATAGTAGGCATTAGAAACTCCTTGAACGTGCAGTTTGGCTCTATAGCTACTGTATTATCGACAACGATAGCAAAACCTTTAGGGATTGTACGTAAAATTTCGGTAATTAATACGGCACCTTTTCGGTATTTAATACCTGACGGTGACTTCACCGACAGCACTCACCACACCGGTTATCACTTTTTTCGAGCGGTTGTTCTGAACGCGGATCTGCTCGCCCAGCGAACCATCTGATAGTGCCTTTCCTTCGGTGATAATTGACAGCCCGTCATTACCGGCCTTAATAAGCACCGCATCATTTCGACATACCAAGCAGACGTCGCTGGCTAAAATGATTTCTCCCAGTCTGACAGGGCGCTTTACTTTAGAGCCAATGAGCTGCTTAGGATCAGAAAAGGAGGCACCACGTTGCCGTCTAAGTTCAACCTCTTCGACATCGATATCAGCAGAGGTTATGACGCTACCTCTTGGCAGCGGCGATTTGGCGACGACCCGGTCGAGGACTTGCTGGACACGGACCGGAACGTAGATTTGCCAGTTTAACGGTTCACAACGCACCAATACCGACACTGTGCCACTGAGTGAATTGGAGTTCGGAATGTCGGTCACCAGAGGTTCGGGACACTCAGGCAGACGAAGACGGTTATCGAGGTTCGGAGGGGTGATGGTAAAGCGACCGTTGGCTTGCTCGGTGAGTTGAGCAATATGGTCTTGTGCGGCTTGGCTGATAGCTTTGGGTGCCATAGTCGGGGCTTCCTGGCTGGCCAAAACCGGGCGAATACCGCTAAAGAAAAAAAGCTGAAGGCCGATAAAACAAATTATATGAATGTTAAGCCAGTTGCTAAGCACGTAATTATCTCTTTAATGTCGCTAGTCACAATGGGATACTGTGTCTCACCGTAGGTGTTTCAGAAAAGCAGCTTTAATTGGCTATGATATGTGATTTAACCACTTGTTTCTCTAGTAAACACGTATCAAATTATAAAAACAAACAACAAGGAGACGTCTAAATATGTCGGGGATATTGGATTCGGTGAATCAACGTACCCAACTGGTCGGTCAAAACAGGCTAGAATTGCTCACTTTCAGGCTAAATCGACGTCAACGTTACGGGATCAACGTATTTAAAGTTAAGGAAGTCCTTCAGTGCCCTAAACTGACGACGATGCCCAACCTGCATCCGTTGGTGAAAGGTATTGCCCATATTCGCGGGCAAACTATTTCCGTTATTGATATGAGCCTGGCAACTGGTGGCTGTCCTATTGACGATCTCGACAACTGCTTTGTGATTATCTCGGAATTCAATCGCTCGATTCAGGGCTTCCTGGTCTCCTCGGTTGAACGCATCATCAATATGAATTGGGAGTCAATCCTTCCGCCACCAAAGGGCGCGGGTAAGGCTAACTACCTGACGGCGGTCACGGAAATCGATAATGAGTTGGTCGAGATCCTTGATGTCGAGAAAATCCTTGATGAGATATCCCCAGTCAATACCAGTATTACCGGAACGGTACTGGAAGAATTGATTGAAGATATGCCTGATATGAGAAGGATACTGGTGGCTGATGACTCCAGTGTAGCACGCAAGCAGGTACAGCGAGCCATCGAGGCGATAGGCTGCGAGTGTGTGCTGGTCAAAGATGGTAAAGAAGCCATTATCAAGCTGCGCGAAATGGCGCAGGAAGGGGATATCTACAAGCAGTTGGCATTGGTGATTTCGGATATCGAGATGCCGGAAATGGATGGCTATACCTTAACCGCAGAGATCCGTAATGATCCTCGACTTAAGGATTTACATGTTATCCTTCATACCTCATTGAGTGGGGTCTTCAACCAAGCCATGGTGGAGCGTGTCGGGGCCAACGCCTTTATTCCTAAATTTAATCCTGACGAACTCGGCGCTGCGGTCAAAGCGGCAATGCCAAAATAAAAAGCATACTCGAGCACAGAATAACCATACTAGAGTAGTAAATGACAGCTATAACAATAAACGATCAGGAATACCGTGAATTTTGCCGTTTCCTGGAAGCCCAGTGTGGCATTGTCCTGGGCGACAGCAAACAGTATTTGGTAAGAAGCCGGCTCAGCCCTTTAGTCAGTCAATTTTCATTATCTTCATTATCTGAATTGTTGCAGGTGGTGAATGCCGGGCGTAATCGGGAGTTGCGGGTTGCGGCAGTCGATGCCATGACAACCAATGAAACGCTGTGGTTTCGCGATACTTATCCTTACACAGTGCTGGCTGAACGTATTTTGCCAGAACTGGCAGCCAATAAGCGGCCGATCAAAATTTGGTCATCTGCCAGTTCATCGGGGCAGGAACCTTATTCTATCGCGATGACGGTACTGGAAACCCAGAACCGCAGACCGGGGATGTTAGCCAACCCAGTACAAATCACCGCGACCGATATCTCTCAGACTATGCTGGAGACATGCCGTTCAGGCGCATACGATAACCTGGCTCTTAGCCGTGGGCTGTCGATGGAGCGTCGACGAATGTTTTTCGAAGATAATCGCGACGGTCGTCTGAAAGTGAGCGATAAGGTCAAGCGGATGGTGAACTTCCGTCCGCAAAATTTGAAAGACAGCTATGCTCTGTTGGGTAAGTTTGATGTGATTTTCTGCCGGAATGTCTTGATTTACTTCTCGCCAGAGATGAAGGCGAAAGTGCTCAACCAAATGGCAGCCAGCCTCAATCCCGGCGGTTATCTGCTGCTAGGGGCGTCAGAGTCGCTAACGGGCTTGACCGATAAGTTTGAGATGATCCGTTGTAACCCGGGTATCATTTATAAGCTCAAGTAAAACTGGCTAGAGGAAAAGCAAAGAGTAGAAGCAAGAGCTTGACATGGTCAGGCTCTTGTTGAATACCTATATCGCCCATCGCCCATCGCCCATCGCCCATCGCCCATCGCCCATCGCCCATCGCCCATCGCCCATCGCCCATCGCCC